>CAZQYB010000087.1:0-11217 GCA_964597535.1 uncultured Pirellulales bacterium | reverse complement strand
AGCCGGCATCGGCGGCGGTGTTGCCGGCGTACTTTATTATGAAAATCCTCGAAGAGGCGGGTATGCCTCCGGGAGTTATCAATATGGTGCCGGGGCCTGGTCCGGTGGTTGGGCCGCCTGCGCTGGACGACGTAAGGCTGGGAGGTATTCACTTCACCGGAAGTACGTATGTCTTCTCGACGATATGGCTAAGGATCGGCTCAGACATCCGCAAGTATGTTTCGTATCCCCGAATTGTCGGTGAGACCGGCGGCAAGAATTTCATATTCGCACACGCCAGCACAGATATTGAAGCGCTGGTTGCGGCATTGGTACGAGGGGCATACGAATATCAGGGGCAGAAGTGCTCAGCAGCTTCGCGAGCGTATATCCCTGATTCGATATGGCCACAGGTCAAAGAGCGCCTGTTGAGCGAGAGCGCAGACGTCAAGATGGGTAACGTGACCGACTTTAAGAACTTTATGGGAGCGGTTATCGACGAAAAGGCGTTTAAGACCATCAATGAGTACATTGACTTCGCTAAGAATTCGCCGGATATGGAAATCATCATCGGCGGAGGAAGTGACAAATCGACAGGATACTTCATTGAGCCGACTATTGTGGTGAGCAAAGAACCGAAGTCGAAGCTGATGGTCGAAGAGATATTCGGGCCGGTGCTTACGATATACGTTTATCCGGAAAAAGAATATGAGCAGACGCTGCATTTGTGTGACCAGACCTCGCCCTACGCGCTGACCGGCGCAATATTTGGGCTGGACCGAAGCGCAATAGTAATGGCAATGGATATACTGCGACACGCTGCAGGCAATTTCTATGTCAATGACAAACCCACAGGCGCAGTTGTAGCCCAGCAGCCGTTCGGCGGCACAAGAGCATCGGGGACAAACGACAAGGCGGGAAGCTGGCTCAACCTGGAGCGTTGGGTTTCGCCTCGTGCGATAAAGGAGACGTTCCTGCCGCCGAGGAACTTCCGTTATCCGTATATGGAAGAAGAGTAACCGTAGGCTCTGAGCTGAGTAAATAGCGCCCCCGTGCCGGCGACCGCTAAACAGAAATCGGCGCTTACTTTGAGGGCAGGCCCCGTTAGAAAGTTGCGGCCAGCTAATAGACTGACCATCGGGCCCGTTTCTAACGGGGCAGGTCGAGAATTCTTTTGCATCTTGGGCATCTGACCTTATTGCCTTTGAAGTTTGGCGGGACTTTTAATTTGAGGCCGCAGAGGCAGGTCAAAAATATAAAGCTGTTGACCATTCGCATAATATCACCGACCTGATGCATCTGCTTTTCCCGCCGCACTTCCTTTTTAGCTTCTTCGCTAGCCTTACGCAAGGTGATATCCTCTTTGGTTAGAGCGGAGGGTGGAACGACTGTTTTGCCGTGTGTTACTTTACTGAAGGAGTCGGAGTAATCTTTGAGAGATGCTCCGTGGGCCATATTACGCAGGATTTTTATTCTTTCTGAAATCGGCGGGTGTGTGCTGGTCAGGTCTGAGAGCTTCCTTTGCTTCTTCTTCTTGAAGGGGTTTGCGATATACATAGGGGCGGTTACCTTGTTGACGGCAGCTAACTGTGGTGACGGGTCGTTGGCAATTTTTTCGAGGGCACTTGCGAGACCTTCGGGGTAACGCGTTAATCTGGCGGCGCCGGCATCGGCGAGGTATTCGCGCCTTCTGGAAAGTGCAAAATATAGCAGGTAGGCCATTATGGGAGCGATAATCGCAGCGACTATCGCGACTATGAGCATAACAATCTGTGCCTGGCCGCCGCCTCCGGAGCCTGATGAATATCTTCGGCGGCTGCCGGTCATTGAACTGTAAAACATCCCGCGAAGAAAAACTTGTGAGAGCAGTACAATCGAGCCGAGCATTATGCCGGCAAGCGTTACAAAAAGGATGTCGCGGTGAAGGATATGACTTATTTCGTGAGCAACAACACCCTGGAGCTCATCACGGTTCAGACGAGCCAAGAGACCTGCAGTTACGGCAACCGAGGCGGTTTTTGGGTTTCGTCCGGTGGCGAAGGCATTGGGAGCGTGGTCATTGATTATGTAAACTTTCGGCATTGCAGGCAGGCCGGCAGCAATCTTCATTTCTTCGACTACATTGAATAGTTGGGGGTGGACATCGTGGGTAACGGGTTTGGCTCTGCTGGCAGCCAAAAGGATTTGGTCGCCGCCTGAAAAGCTTATAAGCATAAGAATGAGCCAGACGGCCGTAGCAATAATCAGGCCGAAGAAACCACCATTCGGAAAGAAGGCCAAGCCGATAATATAACCGAGCAGCATCAGACACACCGCCATTATCACCAGCAGCAGTATTGAGTTTCTCTTATTTGCTCGTATCAGTTCCCACATAGTTAGTGCTTAGCCGTTAGTACTTAGCAGCCAATTCTTTCAGCTTCTCACGCACGTGACACAAAAGAGCTCAAACAGCGCCCATACGCAATCGCATGCGTCTGAGGACGCTTATACACAGGTCGGCGCGTTGTGCAATGGTATCTTAAGCTGCTAAGTGAAACTTACCTTCGGGACCTCTCGCTCGGCGGGGGCTTCTATCTCGAAGAAATCGCGTTTGCCGAAATTGAACGTATTCGCAATGATGCTTGAAGGGAACATCTGAATCTTGTTGTTAAAGAACAGTACCTGGTCATTGTAGCTTTGCCGGGCAAAAGAAATCTTGTTTTCGGTACTGGTCAGCTCCTCCTGGACGGCGAGGAAATTCTGGCTGGCTTTAAGGTCGGGATAATTTTCAACGACCAGCATAAATTTGCTGAGGGCTTCACCAAGAGCACCTTCAGCTTTTGCGGCCTCGGCGACGCTTTTCGCTCCCATAGCCTGACTTCGGGCCTTTGTTATGGCCTCGAAGGTCCCACGCTCATGCTTCATATAGCCCTTGGCGGTTTCGACAAGATTCGGAATCAAATCGTGGCGACGTTTCAACTGGACATCAATCTGCGACCAGGCATTATCTACCTGATTGCGAAGCCGAATTAGAGCGTTGTAGATGCCAATTATAGAAAGAATGAGCAAAACAAGGACTACAACGACGATAATCGCTATCCACATAATCTTTTCTCCTGTAAAGTCTTGTTATTTTTTTACTACTGTCGTTTTTTAAGAATAAGCGCCACGACAAGAATAACGATGCCAACAACAAATAATACTTTGCTCACCATGCTCAGTAACAATATCGCGCTCGTAGTACACATATTTCTTCTCCTAAGTAAAAAATAAGTTATTGTGTTTTTGTACCCTGCTTCTGGCCGAACATATCAGCCAGGAGTTTCTGGATTTTACTGTCTTCGTCCAACTGGGCCCTATTTAAGATATCCTGTAATTCTCCTTTGTCAAACCAGAGGCCGTCACCTTTGCGGCATTTGTCTATAAGCAAGGTTGGGGTTGATTGGCCGACGATGACTTTTTGCATCTTTTTCAGGCATATAGGGCACCTTCTGGCTTTCTCCGTGCAGGCGGTATCAACTTTGAATGAATTGAGCAATTTTCCGGCTTGTTCGGGATTACCAAGCAGCAGCTCCAGTTCGCCTGCGTCGAGCCAGATACCGCCGCAGTCGGTACAATAATCGATTTCGACACCCTCGAGTTCAATGGTAATCATTGCATTTTTGCAAACCGGACAATCCACAAGAGTTCTCCACCGAAGAATTCCTTTTCCGCATAATGTTACATTCGCTTTACGCTGAGGTCAAGAAAAAGCTATCGCACGGGGGCAACCTTCCAAAACTTCACAGAAACAGGATTGTTCGCCCCTCCTTTTACCTTTGCCCAGATTATCTTTTTGCCTGCATCGTAAAACCAGCCTTCGGCTGCGGAATCAAATTTCGCCTTTTTATTAAAACGAGGTAGTTTTTTATCGGCCTTAGTAACGAATTTTACGGCCATTTCCTTGTGCACCTCGAATATATGGTCCCTCGCGGGTACTTTGTAGCCTCCTTTCGGGGCACTTTTAATAATTGCTATGCCGGCATCGTTCTCAATGCACCTGAATGTGGTCAATGCGTAAATGCCCTTCTCGTAATCATAGCTTACCCCGTCGTCTTCGTAGAGTACAAAAGTGGATGTGCCCCTGGGGTAGATTCTTACTGTCAACGGACTTTTTTTCTCATCGACATATAGCTGGCCATCAGGCGCCATAGGAATAATAGCTCCGGCTTTGACAAGTATCGGGGCCTTATCAATTGGTGCATCGTAGTTGATAGTCTGCCGGCCCTGATATGTAGTTCCATCCCAGAAATCGAGCCACTCTCCTTTCGGCAGATAAATCTCTCTTGAGAAAGCAGTGTCACTCCACAATGGCGCAATCAACAATTCCTTACCCAAAAGATACTGCCCGTACACTGAGTAAGTGTTAGCATCATCCTGATACTCCAGAACCAGTGCCCTCACAAGAGGCAGTCCGGTCTTGGTGGTTATTCGAGCATACGTATAAATATACGGCATAAGACGATAACGAAGCTTCGCGTAGAACCGATAATTATTATCCGCTACTGCGTTGCCCGTCCGGAAAAGTTCGGTCCTTTCACCGGCCACTGTAAGACAAAGATACTGGCTGAGCCTGGAAAAAGGCCAGTCCTTTTTTTTGCTATCGAGAATCTCGCGCGTGACGTTGTCGGTATATATCCTGAAAGGCACACCCGACAGCCCGAAGTTGATGCAGCCCATAATCTCACCGTGGATGTTTTTGCCCTCACTGTGAGAATCCTGTGTCCCCTGCATTGGATAGCGCTGACAGCCTGCCCATAATGAGCGACCCCACACAACACAGCGCTTATTGGGAGCACGCCGCTTGTAAGCCTCCCAGCTGGCCATATCGTACAGCATTGAGTAAAGATTATGATACTCCTCACCCGACATATTGCTATACGGCGAATACATAGTTCCATACACCTCCTCACCGTGGTCACCGGCGACACCATCAGAACCAAAATCTATCATAAAATTATGTAAGTCACTCCACCACTTTCTTGCAGCCGGATTACAAAAATCAACAAGTGCACCGGGATTCATACCATAACCAAAACGGCCATTCCAAACGGCCCCGTCCTGCATAAGAAAATAGCCTTTACTCACACCATCGTCGTATTTTTCCGTGCAGGTAGCGGGTATGCCGGGGTTTTCCCAGAAAATTGCGTGACAATTCATATCGCGGAGCTGTTGCACCATTTTGTCAACGGCAGAAAAGCTGCCCCATCCATCATCAGGCCAATTCAAGTTGGGGCTTGCCCATATCCCCTGACCGCAGTTTTTTGAATGTACTCTTATACTGTCCAATGGCCAATCCTGTTTCTCCCTCGCTTCTTTAACGTCGTTCAAAATACCGCTCTGGCCCTTTTGTCTCCCCCATTTGCTGCCGTGCAGTCCGAAGGCCCATTTAGGCGGCAGAGGCGATTTGCCGGTAATCTTTGTATATTGATTCAAAATATGTTTGAAGCTTGGCCCATAAATGAAATAGTAATCAAGCTCACTGCCGCCGGGGGCGGAAAAATAATACGGGTCCTGCGCGAAGTCAAATGTCGTCTTCCAGGTATTGTGAAAAAATATTCCGTAACCGTCAGTTGCCATAAAGAAGGGAATCGGCGTAACATTCTCTGTTACCCACAGTTCTCGTTTTTGGCCGCGAAGGTCGGACTTCTCATATCGCTGTCCCAGACCGAAAAAATGATTAGTGGCCGTTAATTTCTTTCGACAGATGACCTTTTCTGCATCGAAGCCCATCCCTCCATTCTCTGGCTCCAAACAAAGAGCCCTTGTGTCTTCATCATAAATATCCAGCCGAAATGGCGATTTGTTTATCTTCAGTGTAAGACACTGAGTTGCTATATCGATATAATCTGGCCTGTCTTTTACAGTAAAAAGCGACTGAGGCCAATCATACTTTATGACCACCCAGGGCTCGTTCGGCTTGAAACTGCCGGATTTCCTCGTCCGTATTCTTATTATATCCTCGGTACAAACCTCAACTTTGACGGTAGCATTGGTACAGGTAAATGTAATGGTATTCTTATCTACCTGATAGGGTTCAACATAATCGCCTATATATGTCCAGGACGCATCTGAATAGCCTGCCAACAAAGTCAGGTTAATCACGACTAAACCGAAAATAAGCCAAATATTCTTCATCCGCATCATCACCTTCAAAATGTTAAGAACTGCATTTTTACCTGGGGCATATTACATTCGCTGGGTCTTAGGGTCAAGAAGAGGTTGTTGGAAGCAGTCTTTTTCTTGGCAAAGAGAGCTTCAGTAAAGCAGGTGCCAAAATCTACGGATAAGGACGATGGGAAATAGGAAATATTTCTGCTTGACGGTGAAAATTTACGGGGCTAATATTAACCGTAATCATAGAGCCGGCTATGGATAGCGGCTAAAAATTAAAGGCACGGAAAAATGATAGTTGACTGCCACACACACATAAATTGTCCTGCCCACGATGTTGACCCATCCGAGCATTTGGCCGCGACAGAAACAGTAGATAGCTGTATAGTGCTGGCCCTGCCCCCTTTGCTGTCTGCGACAGCAGACAAGGGGGCTGAGTCGAGCCGGGAAGTCAATGAGAAATTATCCGAGTACGTGAGCAAGCATAAAGCAAAAATGGTTGGCTTTGCGTTTGTGGAGCCGACAAAGGACAAAACAAGCGTCAAAAACCTGGCAGTCGTCCGCGATAAGCTGGGACTGGCGGGGACGGTTTTGTACTGCAGCGAGTGTGGGTTCCACCCAACCCACAGCAAAGCTATGCGGCTCTACGAGTCGGCACAAGAGCTTGGACTGCCTGTCTTCTTTCACAGCAGCGAACCGCTCGGACCCACCGCAATATTAGAGTATGCCCAGCCCTTTTTGTTGGATGAAGTTGCCAGGGAATTTTCCGCCTTGAAAATTGTTATCGGAACTATGGGTGTGCCGTTCGTTGAGCAAACATTGTCAATGGTAGCGAAACACGAAAATGTGTATGCGGATTTGACGCTCCGCGTAAGCAATATCTGGCAGGTTTATAACATAGTGGTGTCGGCACACGAACGTGGGGTAATGGATAAATTGCTGTTCGGCAGCGGTTTCCCATTCGGCAACCCGGGGGAGTGTATAGAGACACTGCTCGGCTTCAATAAGCTCCTGGCTGACACAAATTTGCCGACGGTCCCACGAGGTAACATTCAAAACATCATCGAACGTGATACATTAGAATTGCTTAAGATAAGAAGATAGTGGACCGGAGTATAATTACGGAGAGATAAACAGTGAGCCTGGAGCTTTTGGAAGAGGAAAGAGAAAGCTGGGGGAGCCGAGGCGCATTTATCTTAGCTGCTGTAGGCTCGGCGGTTGGACTCGGCAATCTGTGGAGGTTCCCATACGAGATATATGACCACGGAGGGGGAGCATTTCTGATTCCATATATAATCGCCGTGTTTGTAATTGGCGTCCCGATGCTTATTCTGGAGTTCAGTCTGGGGCATTTTACACAACGGGCGGCTCCTGAAGCATTCGCTCGAGGACACAAAAGGTTTGAGTTTGTCGGGTGGTGGGGCATTATTCTCGGATTTATCATTGTCACGTTTTATACGGTGATTCTTGCGTACTGCTTCAGCTTTCTGTGCTTTAGTGTGCAAGGTATTATCACGGGCGGGGAGCTGCCGTGGGCAGCCAAAGGGATTGAGGGAGTTAAAAAGGCAAAAGATTTTTTCTCTCATACGTATCTTGGGCACCCTGCGGAGTACACACTTGACAATCCACCGGGCCCGGCTTTGGGTTCGGTTCAGTGGAATATATTCTGGCCGTTGGTCGTTACGTGGCTGGTGATGTACCTCTGCATATTCAGGGGCGTGAGGTTAGTCGGCAAGATTGTGTGGTGGACGGTACCGCTGCCCTGGCTGATGCTATTGGTTCTTACGGTGCGGGGGCTGACGCTCGAGGGCAGCATCAATGGGCTGGCTTACTACCTTAATCCTGTGTGGTCGGAGCTGACCAAGGCGACAACGTGGCGACATGCATTTGGGCAGGCATTTTTCTCGTTGAGCCTGGCTTTTGGAGGGGTGATGATAACTTACGCCAGCTTTCTTCACCGAAAAAGCGACCTTAATAACAACGCGGCGATAATTGGTCTTGCGGATTTTGGCACGAGTTTCATAGCGGGTCTGGCGGTTTTTGCAACGCTGGGAGGTATGGCTTTTGTTACGGCCCAGGCCGGCGAGGCGGTGGCTGTGGAAAAGGTGGCTGAGGGCGGGCCGGCCCTGGCTTTTGTAGCGTTTCCCTACGCTCTGGCACAACTGCCCTATTCGGCGTGGTTCAGCTTTGTTTTCTTCTTCGCGCTTGTCACGTTAGGGATTGACTCGGCATTTTCGCTTACCGAGTCGATGCTTGCGGCTATAGTTGACAAAACCGGGTGGCGGCGAAGCGTCACGCTGCCGGTTATGAGCGT
Organism: uncultured Pirellulales bacterium; assembly: GCA_964597535.1. GTDB lineage: Bacteria > Planctomycetota > Phycisphaerae > Sedimentisphaerales > Anaerobacaceae > CAZQYB01. The sequence continues at coordinate 2,792 of CAZQYB010000087.1, read as the reverse complement.
AGTCGGACTCGGCGTTGGGATTGTGTATATTACTCAAGGTGGTCTGTACTGGCTGGATGTCATAGGGAAGTTTATTGACGGGACGTGGGGTATTGCCTTTCTCGGATTACTCGAGTGCGTGGTGCTGGGCTGGCTCTGGCGAATTGACCTTTTGCGTCGGCACGCCAATGAGCGAAGCGACTGGAAACTGGGCAGATGGTGGATTTATCTGATTCGAATCTGCATACCCGTCATTTTAGGCTCATTATTCCTCTGGAGTCTGTTCGATGATTTAACCCAAGAAGGAGGCCTGCTTCGAAGCTCAACGGGCTCTCTGGACCTCGGAAAATGTATGGGGCTGTCGGTAATGATTTCTGCTCCAATCATAGCGATAATAATCAGTTGTGCCAAAGGTCGGCGCTCGAACAATGTTGAGAGCCGGCCGGATGACAATATGGAAACCAAGGTACGTTTAAGCGGTGCCCTTGCCCTTGTTCTTGCTATAGCTTCGGCGGTAGTGGTTGTAATGCTGTTCAAATCGGCACTGCACGGCTGCAAGGAGAAAAGACTGTTGTGGCTATCCCTAGCGCCGGCGGTTGTTGCGGTCGCCATTAGTAACTATTTACTTGACAGGCACCATAGCTCAGGCAGACAGGCATCATTGTTTGCACGGTTGGGGGGAATCCTCGGCACATTGGATGTCAGCGCTTTTATCGCCTTGAATTTGATTTATTCGGCGCGTGGCAAAGAGGGCATAGAACCAGCGCTGCAGTCACAGGAGCAACTTAACGCCGTATCGTATCTGATACTGAGCCTTGCTTTCTTATTAATTATCGGCGGCCTTGGCTGGTGCTTTTACAAGGCTCTAATGGCGGCGGGCGGTTCCACCCAGTCACAATTACCTCAGAAGAACAGCAACGAGCAACTACACGCAAACAAGAGCTGATGGCTAACAGACATCATTTGAAGCCATCGACATCGTTGGAAGTATATTTTTCGCACGCTTCTTCCAAATCCACGTCACTTATGTTTGCCAGAGTACATAACCAGGCAAATACGTCGGCAAACTCTTCCGCTCTGTTCTTTTCATCGGCGCCTGCGAGACTGGTAGCCAGCTCTCCTACCTCTTCGACAAACCACATAAACGTGGCGGGGATTCCTCGCTCCCGGTCCCGCTCTTGGTACTTTTTTGCAATTAACTGCTGAAATTCGCTAATATGCATTCTTTTTAGCAAATTAACTGCCCGCTAGATCGGCGATCTTTGCCTTTTCAAAAACAGCTCTGGCCTGAGCAAGTGCTTTGCCGTAGACGTTCTCGACACGAGCGGCGTATTTTTCTCCACGCGCGTGCTCTGCCAAGTCTAACTGGCTGACCATAGGCCCATCAACTGCCTCAATCACCTGCAACAACGTTATCTTCTTTACTGGTCTGGCCAAGGAAAAGCCACCGCGAGGACCTCGTTTGCTGCGAAGCAAATTCGCCCTGACCAACTGCTGGAGTATCTTGAGCAGGTATTCCAAGGGGATATTATATTTTTTAGATATGTCTTGAGACAAAACAATCTTTTCCTTTTGATGCTGTGCAAGATAACCAACTGCCAGCAGTGCGTACCCTGTTGACCTACTAATCTTCATTACAATCTCCTTCAAAACAATACACCAATTATAAAAATTTCCTTATCTACCGCAGTCGGGCAGACAACAACGAAAAAGCAAGCGTTTTGAGTGTGATTACTAATATACGTCAAAGCTGAAATCACATAAAGCACCTAATATTATCAACAACATACCCCAAATTGTAGGAGTTTTGCTCTCTAAAATACACAAAACCTACAAAAACACAATGCTCATCGAAAAACCCCTTATTTGCAAGAATTTTTTTCAAAAAAATTAAAAAAAATTGAAATTTTGTGCGAAATCGCAAAAATCTTGACATCTGAACGATTTTAACATACGATTTTAGCATAATTTTAGGTTCTTTTAGGAAGACTGTTATGGCGGAGATTAAGCCGAGAATATATGTCAGGTATGCCGAGAACGCAACAATCGTTACTTTAACCGATGAAAAAATTCTTGAAGAAAATGATATTCGCGCACTGCAAGAATCCATTATGTCCGTCGTCGAACAAGCGGAGCGGATAAATCTGGTCCTGGATTTTCAAAATGTTCGTTTTCTATCATCCGCTGTTTTAGGACTTTTAATAAGAATCAGCAAGAAAGTTTACGAGCGCGACGGCCAGTTAAGACTTTGTAATATAAATCCAAAAATCCACGAAATTTTTAAAATAACGCGCCTCACCAAAATTTTCGATATTTACCAGGATTTAGAAAGTGCAGTTGAAGGCTTGTCTGCGGCAGATTAGCAAAAAATGATTTTTGCCTGGCTGACAAAAGCAAATGGAGGACGCCGGTGGGACGTAACTAATAACGAATTTGAAAAATAATTTTCGTCCACACAAACTCATTGCAAAAGGGTTTCAAGGAGATATAAGTCTATGGCGTCAAAAACACCAATCAGTCGCTCAGTAGTCGTAGAGAGCATGCCATCGAATATTGGGGGGGTGTACAATCAGATTCTATCCGAACTCAAAGCCAACAATTTCAGCCAAGAGGATATTTTTGCCGTCCATCTTGCTTTACATGAGGCTTTTCTCAACGCTCTCAAACACGGTAATAAAATGAATGCCGGCAAAGAGATTAAAATTGACTATTCGGTGAGCTCAGATAAAATTGGAATTTCTATAGAGGATGAGGGTGACGGGTTCGAACCGGAGAGCGTACCGGACCCACGGCTCGGCCAAAATATCTATAAG
>CAZQYB010000086.1:0-11281 GCA_964597535.1 uncultured Pirellulales bacterium | reverse complement strand
CGCCTTTCTAAAGCAACCCAAGCAGCAGGTCTTACCCATCCTCGTTGAACAATTAGATAGTGAATATCGCGAGGTACGCAAATGCGCTAACAGGTTGCTAAAGGAGCTTACCGGCCGGGATTTCGGCTTCCGCAAAGACAGATTCGCCGGCCAGCAGGACGATATCATCGAGCGCTGGCGAAGCTACGTCGATAACTACTTGGCCGAAGCTGCTCAGCCGGTGGAATAAATTCATCAACTGTAACTTTTACGAAGAAAAGGCCGGGCTTACTTTTGCCCGGCCGTTTTCTATGCGACTGACACCATTCCGCCGGCAAAAATCTGCGCCAATATCAAAAGCAACATAGCAGTGCTCGATACGAGAACTTATTTTCTCGACCGCCTTAGTTTTGTCTGGTACACTCTTCAACGGATTGTGAAATTAGAATTCTGGCAAATACTCGACTATATCAGGAGCAAAAAAGATGGATTACAGAAGAATTATCCCCTGTCTGGATACAAAAGACGGCCGATTGGTCAAAGGCATTAACTTTGTTAATTTGAAAGATGTAGGCGACCCCGCCGAAAACGCCGCCGCCTACTGCAAGGCCGGAGCGGATGAGCTTGTCTTTCTGGATATTACCGCCACCATCGAAGGCAGAAAAACATTTCTCGATGCCGTAAAAAGAACGGTCGAGGCAATGTCGCCGGACGTCCCGCTCACCGTCGGCGGAGGAATCGGTAGCTGTCAGGCAATCCATGACCTGCTCGATATGGGCGTATCAAAAGTATCAATCAACACCGCCGCCGTTCGCAATCCCGATTTAGTCAAGGAGGCAGCCGATGAATTTGGTAGCGAGAAAATCACAATCGCGATTGACACACGCACTAATTCCGAATTGCCGTCCGGCTTTGAAGTTATGGTCAAAGGCGGAACGGTCGGCGCAGGCATTGACGCCGTCGAATGGGCAAAAAAGGTTGAAGACCTGGGGGCCGGAGCAATCCTGCCGACAAGTATGGACGCCGACGGCACACAGGCCGGGTACGATATACCAATGACCAGGGCAATAGCAGACGCGGTCGGTCTTCCTGTAATCGCTTCCGGCGGAGCGGGAACTCTCGAACATCTGTACGAGGCCGTTGTTGAAGGCCACGCCGACGCTGTCCTCGTCGCCTCAATCGCACATTTCGGAAAATACTCTATAAAGCAGATGAAAGAGTACTTGGCCGAACGGGGAATACCAGTTCGCAGCGTATAGTGTTCTGTTTTCCCTTCATATCCACTGTTTAAGTCATCCCGCAAATCAGCCGATAGGAGGAGGGGCAGGGTCTGAAATGTTTTCGTGTCGCGTACAGAAGAGATTAGGCAATGTTTGGCAAATTGAAGAAAAATAAATTACCTTTGAAAATCAAGCTGTTCAATATTCGCTGGTATCCGAGCAACAAAAGCTGCGTGAAGCCAGGCAGCCGAAGAGTTGAACCTCAACAGATGCCACCGTTGATGGTTCGCAAAGCCGAGTGGCGCCGCTGAACCGTATTTGGCAGGCTTATATCCTGAATGTTGTTTTTCTATGAAAAAAAGCACGTCAGGACAAAAGTTTTCGACAACTAAAAGCAAGTTTTATCTGATAAAGGCAATGGTTGGAAAGTACGCTTTTTATAAAGAAAAGAACCATGCTGAAACCCACAGTCAAAGACATTGAGCAGGTTGCAAAACAACCGGGCAAATTATTGGCAATCAAAGAAAACGCCACCGCCGCAGAGGCGGCCAGAAAAATGACCGATAATCAGGTGGGCTGCCTCGTTGTCTTTAATGCGCAGGATAGGTTTGCCGGCGTCCTCACAGAACGCGATATGCTGGCAAAGATACTGGCAGACTCCTTACCACCGGACAAAGTACTTGCAAAGCACATAATGACGACAGAGGCAATATCCTGCAGTATCGAGATGACAATCGCAGAGGTCGAACAGCTTATGGCCGAACACAAAATACGCCACGTCCCAATTGTTGAGAACGGCGTCCCCGTAGGTATGGTTTCCAGCCGGGACGTCATAGCTTACCAGCTGCGTATCAATAACGCTATGAAGAACGCTGCCGAGGAGCTTGCGACCCTCCCTGCCGGATTAAAGAGTTTGGATTTTGACGATGTTACTGCGTTAGCCATTAACGAAGTGCCCAAAAGCTTTAATGCAGACCGCGCTGTACTCTGCCTTGCCCAAAAAGGTTCTTCGGCTTCGATGCTTTATCGGAAAGGTTGTCCACTTTCTAAGGAAAGGTTACTCAACCCGGAGAAAATAAAGAAATTAGCTGAAAACGGACAAATTATCATTGACGAAAACTGTGATGAAGCCTGCCAGGAGTGCAGGACGTCCGCAACCCAACTGTCCAGACTCATCATTCCACTTTGTATCCAGGACCAATTCAACGACCGCGACGGCAGTACGATAAGCAGGCAGGGTTTTCTCTGTATGTGCCGGCTCAATCCGCCCTCGAGCTGCTCAAGGGAACTATGGTTGTACAAGGCCTCACTGCTGCAGGGAGTTCTCAATGCTAACCTAACTAACGCTAAGCTGTACCAGAACTATAAGAAAGCCCGACGCGATAGCGAGATAGACCCCTTAACCGGTGTTGGTACGCGCCGCGTCCTTGACCAGGCCTTAAAGGTCGAGTACTCACGGGCGCTTCGTTACAAGCACAGTTTTTCTGTCGCCATTATGGATGTGGATAACTTCAAAGAAATCAATGACAATGCAGGCCACGCCGCCGGCGACAGGATGTTGCAAAAGCTGGCGAAAATTATGCGCCATAATGTGCGAATGACCGACATAGTAATCGCCCGCTATGGTGGTGACGAATTCGTACTCTTAATGCCGGAAACAAAACTAAACGAGGCGATGGTACTGTTAGAGAGATTGCGACGCCAGGTCAAAACTATCTCGATATCCAAAGTTCCGCCGGCTACGATAAGCTGCGGCGTCGCCGAATGGTCCGGCTCATCTGATGAGTCTGCGGAAAACATACTGCAGCGAGCCGATACTGCTCTCTACGAGGCCAAACACACCGGCCGAAACCGAGTAGTTACCTCCAAAATCGCCCCTTCCGGCCTTCGTAGCCCCTTCCGGCCTTCGTAGCCGTTGGCTACTACGGCGGAGTAGGCTCGGCGTCCTGAGCGTTTAACCTTTCGTCATACCATCGAAATCCCCCCAAACCCAATTCTGAAAAATCGATTCTTTATCTGCTCCTAAGCTCGTGCAATTAACTCAAGGCCTCTTCTTAGGTTTCTCTTTGCCTTTTTCCAGATATTCGACTATCCGTTTTAGCTGTTCGTTCATCAGTTTAGTTTCCTGCTGGAGTTTCTCGAGTTGCTTATGTATTGTTTTCGAGCCGAGGATACTCGGGGCGAACACGAAGAAAAACATCAACGCCACCGCCCCGCCGATGGCGATAAAGCTTACGCCGAACAATATCTTTTCTACAATGTGGTACATAGACTTACCGCTCGCGGCAGCTTCTCGCATCTCCAATAATTAATTTCAAGCCAGTCCCAGTCGCTCCGCCTCGGCGTAGAGACCGTACTGTTTCATTTTTTTAAATAGTGTTGTGCGGTTTATCTGCAGCGCCTTCGCGGTTTCCTGTCTGTTCCAGTGATGGGCTTCGAGTGCCTGCCGAATCAGATTCTTCTCCGGCTCTGCCAGTGCTTCCTTTAAACTCATCGGCTTGTATGTCTGTTGTTGCCGGCTCCAGTCTTGTTTGACCGAGCTTGGCAGGTCATCAGGCCCGATGAACTTACCTTTGCTGAGCAAAACCGCCCGCTCAATTACATTTTCCAGCTCGCGAACATTACCAGGCCAGGAATAACGCTCCAAATACTCAAAACCCTCGTCTGTAATACCCAGCTTTTCCTTATTATGCTGGGCACAATATATTCGCAGAAAGTGCTTGGCCAAAAGCGGCACATCGCCCACCCTTTCACTTAGAGGCGGCAGCGGTATTGTTACCACATTTATTCGGTAATACAAATCTTCACGAAATCTGCCCTGCCTTACCTCCTCCGATAGGTTGCGATTTGAAGCCAGTACAATCCTTGTATCGACGGTTTTAGTCTTATTACTGCCGACCGGCTCGAAATGCCTGTCCTCTAATACCCGTAGAAGTTTGACTTGAAGAGCTGGTGACGCGTTGCCAATTTCGTCGAGGAAAATCGTTCCACCGTCCGCAGCCAGAAATTTCCCTTCCTTATTGTTCAAAGCGCCGGTAAAAGCACCTTTGACATAGCCGAATAATTCGCTCTCAAGCAGTGTCTCGGGTATTGCCCCGCAGCTGACCTCTACAAACGGCTTATTCCCTCGGCTTGAACGCTCGTGTATTGCTCTCGCCAGCATACTTTTGCCTGTGCCCGACGGGCCTGTCATCAGTATTGTCGTTTTGCTGTCTGCAACTGCCTCTATCAGGTCAAAAATCTTGGCCATCTTGTAATCGTGGCTGATTACGTTTTCAAGACTATATTTTTGTTTGAGTTGCAGACGCAGGCTTTCGTTTTCACTCATAAGCGATTGTTGTTTTATCGCCCTTTCCACCGCCAACCGAAGTTCGTCATCTACGATGGGTTTTGTAAGGTACTCGTAGGCGCCCCGCTTAATGGCTTTGACCGCGCTTTCAATGGTGCCGTAGCCGGTTATGGCAATTACCACCGTTTGAGGGTAGTTTCTCTTGACTACATCTAACAAATCAAAGCCGTCTCCATCCGGCAAATTAACATCGGTAATAACAAGGCAATAGCTTCGTTCTTGCAGCTTAGCCGCAGCGCTCTTTAGCGTTTCAGCCCCGCTTGTTTGGAACCCTTCGAGTGATAAAAACTCACACAACGAATCTAATATGATTCTGTCATCATCTACGACAAGAATATTCCTTTTTGTTATATTCATCGCTTACTCTTTATGAACTTTCGCTTGCCACAGGCAGGTACACGGTGAAAATACTCCCCCCTTCGGGAGCATTTTCGGCTGTTATTCGACCGCGATATCTTTCCACTATGTCCTTACATACCGCTAATCCCAATCCTGTCCCTTTTCCTTTATCTTTTGTCGTAAAGAATGGCTCGAATATAGCTCCGGCGTTTTCGGATGCGAAGCCCGCTCCTGTATCGCGAAACTCTGCAGCCACGGTATTATCCGCCGTCAGGTAGGTCGAAATGTTCAGTTTGCCGCCATCCGGCATTGCATCCACCGCATTCTTTATAAGGTTACAGAACACCTGAAATAGATTGCCGCTTCTGATTTCTGGTATGTCGGCGGCGTAGTTCCGAAATATCTGAACATTCGAAGCTTCTGCTCTCAAATCCATCGTCTTTATGCCGTCTTCGATAAGTTGTTCAATATTGACGTATTCAAATGGTACGTAAGTGCTGCGCGAAAACTCCAGCAGCTCGCTCACGATTTGAACCATTCTCATAAGTCCCTGCCGGCACTGGGCCAGGTACTCTTTGGGCTTTTCAAGCTCCTCCTGCTCAATGATTCTTAACGTAAGATTGATGTATCGCAGTATGCCATCCATAGGATTATTTAATTCATGGGCTACTTTAGAGGCAAGTTTCCCAACGGCAGCAAGTTTCTCGACGTCAGCCAGCCGCCGTTGGATATCGACGCTTTCAGTTATATCTTCGATGATGACGGTAGCCCCGGCAATTCTTTTTGTTTTTGCTTTCTTTAGCGGTGTGCAGACGATTCGCAACAGCTTCGTTTGACCGTTAAATGTATAACCGACACGGTCGAACCTTAGCGTTTTTCCCCTTGATACTACGGATTTCAATTCTGTTCTCCAGTCCCGTACCTCTGTGCCGGCGCCGTCAGTGCCTGCTGCCAAAGATTTGTCGATTGTGTTGTCTAACTTGATGAGTTTTGCTGCTTCCGCGTTTGCCTCGATAATCTTCAAATCACCGTCAAAAGTCACGACCCCTATTGGCAGCAATTGGGTGATTGATTTGCCAAGCAGTCCAAATCTTAAGTGGTCTTTATTGTGTCCCTCTTGACCGCTCTCAGCTTTGTTTGACCTTCCGGATTGTAGTTTTCGGTGGTCTGGCATAGTTCAAATAATAATACCTATATTCACATTGTCAAGTACGGATGTTGCAAAAAAGCAACATATGTCTTCTTTTTTCGGATTCAAAGAGTTTCTTGTTTAGTCGGAAAGGTAACTCTTTGTAAAATAAGCCACTAAAGAGCCGTTTTTTCAGCAGATATTTGGATTAAAAGCAACAAAACAGGGATTTGGCGTTGTTATTTGGCAACGTTATAGGCGTTCTTGTCGCAGAGTTTGTCAACACCGGTGGGTTAATTTTGCCTAACATTATGCTGAGTAAGCATTTGCAAAAGTAAAAATAGGATATTTGCTTATGCCCGGCTTTGGTATGGATTTTGCAACTCTTAAATATTCGCCGAAAAAGAAAGTGAGATAATGCAGGGAGGCACACGGTGAGTAGGCCCGAAAAGCGAAAGTATAAACGACTGCCCATAAAGCTTGATTTGTCGTGCCGTAAAGTTCCTTCGTTGGCGGAGAAGTTCTATACCGGCTGCACGATTAACGTAAGTCCCGGTGGCTTGTATTTCGAAACTGTAGCCAATGAGTTTGAACAGGGCAGGCTCCTGAAGGTGGAATTGACTATACCACCCACAGCGGGTCTGCTTGAATTAGGCGGAAGGATTTCAGGATTCGGCAAGGTCGTTAGAAGCTGCAGTTCCGGAGAAGACGCGAATTTACCTTCCGGCAGATATGGCGTAGCGCTGCAATTTTGCCGCTCTCCAAGGCTTTGTATGTAAGCATTACTCTTCAGGCCAGGTGCCTTCGAAGACTTCGACGGCCGGGCCTGTCATATAAACGCAATTATTCTCTTCGCTCCAGTTCAAATCCAGCTCTCCTCCCGGCAGATGCACAGTGCACACTCGTTCTCCTCGACCGGTAAGCACCGCCGCCACGCAACAGGCACATGCACCTGTACCGCATCCTAAGGTGGTTCCACTGCCTCGCTCCCACGTTCGCATTGTAAACTCCGTCGGGTTCTCTACCTGAACAAAATGCACATTGACTCGATTTGGAAAGATGCTGTGGTTTTCGATTACAGGCCCAAACTTCTCCAACCTGATGGTTGCAAGGTCATCGCGGAAAAAGACAGCGTGCGGATTGCCCATTGACACACACGTCATTACAAATGCCCGACTTTGAAACATCATTGGCTGTTCAATCACTTCTTTGACCGGCAGGTTGACCGGTATGTCCTTGGCTGCTAACCCGGGTTCGCCCATATTGACGCACACCTTTTGAACCTTGTCACTATCATCGATTATGAGCCCAACCGCTAAAACCCCGCTGCCGGTTTCTATCTTAAATGAAGCTGGGCAAGGTGGCTGACCAGGTATCGAGAGCGAACCGCCGGCCTCGGCCAATTTATGCTCGTAACTGTACTTTGCGCAGCATCGAATACCATTACCGCACATCTCGGCTTCTGAACCATCGGCATTGAAGATACGCATTCGCACATCCGCTGTTTGCGATGGACAAATAAGAATCAACCCGTCAGAACCTATCCCCTTGTGCCTGTCGCTCACTATCCGGGCCAGATTCGCGGGGTCCTCAACTTGCTCCTCGAAGCAATTGACATAAACGTAATCATTGCCCAAACCGTGCATTTTCGTAAATCGCATCTTACTGCTCCTTATCAAAACCGCTTTAATATAAGCATATTGCGACGCTGATTCAACTGTTACTTAGATATTTGCGAGCACTTATAATTCGGGGCGATAAAGGTGATCTATTTGGAGAATACAAGATGGAAAACCAGCCCTGTTTATTTTGGGACCACATTGTTGAGCGCTTTGCTGTATGTTCTGGGCGGGCTAACGCAGATTAGGGAACAAGGTTAGGAGGGTGAATACTGTTATTTATTAGATTGCAAATTCCTTTTTTCTGGTGTTCATCTGGGCCTTTAGACGTGCGATGATAGATGAGTGCATCTGCGAGACGCGAGACTCGGATAAATCCAGCGTTGCGCCAATCTCTTTCATCGTCATCTCTTCGTAGTAATACAAAGCGACAATCAACTGCTCAGCCCGCGTAAATCCCTTAGTGAGTAAACTTTTCAGGTCTCGCTTTTGGGCCTCGATTAAGGGGTCTTGACTTCTTTGGTCTTTAATTACATCGATTTCGCGAACATCTTTTTCGCCGTTGCCATCGCTATATTTGGTGTCCAGCGAAACCAGGCTGACCGCATTGGCATCACGCCGAAGTCTGTTAAACTCCTCCATATCCATTTCCAGTTTGTCGGCTGTTTCCTTTTCGGTGGGCTTGCGGCCAAGATGTGTCTCGAGCAACTGCGTCGCCCTGGCTAACCGGTGTGCGCGAGCACGAACTAATCGAGGCACCCAGTCCATACTGCGCAGTTCATCAAGTATGGAACCTCTTATACGAGGCGAGCAATATGTCTCGAACTTTACGCCCCTGGCAGGGTCGAAAGCGTCAATCGCATCCATCAACCCGAAAATGCCCGCACTGATAAGGTCATTCACGTCAACCTTATCAGGCAGCTTGCTGTACAGCCGCTCAGCGGCATATTTCACCAGATACATATAGTGTTTCATAAGTAGATTACGAAAATGGTCGCTGCGGTTCTTATGGAATTGTTCCCATACTTGATAAATGTCGTGTTGCTGGTTATTTTTCACAATTTCCTCCGTGAAAGGGCGCCCGCCTTGCGGGAACCAGATTTTAGGGTTCTAATACGTTTTACAATGCCAATCTTTAAGTCCCATAAATAACGGAACATTCGCTTTGTGCTTTTTCAGCCAACGTCCCAAATCTTTATCGACCTCTCGGCGAATAACTTTAGAACAACCAGTCAGCAATCTTCTTAAAAAAGTTTTTATTGTTTGGTTGTGTGGCCGAACCATTACCTAATCTCCCCGATAAAGACAGCAGTGATAAGGTAATCTGGGCTTTGGGATAAGCTAAAACAACCGGTTTTCGCAGGAGCTCTGCAACTGCCCGTCATCTGTTGCACATGGAGTGCTTCGCTTCCAATTTGTCCTTTTAGAAACATCTGTAACGTCCTGGTTTTCAAATATCAGGTTCTTTGGTGACTAACTCATAGTTACTCGAAAATCGAAATCGTCCCTTGTTTTTCCCGGAGCAGTTCTGCTGCTACTCTTTGGTTGAGCGAATTTTCCAAAAGCTTACTTATTTGCAGTTCGAGATACTCATCTCGATTTTCTTCAAAAAGCTCCTTCGCATATTCATCGACTACCGCTTTGGTTTCGAAGCTGCCACTGATGCCGAATTTGATATTTTCGGTATCGCGGAGCAGAAGTCGCTGGTTGAGGATATGCTCGTCGATAGCATTGTTCAGCAGTTCGGAAAACTCATCCACCGCCAGGTCTTTCGGCACAAAGTCGAAACTGTGGATATTGTTTATGTTCCGGCTGAGTATCTTCTGGCGAGTTTGCGTGAACTCGACTATCTTAACGAGCAATTCAGCAATATTGTCTGTTATCAATGATGACAGATTCATACGCAGTCCTTACTGTTGAAGCTGGGGTTCAACAAAGACCTCATCAAATCTACAATTCTCATTTACCAGTAGATTTTCGACCGTTTCAGAAGGGAAAAACGCCAAAATTTCTCCCACAATTTCCTTTACCTGATTTGCCATCTTATATGCCTGGGCTTTATGTTCAGGCCCAATTTGGGCCGAAAGTCTCTGCCAGTTCGCTTTTATTGGCCGAAGTTTCCCATCCAGTTCCCGGAGCTTTTCCAAAAGTTTGCGCCGCCCGAATACAACTTCTAATAGCTGCTCCGGAGAATCTGTACCCGCCAATTGGCGTTGTCTGTCGCTGAGCATTTTGAACTGATGATATAAGCAGCGCTGCTGTCTCAAAAGAAATAGCAGCTCCGCACCTGCCTCGTTGTTTTGTTCTTTCATAATCAGCTTCTCTCCGTACGTTTCTTAGCAGGCAATAAGGGTGAGAAAAAGCAGGAAGGACAACTTGTGAAAAGTAAAGCACTGTTTCTCATCCCTGAACCTTTCATCCCTTCCTTGAGTTACTACGGCAATTCGTTTGTCATTGCCGCTGCAGCAAAACAATCTCAAAGAAGTAAAATTATTTTACCTTTTTCCTCTGTTCCGGTTTCCGAATATGGTCAGCTTCTCTGTTCAGTTTTGCTCAGTTGAGCACATCTTGGCGGCAGCTTCTTCTTCGTTTAGAATCTGCCTTATTTCCCAAAGAGTTTTGCTCTTCCTAAGTTTGATTATCTTCGACAATCTTTCGAATACCGACTCGTCGTACAGTCGATGTCCGCCTTCCGTCCATTCTGCCTCACGAATAAGCCCCATTATCGTGTAGTTATGAATAGTCTGCCGTGAAAGCGGTGTATAGCGAACCAGTTCGCCAATTCGATAGAGTTTGGCGGGTATTTGTAAGATATGTTCTTCAACTTCCGTTTGCATCGATAAAAACCTTCCTTATTAAACTATTCGTTTTGTTTTTATAAAATCCTCGCTTTGTCTTTCTAAACTACTCATTTTGTTTTTCTGAGCTTCTCATTTCGTTATTCTGAGCTCCTCATTTCGTTATTCTGAGCTCCTTATTCTGTCATTCTGAGGCGCAGCCGAAGAATCTTTCCTGCTGCAAAAGGGTTGGAATGACAGATAAAAAGTCCATTCATCTTTTTAGAGCTTCCAGGAAAACAAGGCCTTAGCATCCGCACTCATTGTTGCCGGAAATCTCATTGTGCCTTTGTCTCTATTTCTGTTGTGCCCTTGTTTATGTTCCTACAACACCTTTACTTTTATTCCTGCTATTTCTATTCCTGCTATTTCTGTGGTATGTCTATTTCCACGGTATCTCTATCTCTATTTCTATTTCCACGGTCTTCAATAGCTCGTGTTATAATCAAAAAGCATTTTACATTTTGTAAAATGTAAAACCCTTTCATCTCTGTGTCAACCTTTTTCTGCCTTTTTAAAATTTTTTTGAAAAAGATTTACACCTTCCGATAAAAATACGTTTTCGGCATCGAGACAATGCTCTCAGTGCCATCAATGGGGTCTTCTTACGCCCTCTCGGCAGATTTCCCCCTGATGCCCTTTCCCCCTGATGCCCAGCTACCCGATGCTCTGATATCGTGATGCCCTTATGTCCCCCCTTCCACGCACGACGCAATACGAAACGGCGGGTGGCAGCCTCAAGCAAAGCAAATCCCCGGGTGGCAGCCTCAAGCGGCAGTCCCTCGGGGACGCCCTACGGTGCTTGGGGA
>CAZQYB010000085.1:0-11378 GCA_964597535.1 uncultured Pirellulales bacterium | reverse complement strand
TAGCACGACTGACTCTGGATCAGTTAGTCCAGGTCCGAATCCTGGTTCCCCAGTTTGATTCTGCCGGCAGCAGAATCAAACAGAGCAATCGAGAATCGAGATTTGAGCACATGAGATTCTCGATTGCGGTCTATTCTCGATTGGCGATTTTCAAAAATGACGTTTATATTCGAAAACCTCGATGTTTACAATAAAGCCGTTGATTTTGCGGATGAAATCTGTGAATTTACAAAAGATTTTCCCAAAGGGAATTATTATCTTACGGATCAGCTAAACAGAGCCGCTTTATCTATTTCGACAAATATCGCAGAAGGCAACGGCAGATACCATAAAGCAGATAGGAGAAATTTTTTCAGAATTGCTCGTGGCTCTGCATTTGAGTGCATTCCTATTCTGGAGATATGCAGGCGCAAGGCATTTATTGCAGAAAGTAAGTGTGAGGAGTTTAAAAGAGACGTTGACAATATTTGCAAAATGCTATCCGGTCTTATAAAAAGTTAGGATTGGGAAGCGAACTTTGACAAACACTCAAAGTATTATGACTACCGGAAAAAACATAACCCGAATATTATATCATTGCGGTAAATAAATCCGGTGAAGGTGAACCAAGCAATACTGTGATGGTTGTATTGTAAGGTAGATGTAGTAAAATTATTCAAAAAATGGAGTTTAAACTAATGGTGGCCTTTGCTGCCAACTTATCAGAAAACTGGGAGGATAAAGAGATGCCAAACCAAGAAAAAGGGCTCAAACCTGAAGATGCAAGAGCATTGCTTCAGTCAACGCAGCAACTCAGAGTCCATTGGTCTGGTGTTATTACTACACATATTGGATATGCTGTAACGTTGACTGTAGCAATTTGGGGATACTTTCTGAAGTCGTATTTGGACAACGGTCGGCCTGCTCACATACTACTTGTTGCTGCTGCTTTGTCCACCATAGTACTTGTATTATGGCGGCTATATGCCCATTACCTTGATAATGCCCTCGCCTACCTCTATCCCGAACTTCTACTTTATGAAAGCAAATTGGGCGTTCAACCTGATTACGGAATAATTGCATTCCTGACAAAAGCCGTACCTAAACTGAAACCTATCTTACTGGATAAAGACAAGTTAACAGCAGAAAAGAAGGTACAAGTAGTCTTAAAACTCGTCGAAAAGAGAAAGATTGGATACCGCGGCCACCTCACAATCGATATCATCGTACTAGCTTTCATCTTGGTAACGCTCTTCGCAGGTTTCATGTTGCCGGGTAAGCCGGCATTTTGCAGCTCATTTTTATGCTCGCTCTTTATTGCATTGCTTGCCGATATAATAATCCTGCTATTGTTTTATATTTTTAGGTTACACTTTTGCCATAGAAATCCTTCAAACGATGATATCGATGAAGCCAAAGCCACTGTTCAATGACAATTACAATACAAGCAATCAGTCACAACAGATGACCGTAAGAGAATAATTATAAGACACAGCGCAATATGTAGTTTATAACGCCGAATATACAAAATGAGCAAGCCGTAAGAATGGGCAAGCTATTCTACAATCTGGGTAAGAAACTCGGCCCCAAGCTTCGCAAGGCCAGGTGGCTATGGCAATCAATAGCCGGCACCGAAGCTGACGCCATCCGCCTCGAGCACGAGGTCGGCTGGGACCTGGCCCGCGAAATAAGAAGCCAGTTGCAGCTCGACCCCCAACCGCCGGCTGCGCATACCCTGCGGCAGGTCGGTTCCAGTTTGGCCGCTTGCGCTGCTAACAAGCGTCGTACATTCACCTTTGAAATTGTCAAAGGCCCCGAGCCCAACGCCTTCGCTCTGCCCGGCGGCTTTATTTTCATAACCCGGTCACTCCTCGAACTCTGCGAACAGAATCCGGATGAGCTTGCATTCATCATCGCCCACGAGATGGCCCACGTCATCCGGGGACACGCAATGGACCGGTTCATCAGCAATTCAGCAATCGCTCTCGGTTCCAGGGCAGCCCCCATTCGTGGACTTATCGCCCGCTGGCTGCGAACAGTAGGTGTAAAGTTCCTCGAAAGCGCCTACTCTCAGGACCTTGAGTTCGAGGCCGACACGCTCGGCGCACGCCTGACCGCCGCCGCCGGCTACGACCCTAAAGCCCCCGCCAAATTGCTCTCACGCCTGGCCAAACTCCCCCGCTCCGCCAATCAATCCGGCCTCGGCAGCTATTTCTCATCTCACCCACCCTTCGACCTCCGTATCGAGCGGGTCAATCGTCTGCTGAACCAGTGATACCGCTGCGCAAAACAGGCATTATTACCAGCAGAACTCTGCAACTGCGGGCGCCTGGTCGCCGACGTCGTGATATCGAATACTACTGTGAATATCTCCGCTTGGATGCCGGTAGTGTGGAGAACGCAGCTAAAGTTTTAGCTTCGAGCTGCCCGATAAAAAAATATACGTGAGCATTTTTGACCCTTTGTTGATTAACAGAGCACAAATGAAAACAGTGACTTCGGCCTTCCTTGTTCTCTCGTGCACTTTCGTTTGTTCGTGCCAGCAGTCACTAAATCTGCGTGAAACGAATTCCTCCGCCTGGGTGAGCTTCGACAAAGAAGTTACTGTCATTCGAGACGGATACAAAATGATGCAGAGGTTCGACCCACCGACGTATGCCCGAAGTGTGTACGTCCAAAGAAAATCAGATAAACAGCCGATACTCTTCTACACTCATAAGCGTCGAATCGAAGCTGCACTCGGACACCAGGGTCAACTGGTGCTTATCAACGACTATTTCGCCACAAAAGCATGTAAGGTTGTGGTGGCGGACATTCGTTCCGGAAAGAATTGGCAGATAGATGAAGCAGCACAAAGACAATATATGCGCACCGCTCCAAAGAACTGGCTCCCCTATCACGCAATCCCCAAAGCGGCAGCTTTTTCACCGGACGACAAAATGGTACTCATAGCAATGAAATCAGGTTATGTAGCAAGTTCCGCAGAAGAAGCAGACGCATTTGGAAGAAGATTCAGGATTTGGTCATACGTGGTTGACTCCACAGACGGAACTGTTCTCCATGCATATCAAACAAATAGGGCTGTCCCTCGCAATTGGTGGCAATTTTAACCGCCCCGGCAATCAATCCGGCCTCGGCAGCTATTTCTCATCTCACCCACCCTTCGACCTCCGTATCGAGCGAGTCAACCGTCTGCTGAACCCGCGCTCCGACTGACGCAAGTCACTGCAAATCAAATCAGCCGTTCCACAATATTTTCTGAATTTCGCAAATACAATAAATTCCATTTGGCAACGCCGCAGGCAACTCTGTATAATAATACCAGGAACTTACGGTCCTCCGCAAGCATCTTCGGATATCATTGCGGAGCCAAAAGCTTATTCGCAGCTAATAGGAGTTATGCGATGATTAGAAAAATGCTTTTGCTGGTTGCTTTAATTGTTGTGACCCTGTCGTTTATCGGCTGTCAAACAGTCCAGGGAGTAGGTGGCGACATCAAATGGACCGGCGAAAAAGGGGCCGAGATACTGGAAGGACAATAAAAAATCTGTTGCCCAACTGTGTTTTTTGTGAAAGCTTCAAAATTCGGGTCCACAACCCTACGCAGGTTCTTCAACCTCTTTTTCTTTGGCTTGACTTTTGGAAGGTATACTTTTTATCGATGTGCGTTTTTTGGTTGTTTGCTCTATCCGGCTGGGTCGCTGTAAGGAAACATCGGCAGTGCCCTCAATTTTGTCAACTATGGCGTAACTTTCCACTATTGCCAGCAGACTCAGCAAAAAGCTCAGCGTGCTCTCTGCACCCTGATTGACATTAACGCCACCCGGCGCTAAAGCATCGCAGCACCCTTTGGTTCTAAAATCATAAATCGGGATATGCAAATCATTCTCCCCGAGGAACCAGTCAAAGGCCTTTCTTTGCAGCATCAGAAATCTATTGTTTCCTGTGGCATCATAAGCAGCCCTCAGCATCATAACCGTACTTGCAACTTCTATCGGCTGCTGGTCAAACACGGCTTTTGTCCCTCGGTGTTCATACCATCCCCTGTTGCCCACAAAGCTAAAATGACTGCCGTTAAAAGTATTTGCCAGCAGAAATTCACAAGTTTTTCGCGCAACTTCGAGGTATTTACCTCTAAAAGTTAATCCGGCAACAAACAGGGCGTACGGTAAAATGGCGTTATCGTAAGTTAGTGTATCCTCAAACCACTGCCAATCAGGACGACTGCTTTCTTCGTACTGAAGGACAAGACCGTCTGCAGCTATTTCCAACTGCCGTTTGATGTCACTGGCTCCGGGAAACTGCTTTAGATAGTCGCTCATACCAAGTATTGAATACGCCATACCCCGCGGATATTGCTTCTCCACATAATTTACGGACTTGTCAAAGCAGTCTTTGATAACCGGTAAATACGATGACGAAGGCGGTCTTGCCATAACCGCTCCCAGCGCACGCAGTACTCTGCCGAGAGCATCATTAATAGGCTCGTTCTTCCACCATGTTCTGTCAAAATTCATAAAGTTCTTAATTGAACCGTCCTTATTTTGTGAATGCAGGATAAAGGACAAATATATATCGAAAAGCCGTAGAGCCTCCGGCTCAGGGTACTGGGCGTAATAGTTCGTCATTACAATTACCGCCCTTGCATTGTCATCTGTGCAGTAGCCATATTTGCGGTCCGGCACCGTGAACCTCGCATGCTGGTACAGACCCGTATCATCTGTCAGCTTTTTCAAATGGGCTAACGATGGTTCGGGAACTTCGATACTCGCTGCTGGCTCTGCTGATAAGGGGACCGCCTTGGCGGCAATTCGAAACGGCAGTCGTTTTACACTGAATAGTTTCCAGTAGGCCTGGCCGATTTTCGGCCAGGTTCTCGACCTGCCATAATCGTACGCCCGCCTTCGCAAAGAGTAAAACAGCGAATCACTCTGGAGTATTTCCACTATTGCTTCGGCCATTTCATCGGAATCGCCGAATCTCACCAGTTTTCCTCGACCATCGGCCAGCAGTTCCATAGCCGCCCAGTAAGGCGTCGAGACAACTGCTTTGCCTGTGCCAACCGCAAACGATAAAGTGCCGCTGGTCAACTGCTCTCTGTTTAGATATGGAGTGGCATAAATATCGGCTGCGCATAAAAAGTTATTAAGCTCTTCGTCGGTTACGAACCTGTTGTGAAAGATTACATGCTCATGCAGGCCTAATTCCTTCACTATTCGCTGGAGACCGAATCTATAAGATTCGCCATCGTGTTTTAACACAGACGGATGTGTCATCCCCAATACCACATACAAAACAGAGGGGTCAGCCTCGATTATGGCCGGCATAGCCTTGAGCATAACCTCTATACCTTTGTTCTTATTGAGCAGACCAAATGTCAAAATCGTTCTTCGAGCTTCCATGCCGAACTTGTGCTTGTAGTAGTTGCTGTCAACAAAAGGCAAATCCGGTATGCCGTGCGGAACCAATTGAACTTTTTTACCCGATATGCCGTAAGTGTCGCTCAGCATGCCGACGCCGCGCTCGTTCATAGTGATTACTTTGTAAGAGGCGTTGCACACATCCGCCAACGACTTGTGGTACTCCGGGCCCGGTTCGTCAAGAACTGTGTGCAGGGTCGTTATCACAGGGGCCTTTAGTCTTTTTAGCAGCAAGCTCAGATATGAGCCCGCTTCACCGCCAAAGAGGCCAAATTCATGCTGCACTGAAACCAAATCAACATTACTAAAATTCACGTAATCCGCAGCACAGATATAATCGCCTTTCACCTTTTCGCGAATTTCGAACTTTACGGGGTCGCTGTACTTAAGGTCGTTGTTCGGCCGCACCGCAACCACGAGCGGCTGGCATTGACCTTTCGCAGCAGATGTGATATTTTTGATTAGGTCCGAGGTGAAAGTCGCAATTCCACACCTTCTTGGCGGAAAAGAGGAAATAAACGCCACTTTTTTCGTGGAACCTTTTGCCATCCGTAACACTTTCTTTTGAAATAGCCGCGAACTCAATATCTCTATTCTACGGGCAGCCATTTAAGCTGTCAAGCAAATTGACTACCAGGGTCGGATATAAACTATGCTTTCCCCTGATGGGCTAATCGAACAAATACCGCCAAAATCGAATATTGCAGGGAATTTACGAACTATTTTTGTAACCGTTCACGAGTTAATATGCTGAATTCTGGCCATTTTGCCCCCCTGAATGGTTACCTGTTCTTAAAATTTTTCGCTAATTTTTCGATTTTTTCGCAACAAATGCTGCCAAATTCGTATAATATGCTACTAATTCAATAGGAATAATAGGAGATTTGCTGTGAAACTCTCAACCCGAACCAGATATGGGCTAAGGGCTATATTAGAACTTGCTGAAAACCACGGCAAGCGGCCTCTGCAAATTAAGACCATCGCTAAACGACAAGATATATCCGCAAAATATCTCGAACAACTAATGGCCATACTAAAATCAGCAGGATTTGTCAGAAGCATTAGAGGCGCAAAAGGCGGGTATGTGCTTGCCAAAGCCCCAAATCAGATTAAACTTAACGATGTTTTCAATTGCTTAGAGGGCTCTGTGACTACTGTCGAATGTGTTGAAAATGAAGATTATTGTGCACGAGTCGCCGATTGTGTAGCCAGGCAAGTCTGGATGCAGGTCCAGGAAGCCATTATGAATGTCTTACAATCAATAACATTACAGGATTTGGTTGATAGGGTAAAAAATAGACGAGCCCTGGATTACCAAATATAAGTGGAAGGAGAAATTATGGGTGTTATATTCGAAAATATCACGGCGGTGGTTGGTCACACTCCCCTCGTGCAAATTAATAACCTCGGCTCCGACAAAGCAACCATCCTGGCCAAGCTCGAATCATATAATCCCTGCGGCAGCGTCAAAGACAGAATTGCGCTGTCAATGATAGAAGCGGCAGAAAAAAACGGGCTGATTAAACCGGACACCGTCATCATCGAACCGACCAGCGGCAACACCGGCATAGGACTTGCCTTCATCTGCGCCGCAAAGGGATACAAGTTGACCCTGACTATGCCCGAATCGATGAGCATCGAGAGAAGGAAACTGCTGCGATTGTTCGGCGCAGAAATTGTGCTGACACCTGCAGAGCGTGGTATGATAGGAGCTGTGGAAAAAGCCGAAGAGCTTCTCGCTCAAAACCAAAATGCCTTTATGCCGCAGCAATTCAACAACCCTGCAAATCCCCAAATCCACAGAGAAACCACAGCGAAAGAAATTTGGACAGACAGTGACGGTAAAATTGACATTTTCGTTTCCGGCGTCGGGACTGGCGGAACGTTAACCGGATGTGGCGAAGTGTTAAAAAAGCACAATCCAAACTTAAAGGTCGTAGCAGTGGAGCCGAAAGATTCGCCGGTTCTTTCAGGAGGCAAACCCGGCCCACACAAGATACAAGGTATCGGCGCAGGATTTCTACCGCAAGTCCTGAATGTTGACATAATCGATGAAATCATACGGGTCTCAAACAGCGATGCTATCGAAACAGCACGCCAACTCGCGACAAAAGAGGGAATATTGGCAGGCATAAGCTCTGGAGCTACACTGTGGGCAGCGATGCAGCTCTCGCAGCGACCCGAAAGCCGGGGCAAAACAATCGCGGTGATTTTGCCTGATACCGGAGAAAGGTATATCTCCACAGAAATGTTTGAGCAATAAAGCTACGTCTTTATGACAGGAGACCGCAGATGCGAAAAAATAAACTAAACAACAAAAAAATAAAAAATCTGGTCGGCGAAATCGCTGAAACCTTCAGACGCGATTCCGGCATAAATTTTATCGATGCCTCAAATCTGCCTATGCGAGACGAGATTTTGGACATCCTGGGTTTGTTCTTTGAAGTGCTTTTCCCCGGCTACACCGGCAAAAGGACTGTTACAAAATCAAACGTCAGCTTTATCGTCGGCGATATTCTCTGTCAGCTCTATACCGAACTTTCCAACCAAACAGAACGGGCTTATCAATATCAGTGCAGAATAGGCAAATGTGACCGCTGCGACTGCCGAACAATGGCAGAAAACGTCACGCACCACTTACTTTCTCAACTGCCGAAAATCAGAGAACTGCTGAAAGGCGATGTCGGTGCGGCCTTCAATGGAGACCCCGCCGCAAAGTCCTACGAGGAAATTGTGATAAGCTATCCCTGTATCACAGCAATTGCAACATATCGAATCGCCCACGAATTGTATGTAAAACAGGTGCCCTTAATTCCCCGAATAATGACTGAGTGCGCACACGCAAAAACAGGTATTGACATACACCCAGGTGCAAAAATCGGCAAAAACTTCTTCATCGACCACGGCACCGGCGTCGTAATAGGTGAGACAACCATCATTGGCAATAACGTGAAGATTTATCAGGGCGCTACACTCGGAGCTTTAAGCTTCCCAAAGGATGAAAGAGGTAAGATAATAAAGGGCGGCAAAAGACACCCGACAATAGAAAATAACGTGACAATTTACGCCGAAGCAACGATATTAGGCGATGTAGTTATCGGGAAAAATTCCGTAATCGGCGGAAATGTATGGATAAAGGAATCTGTACCCGCTGATGTTACCGTTACAACACCACAGGCGGACCTTGTTTACACGAAACGAAAAAAACATAAGGTAAAAAAGTAATTCGGGAGGCCTGTATTGAACGAGCACATACTCGAAAAAATAGAGAAGCTAAAGAAAGAGCGCCAAGCCGTGATACTTGCGCACAACTATCAGCCCGGCGAAATTCAGGACCTCGCTGATTTCACCGGCGACTCTCTGGGCTTGAGCATAAAGGCAGCCGAGACCGATGCAAAAGTAATAGTATTTTGCGGAGTCCAGTTTATGGCCGAAACCGCCGCCATTCTTTCGCCGGAAAAAACCGTGCTGCTTCCTGACAAAAACGCCGGCTGCCCACTGGCCGATATGATAACCGCCGAGCAGTTAAAAGAACTCAAGCAAAAGCATCCCGATGCCTTGGTGGTCTGTTATGTAAATAGCTCCGCAGAGGTCAAAGCCGAAAGCGATTATTGCTGCACAAGTGCCAATGCAGTTGAAGTGGTAGATTCTTTGCCAAAAGACAGGCCCGTTATTTTTGTACCTGACCAGCATCTTGGATGCTTCGCAGCAGACAGAACAGGCAGAGACCTTGTGCTCTGGCCGGGTTATTGCACATCGCACGTGGTTATAACCGAAGATGACATAAAAAACGCGAAAGCAAAATACCCGGATGCAATTGTGATGACTCATCCGGAATGTACAGAGCCCGTCAAAGACCTCTCGGACGAGCTGCTCAGCACCGGCCAAATGCTAAAGTTCGCACAAAAAAGTACAGCGAAGCGATTTATAATTGCCACTGAGACGGGGATGATTCACGCCTTGAAAAAGCAGAGCCCGAACGCTGAATTCATCCCGGCCAGCGAAAGGGCTGTTTGTCCCAATATGAAGCTGGTCACGCTGGAAAAAATAGTCTGGGCACTGGAAGATATGAAATACAAAGTCACAGTACCGCAAAACATAACAACAAGGGCGAAAAAGGCGATTGATAGAATGGTACAAATTCTGCCCACGAGATAACAATGACAAAGACTGAAGAAAATTCGGTTGGCATCGTCCAGACAAGAATCATACGGGTAGTCGAGCCGGATAAGGCATTGGAACTGGAGTGCGGTAAAATGTTGGCCCCGATTGATGTGGCCTACGAGACATACGGCCGGCTTAACGAAGCTGGAGACAACGCCGTCTTGATTTGCCACGCTCTCAGCGGCAACGCCCACGTCGCCGGCTACAACAGCCCCGACGACAAAAAACCCGGCTGGTGGGACGCCATGGTCGGGCCGGACAAGGGTATCGACACAAACAAGTATTTTGTTATCTGCTCAAACTTCTTAGGGGCATGCAGTGGCACCACCGGGCCGTGTTCAACTAATCCGGCAACAGGCACGCGGTACGGCCTGGATTTCCCCCTCATAACTATAGCCGATATGGTCAGGGTACAGAAATTGCTGCTCGATAAGCTCGGTATTAAAAAACTCCTGGCCGTAGTTGGCGGTTCGATAGGCGGGATGCAGGTCCTGCAGTGGGCCATTGAATATCCCGACTTTATTGCCGCCGCCATACCAATTGCCACAACCACACACCTCGGAGCCCAATCCATCGCTTTTGATGCGGTGGGACGAAATGCAATATTGGCTGATGAAAATTTCGCAGGCGGACAATACACGGATGAAAAAGGGCCTGACGGAGGTTTAGGTATCGCACGGATGATTGGGCATATAACATATCTATCGGAGCAGGGTATGCGCGAAAAATTCGGCAGGGAGCTGCGAAGTTCCGACAGCTATAACTACGATTTCAACTCTGAGTTTGCCATTGAAACCTACCTGGACCATCAGGGACAAACCTTTGTGGAAAGATTCGACGCCAATAGTTATCTTTACATAACAAAAGCAGCGGATTATTTCGACCCCGCAAAAGACTATGGGTCCCTGACCCAGGCCTTTGCGAACGTCAAATGCAGATTCCTGGTAATTAGTTTCGCAAGCGACTGGCTCTTTACACCTGCACAATCCAAAGCAATAGTCAACACGCTGGTCGCCAACGGCAAAGATGTCAGTTTTTGCGACATTGCCTCGCCATACGGGCACGATGCTTTCTTATTAGAACCGCAAATCCTTGGCTCTTTTACTTCTGGCTTCTTAGCTGCTACACATCAGCCTGGAGTAAAAACCAAACACCAGAGTGCAGAAACACCAGAAAATCAACACGAACACGACTTTAAACACGCTCATCGCGTTCGCATTGACTACGAGGTCATCGAGTCGCTGATAGAGCCGAACAGCGCCGTTTTGGACATCGGATGCGGAGACGGACAATTATTGGCAAACCTTACGGCAGACAAAAACATAAAGGGCGAAGGTGTCGAGCTTGTTCAAGACCTTGTCCTGACCTGCATAAATCGGGGACTCTCAAGCATACAGCACGATGTCGAACAGGGGCTGGATAATTATGCCGATAAAAGCTACGATTATGTAATACTATCACAAACCGTTCAGACACTGAAAAACCCCGAAAAGGTGTTTACAGAATTGCTGCGTGTGGGCAGTAAAGTAATCGTCAGCTTCCCAAACTTCGCTCACTGGCGGTGCAGAGCACAACTGTTCTTCCTGGGAAAAGCCCCCGTAACCAAACAGCTACCCTTTGATTGGCACAACTCACCAAACATACATTTCCTCTCACTCAAAGATTTCGACAGATTCTGCAAGAAGCTTGGAGCTGAAGTGGAAGAGAAAATTCCACTGATTAAAACCAGACTTAGTCCCGTAAGATTCGCGCCTAATCTATTTGCCGAGCAGGTAATTTATCTAATAAGCAAGGAATAAACTATGGACAAAGCGC
>CAZQYB010000084.1:0-11403 GCA_964597535.1 uncultured Pirellulales bacterium | reverse complement strand
GCATCTTCAAGCACCTTCAGCGGGACAGATTTCGCAGGTTCCTCAGGCAATCCCAGACGTCCGAAGAGATAGCAGACCTCTTGCGGGAGGCCGACGAAAACCCATCTTTATGATAGCCATACTTTTGATTGTAGGCGGCTGTACATAACCAGAAGTGAACCGCATAGGAATGGTGATTTGAATCAAACCGGGAAAAATAGCTGTGAAGTATGGGCAATAGGACATAAATTACCGACCAAGAGAAAAACTAAGTACCATTACCGAGGGTTCTTTAATACACAAATCCGAGAAATTAGATAATTTAGAAAGGGATGTTCAAAGATGAGAAGAGCTGTCTTTCGTGTGGCTCTATGCTTAGTACTGCTTATTTCTTTGCGAGCAGTAATTGCAAAGGAAGAGTACGTGATAAGGTACAGTCACCTGGGTGTAACAGACCCGATGGTACAGGCTTCGAGCGCCAAGGCGGCGGTTTTCAAGGCGGAAGTTGAGAAGCTTTCCGGGGGCAGAATCAAGGTTGAGATTTTTCCGAGTGGTCAATTAGCAGGGCAGGTATCATCGGTGCAGCAGGTCAGGAAAGGAACTATACACATAGCGGATATTAGTTCGGGAGTGCTGGCATCGCTGTACTACGAACCGCTTGAAGTCCTTGATATGCCGTATTTGTTTTCTTCACGGGCGACCGCAAGAATGGTGCTGGATAACGAGAATCCATTCACTAAAAGACTGATAGAGGACTGTGCCAAGAAAACGGGCATTAGAATCCTGTCGCTTGGGCCTTTCGGCTTTAGACATATGACGAATAACGTCAGGCCGATAAAGACACCTGATGATATGAAGGGTCTGAAGATGAGGACGATGGAGATTCGGCCCCACATGAAGCTGATGGAATCCTGCGGCGCAAGACCTATACCCATCCCCTGGTTGGAACTGTATACAAGTTTACAGACGAAGGTGGTGGATGGGGAAGAAACCACATTACAAAACATCGTCATGGGAAAGCTATATCAGGTTCAAAAACATTTGACTCTAACGGGTCATGTGATGGGGGTGGGGGCGTTTCTTTGTAATGAGGAATGGTATCAATCTTTGCCGGATGATTTGAAAACGGCTCTTATTGAAGCTGAGAAGGTGTCCCTATTGAAATATGACCGCTTTGGGGAACTGCTGGATACGATGGGTTTGGAAAAACTTAAATCCAGGATGGAGGTATATGAGCCTACTCCGCAGGAAATGCAAATGTTCAGGGACAGAGCGCTTCCATATGTGCGCGAATGGATGGAAAAGAAACACGGCAAAGAGTTAGTTTCAGAATTTTTTGCATCTATTGAAGCGGCCCAGGAGCAGTTGAGAAAAGAGATGGAGTCTGCGAAGGCGAGGCGCATATAGACTTTGAAAGTGAATTCCAAGAACAAAAAGCAAAAAATGGATTTGAATCGCAACCATAGAAGAAGTGGTGGGGGTTTGCTCGGGGCAATCCGAGCGGCAACGGCAATTATGCTGATGATAATGTTTGTCGTAATAATATTAGAGGTGATTTTCCGCTACGTTCTCACATCTTCGCCGTTCTGGACCGAGGAGCTTGCGAGATATGCTATGTTTTACATGGTGCTAATCGGAAGTGCAGCGGCTATAAGAGAAGAGAAACATCCCTCTTTAACATTTGTCATCCAAAAATTCAGCGCGGGGTTTCGGAGGAAATGGAAGCTGTTTCTTGACAGCCTTGTTTTCTTGGTGTTGGCAGTTGTTTTCTGGGAGGGATGTGTGATGGCGGTGGAGGAATGGATAGGTAAGACTCCAGCTTTGAGGACATCTTTTTTCTGGGTATATCTTGCCTTGCCGATTGGCGCTTGTTTGATGATGGTCGAGATTGTCGCAAAGTATACTCAGGGGGGAAAAGGCGGTAATAAGAACAGCGAAGAAGTTTCAGTGTCGGAGGAGGATTAAGAGTTGGAGCTTGCTCTTTTACTTATGCTTTGTCTTTTCGTGGCTTTTATGATTCTTGGAATGCCACTTGCTTTTTGTATGCTTTTTAGTTCGCTTTCTTACTTGCTCGCAACCGGGCAGACGCCGTGGATTATTGTTCACCGCATGTTCACGGGAATAGATACGTTTACACTTATGGCAATACCGTTTTTTATGCTGGCCGGTGAATTGATGGTGTATTCGGGGACGGCAGAAAAACTGCTGAACTTTGCCAACATTTCGGTCGGGCGTTTTCGTGGGGGGTTGGGGTATGTAAATGTATTAGCAAGCATGCTGTTCGGCGGGTGTTCGGGCTCGGCCATATCAGATGTTGCGGGACTTGGGCCGCTGGAAATAAAAATGATGGAGAAGGGAGGGTACAGTAAGGGGTTCAGTACCGCGCTTACCATAAGTTCAGCGATTCAAGGGCCAATTATTCCTCCGAGTATTCCGCTGGTCTTGGTTGGAGCGGTGACGGGTATATCGATAGGGGGGCTGCTTTTAGGTGGTGCAATACCCGGGGTGCTGGTAGGTATCGCTCAGTGCGTGGTCATTCTGATAGTATCGAGGATAAGAGGTTTCCCACGGTTTGAGAGGAAAGTAGGTTTCATAGAAGCGGTCAAAGTTACACTCGGGGCTATACCATTCCTTTTGATGCCCTTTATTATATTAGGTGGAATACTTGGGGGCTTTTGTACACCGACCGAAGCATCGGCGGTGGCGGTAGCTTATGGTCTTGTTTTGATTGTTGTGTACAAAAGAGGCAGGATTGATGTAAAGTCCCTCAGCAAGGTTTTTATCAGAGCGGGTGTCCTTTCGGCGTCAATTCTTATGTTAGCCGGAGCCTCGAACGTTTTCGGATGGATCCTGGCATACGAGAAGATACCGGAGACGTTTGCAAATCTTCTGCTTTCTATAACGGATAAGCCTTGGGCGATTCTGCTGATTCTGAATGTTTTCTTACTAATCTGGGGGATGCTGATGGACAGTTTGCCGGCGATTTTGATTCTCGTTCCAATACTTTTGCCATTGGCGGGTAAATTGGGAATAGACCGCATACATTTCGGCGTGATAGTGACTTTCAATCTTGCGATAGGATTGATTACGCCTCCTTATGGTGCTGCACTTTTTACAGGCAGTATTGTCAGCGGGGTGTCGATTGAAAAGATAGTAAAAGAGATGCTTCCGTTTATAGCCGCCAGTATTTGCATACTTCTGCTGATTACGTATGTGCCGGAAATCGTAATGTGGCTGCCAGAGTGTTTTGGCTTGCATAAATAAACTTCTTCTGAAGGATTTATATGTAATTATGACCAGCAGGGAAAGAGTTGTAAAGGCCTTGGAGTTTGAGAAGCCGGACCGTGTCCCCATGCACTTATGGAGGCTGCCGGGGGTAAAGACGTTCAGGCAAAACGAAGTGGATATGATTTTGAAAAAGTATCCGGAAGATATTACCATTTTAGAGTTTAATTACGGTAAAGGAAAACGAACAAAGGGCACGAGGTACAAGTGTGATGAAATTGCTGCGGACGAATGGGGTTGCGAGTGGCACGTCGCGGAAGACGGCATAACTGGCGAGGTCAAAGACCCGCCAATCAAGGATATATCAGAAGTTAAGAACTTAACTGCCCCCTATGAGATATTAGACGGTGCTGATTTCCCGAAGGTCAACCGGATGTGTGCGGAGACGGACACATTTACACTTGCGTGGACAACGGTGAGGCCTTTTGAGAGGATGCAATTTCTATTTGGCACCGAAAAGTTGTTTATTGAGCTTGCCTATGCTTCCAAAGACCTTTACCGTTTGCGAGATATAGTCCACGATTTTTTTATGGAAGAATTGAGAAGGTGGGTTGAGACAGACGTAGATGGTATATCGTTTATGGATGATTGGGGCTATCAGAGGAGTTTGCTTATTTCTCCGGAGATGTGGCGGGAGCTTTTTAAGCCGTTGTATAAGGATTATTGTGATTTGATACATTCGAAAAACAAATATGCTTTCTTCCATTCGGATGGGTGTATCGAGCAGATTTACCCGGAGTTGATAGAAGTGGGCGTGGATGCTATTAACTCGCAATTATTCTGTATGAATATAGAAGAGCTCGGCAGGAAATATAAGGGCAAGATTACATTCTGGGGCGAGATAGACAGGCAGCATATACTGCCGTTCGGTACGAGGGACGAAGTGGTCGAAGCTGTAAAAAGAGTCAAGAATGCGTTATGGATGCCGGAAGGAGGAATAATCGCTCAGTGTGAATTCGGATTGAAAGACCCGATTGAAAACATTGAGACCGTTTTTCAAACATGGGAAGCGATTATATAGACGTTTAACTGATAAAATCGTTTTATATTTAGGAGTAGAGCTATGTTCAACAAAGACCACTATGGAAAAATATTGATTCCAATGATAACTCCTTTTAAGGAGGACCAGAGTGTAGATTATGAGGCGGCGGTGAGTGTCGCTGAAAAACTGGTTGAAGACAAAAAGGCTGACTCAATCATACTGACCGGCACTACCGGAGAATTCTTTACTATGAGTTTTGATGAGAGGGCTAAGATTTTTGAAGTTGTGAAAAAGGCGGTTGGAGATAAGATACCTCTGATTGCGGGTACGGCGGTGGTTTCTACTATTGAAACGATTGCATTAAGCAAAAAGGCGGAAGAATTGGGCTATGATTTGGTTATGGTGGTCTCTCCGTACTATACAAGGCCGAGCCAAAAAGAGCTGTACAATCATTTTAAGAAGATTGCTGAAGAAATTGAAATTGATTTGATTCTGTATAATATTCCGCTATTCACCGGCGTTAATATAAATCCGGAGACGGCGGCAAACCTTGCAAAAATACCGAATATTGTCGGTATAAAGGAAGAGGCGGAGATAAATCCCAAACAGATTACCGAATTCATCAACAGAACACCGGAGGATTTCATCGTATACTGTGGCGACGATGCTATGATTCTGGAGGCTTTTGCCGAAGGAGGAGAGAAAAGAATGGGCGGCATCGTGAGCGGCGGGTCGCATTTGATTGGAGACCGGCTGAGGCATATGATTGAGATTTTCCTCGAAGGCAAGGTTGAAGAAGCCGCGCGGATGCAACAGGAGTTTCTGCCGTTATTCAGGGCCTTCTCACCGGGTGACCGGTGCAATCCGGCCAGCCTTTTGAAAGATGCGATGAAAATGATTGGGTATAATGCGGGTATTCCGAGACTGCCTCTTATGCCGGGTACGAAGGAAGAAATAGCTGAAGTTGAGAAAATTATGAGGAAATTGAATATCCTATAACAAATGGCTGCGAACAGTCTGTTCACCAATACCGCATTGAGAAAAAGGGAATGATGCAGTGTCTATGGAACCAAAAGAACTAAAAGATAAGATAAAGGGCATAATTCACCTGGTGGTCAGCCCGTTTGATAAAAACGGACAGTTAGACGAGAAAATGCTCAGGAAATCGCTGAACTTCACAATAAACGCTCTTAAAGGCCAGGATGCAGTTTTTCTTACTACGGGCAGCACCGCGGAATTTTATGCAATGACCGATGATGAGTGCAAAAAAGCTATAGCTGTCGCTGTTGAAGAGGTTGCGGGCAAATTTCCTGTTATAGCAGGAACCGGTCGGCCCGGCACGAAGTTGACTATTGAAATGAGCCAGAGTGCGCAGAACCTTGGAGCCGACGGAGTGCTCGTTGTAAGTCCCTACTACCAACCGGCTACGAAAGAAGGCCTGTTTCGCCACTTCAAAGAAGTAGCTGAGAATATAGATATCGGGATTATGATTTACAATAATCCGGTGACAAGTAAGCTGTGGATACCGCCGGAGCTTATGGCGAGACTTTCAAAAATCGAGAACATAATAGCGGACAAGGAAAATACAACTAACGCTGTGGCCTATTACTGGATGCAGAAGGCGGTAGACCCGAAAGATATGGTGATAATATGTGGTATAGGCCAGCTTATGTATACGTTTTATGCGTTGTACGGATGTCCGGGCTTTGTCACCGAGTTTGCGAATTTTGCGCCTGATATTGCTATTAGCTTTTACGAAGCTGCGCAGCAGAGAGATTTTGATAAACTAACGCAACTTGCAGATAAGATAGCGCCTTACCAGCAGTTTCTGGTTGAACTTGCACGAAAACGCAGTGCTATACCTACGGTTCTTTCGCCATATATATCATCGGGTGAGCTTGTTTTGTATCAGACTGTGATAAAGGAAGCGATGAGTTTGGTAGGTCTGCCCAGCGGTGCAGTACGAGAACCCATGGAAAATTTGACGGCAGGGGAGAAGGAGCAGTTACGAAAGGTCCTGACAGATATGGGCATTTTGTAGCTGTGGCCAAAGCATTCTTCAATTGAAGTGATGAAAGTATCCAGGTTCGGTAAGAAAATTTGCAGGAGCAGCGGCATTGGCCGACTAATGGAAGATTTGGGCAATGCGCTTACGCAAGGGCAGGATATTCTGATGCTCGGCGGAGGAAACCCTGCCCATATTCCCGAGGTTCAGCAGTGCTTTAGAAAAAGTATGCAGAGGCTTCTCGATAAGGATGACGAATTCGAGCGGGTGGTCGGAAATTACGACCCACCTCAGGGTAATAAAAAATTTATCGAAGCAATTTGCACACTGCTCCACGATGAATTTGGCTGGGACATAAAACCCAAAAACGTCGCTTTGACCAACGGAAGCCAGTCAGCGTTTTTCATCATTTTCAACATTTTTGCCGGCGTCTTTGAGGGTGGAGTTAACAAGAAAATCCTTCTGCCGCTTGCTCCCGAATACATCGGCTATTGCGATGTCGGCTTGGCAGAAGATTTGTTTGTGGCGAGCAGGCCTGATATCAGGCACATTGATGAGCACGTGTTCAAGTACTACGTTAACTTCGACCAGGTCAATATTACCGACGAAATTGGTGCTATTTGTGTGTCCAGGCCTACCAATCCCACGGGTAATGTTCTAACAGATTCTGAGATTGAAAAACTTAGCGAGCTTGCCTGTGCGAATAATATTCCGCTGATTATTGATAATGCCTATGGCACACCTTTTCCGAACATCATCTTTACAGAGGCCAAGCCGCTCTGGAATGAAAACACGATTGTATGTATGAGTCTTTCCAAACTCGGCCTGCCGGCTACACGCACGGGAATTGTCATCGCCAACGAAGAAGTTATCTCTATGGTTTCAGAGATGAACGCTGTCATAAATCTTGCTCCGGGCAGCATGGGTGCAGCCATAGCGACCGAACTGGTTCGCAGTGGCGAGATTATCCGTTTGAGCCGGGACGTTATCAGGCCTTTCTATCAGACAAAGGCCGCCGAGGCAGTAGAGCAGGTGTTTGAAAAACTGGATGGAATTGATTTTCACATACACAAGGCCGAAGGCACTTTTTTCCTATGGCTATGGTTTCCGGGCCTGCCCATTACAAATGTCGAACTGTATGAACGGCTCAAGAAAAGGGGGGTTCTGGTTGTGCCCGGTCAGTATTTTTTCCCGGGACTTAAAGAGCAATGGCGGCACAAGAACGAATGTATCCGTCTAAATTACTCAGGGGACAAAAAGACCGTTACGGCGGGACTGCAGATTATAGCTGAGGAAGTCAGACGAACTTACGACGTTGCTTAATCACGATTTTCCTGCCTTGACCGGTCTTTGGCGTCTTTGAGAGGCCGGTAGTCAGCAAAAAATCGAAGCAAGAGAAGATTTTGTGAATAATCCTGACCTCCAGAGCGACTGATTAAGGGAGATTGTAGGAAAACTGCCGTGTTGGTGGGCCAAAAATGCCCGAATACGCCGAGGCAGTAATTTTCTGGAATTTCTCACTTATATGTTGTAGAATATAGTTGTTTCAACAAACGGTGAAACTCGTGCCCGGCGCACAAAAATTAAGAAATTTTTGTGATGGGATTTGCTGCCGGGTATTCGCAATGGCAGGAAGGGAGCACTCAAGCAAAAGTGCCCTGATTTTAGTAAACTGGTTACTGTTTAACCAAAATGTGGATGGGCAAATATGGAACGAATAACAGAGCAGGGGCTTAAACACACACAAACGTCCGGAGCCGTTGACGAAAAGAACCTGATGGCTCGTTTGCACAAGGGCTATACCGACTTAAAGGAGCAAATACACAGAGTAGTTGTTGGCCAGGATGAGGTGATTGATTCGATGCTTTGCTGTATGCTCGCTGGCGGCCACTGTATCGTCCAGGGTGTGCCGGGCCTTGCAAAGACGCTGATGGTACATTCGGTGTCGGAAGCACTGAAGCTGAACTTTAACCGAATTCAGTTCACTCCCGACCTGATGCCTTCGGATATAACGGGCTCCGACATTATCCAGAGAGACCCCCAGACAAAGCAGAGACGATACGAGTTTGTCAAAGGGCCCATCTTCGCGAACGTGATTTTAGCTGACGAGATAAACCGCACGCCCCCGAAGACGCAGGCGGCACTTCTGCAGGCGATGCAGGAACGCGAAGTTACAGTTTCCGGAAGGACGTACAAGTTAGAGGCGCCGTTTTTCGTTCTCGCCACCCAGAATCCTATCGAGCAGGAGGGAACATATCCTTTACCGGAAGCTGCCCTGGACAGGTTTATGTTTATGATTTATATCGACTACCCCACAGCCAAGGAAGAGCACTTAATAGTCAAACAAACCACGACCGGGAAGAAAGCCGCCGTCCAGCGTGTGCTTACAAGGGATGATATGGTGCTGTTTCAGGAGATTGTTCGGATGGCCCCCGTCAGTGATGCGGTGATAGCATACTGCATCCGGCTGGCCCGCGCAACCAGGCCGAATGACCTGCTTGCCACGACGATGGTTAAGAAATACCTTAAATGGGGAGCCGGCCCAAGGGCGGGGCAGTATATGACGCTCGGTGCAAAGGCAAGAGCGCTGGTAAATGGACGCATCAGCCCAAGTTTTAATGACGTGAAAATTGTCAGCAAACTTGTGTTCAGGCATCGTATTATTCCTAACTTCAATGCTGAGGCCGATGGCATAAGTATCGAAGCGCTTCTTGATGACCTTATTGAGGAGGTGCCGTTGCCAAAATAGCCAGCCCGGGAAGCAGCAGGAATATGGATTCCTACGGGGAGTTCATTTGACTGGATAAGACAATGAAGCAAAGTCGTAAATATCTTGACCCTGTGTTGCTGAGTAAGCTGGCTAATATGAACC
Source organism: uncultured Pirellulales bacterium (assembly GCA_964597535.1). Lineage (GTDB taxonomy): Bacteria > Planctomycetota > Phycisphaerae > Sedimentisphaerales > Anaerobacaceae > CAZQYB01. Next base: position 2,280 of record CAZQYB010000084.1, on the reverse strand, counting down.
TTGTTGCCAAGTGTGCGGTGGAGGGTTTCTTTTCAGGTTTGCACCCAAGTCCATTTCACGGGTTCAGCGTCGAATACAGTGACCACCGAGAATACCATCCCGGTGATGAGTTGAAGTTTCTCGATTGGAAGGTGTTCGGCCGCAGCGATAAACTTTATATCAAGCAATTCGAGCAGGAAACGAACGCTACGGTTTACATATTACTGGACAGCAGCAAAAGTATGTCATTTGCCGGCGACGGTTCGGTCAGCAAGATAGATTACGGTTCTTTTCTTGCAGCGGCACTTAGTTACCTTATGCTTATCCAGAGTGACAGCGTATCGCTTATATTGTTCGCGGAAAGAATCAACAGGCATATCCCGCCGAGGTCAAAGCGTACGCATCTGAATGTAATTTTGACCACGCTGCAGAGAAACAGGCCCGCCGGACGAACAGACCTTGCTGATGTTCTTCATACGGTTGCCGAGACGACAAAACGGCGGGGACTTGTCATTTTGATTTCCGATTTGCTTGATGACACCGGGGACATTTATCAAGGACTGAACCATTTGAAATATCTCAAGCATGATGTGCTCATATTTCACACAATGGACCACCAGGAGCTCTACCTCAATTATGAAGGGTTGATTCAGTTTGAAGATTTGGAATCCAGAGCGAAGATACGCACGTTCCCGCAGTCGCTGCGAGATGCGTATCGTGTTAGCGTGTCGGCTTTTGTGGACGAGGTAAAAAAAACCACCGGTGCGGGCGGGATTGATTACTGCCTTCTTGATACGTCTGAGCCGTTGGATAGGGGATTGATGGCGTTTTTGGCGAAAAGAAAGAGGATGATGTGAGCTTCGCAGAGTGGATATTTTTGTTGGGTGGTTTTGCGGTGATTGGGCCGTTGATTGCCCATTTGCTGGCAAAACCCCGATACAGGCGATTACCGTTTACAATGCTTCGATTCCTGCGTACCGGACAGGTGGAAAGCCAATCGAGGCGAAAATTGCGAGACGTGCTGATATTATTGCTTCGCTGCGCAATAATTGTTTTGATTGCGATGCTCTTTGCCCAGCCAATGTTGCACACCAGAGGCAAGCTGGAAAAAGTCAGGTCTGTTTATTACCTTGGTTTGGACAATTCGATGTCAATGGCATACTCTGACAGGTCAGGGAGTTACTTCAGCGAGTCGGTTGACTTGGCCATTGATTATATTCGCTCCGCAGATGACGAGGGCATATTCAATATCTGCACTCTGGGCTCGGGAGACTGGGCCAGCGGCCTGAGTAAAGAACGGGCACTGGTACAGCTTAAAAGATTGAAAGTTGCGCCGGTGAGCACAAATATAAATGAGTTCCTTTCCGGATTGAGAACTGCCAGGGACGGAAAGCATTCCCGTGATATAACTTCCGTTTTTGTCCTGAGCGATTTTACGCCAAATACCCTGAAGCAATTCATAGATATTGAGAAACCTGCCATTGTTGATAATATCAATTACAAACTAATCGCTTCACGGAAACCTATCAACAATGCGGCGATAGTAGATGCCGGCGTCAATGGCCTCGCTAATGGTAAGCTGACCATCAACGCCACTGTTGTCAATTGCGGCCGCATTGAGCAAAATCGTCAGTTAACAGCTAAGATAGGGGCAAACAAATCGGCTCCGGTAGATATAAGTGTGTCTGCAAATCAGCGCAGAACATACCAGGTGCAGATAGATATTGATGCAGCCGGACAACCCCCTTATCTTCTGGCGAAGACAGAAAGGGGGCTGCCCGTTCAATTGAGTTTGTCGGCGGGCGACGGCCTGAAAGAGGATGATACGTTTTACCTGGGACTTTCTTTACCTCAGCGGAAAAATGTTAATGTTCTGCTGTCTGACGACGGGACAGGGGAAATGTTTTTGTTAAGAACCGCAATGAAGACGCTATCGCGGATGAACTCATACGAGACACTTAACATTAAGCAGGTTTTAATCGGTGATTTGACCCTTTCGGATTTGGATTGGGCCAACATAATGGTCTGCTCAGCGATAACGGACCGTTTGGGTCACATAGCTGTGGACCTGAAAAATTTCGTTAAAGGCGGCGGTAAAATAGTGTTTTTTATGACAGATGAGCCTTCATCTGAGGCAGCGAAGCAGTTATGGGAACAGGGAGTTCTTGCAGCGCTTCCTCAGCGATGTGTTCGTGAACGAACATATATAGAGCCGGGACCTTGTGATAACCGGTCTTCTCCCTTCTTGCTTTCGCCTGCCCCCGCGTCTCCCGGCGCTAGGCGGGGCGGCGGGCAAGAAAG
>CAZQYB010000083.1:0-11768 GCA_964597535.1 uncultured Pirellulales bacterium | reverse complement strand
TGTGGAACGGTAAGAAAACAGTTGTGGTTATGACGTTGGTTAGTTTGGCCTTTGGACCGCTGGGTTCGGCGAGGACAGCCCGGAGCCGTAATGAAAATTATCCGACTGCTCTGGAACTGCTGGACAAATACGCCGAAACCCAGGACAAGCTTAAATCTTTCATTATTAAAAGCGAGACTTCAAGCGAGAGCGGCTCGTCATTGTTTGGAAGGGGCAAGCAGAAGGGGTCCAGCGCAACCGAATTACGATCGGATGGCGAGCGTAGCTGTCGTCTTAGCCGTCATAGCAAGGGTCAGGCTGCCTTCCGTAGGTGCCTGTGGGACGGGCAGACAGAGTTTCTCCACACCCCGCGCGCACTTAGAATTGGCACGGGTGACGAGGGCAGTGACCCCGCCGTGGATGTCTTCGCCAGCCCGGGCCATGCAGGGGCCGGAGTAATGGGTTATTTTATCGGCGATCGGTCGGGGGAGCGGGTGGATCAAGTTCTTCGGGACGCGCAGAGGATTCAGCTGCGGGACAGACTTGAACGTGTCGGCCGCTCGCGATGCTACGTAATCGATGCGGTAACCAAACGCGGCAAATACACAATCTGGATAGACCCCCGACACGGCTACAATATCGCAAAAGCAGAAGTTTTCAGAGAGGCGAGACAGTGTGACGTAGTTTTCGACGAGCACTGGAAGGGAAAGCTAAAGATGTTCTATACTTCTTTGTCAAATGTGCGATTCAAGAGAATACAGGACGTATGGGTGCCTATGGAAGCAGATGGTGAATTCGATTCAGAATCGATTCGTAGCAAAGTCTGGGGCAAATGGCACTACAAGCGGACCGAAGTCGTTCTGAACCCGGACCACGAGGCCTTGCGGTCTTTTTATCCGGACTTCGTCCCGGATGGGTTTAAGACACGTCTGGACTGGGTCGGCAGCGCGCCGGATAGAAATGCCATGACCATCGAGGAGCCCGGTTTTTGCGTATGGCACCGGGGAGCACAGTTTGTGGTAAATGACAGGTTCCGGGTGGTCAAAAACGACCCTAACAAGTCCATGTTTCCCGTAGTCAAAATCCTGCCTGAATTCGAAGGGTTGGTGAGGGACTTTGCGCTTGAGCCTAATTCGTGCGAAACCAAAGGAAAACGCATTGTCATATGTTTCTGGGATATCAACCAGGAGAAGTCACAGCATGTTCTGATGACTCTAAGAGACCGCCAACAGGCACTGGCCGAAAAGGGCGTAGCGGTAGTGGCGGTAGAAGCTTCCGGGGCCAAAATAGATAAGGTTCGCTCCTGGGCCAAAGAGAAAGAACTGCCCTATCCTGTGGGAGCGTCACACTGGCTTTATAAGCGGTTCATGAAGCGCCAGGAGGGTGATGACGATAAGCCGGTTCTCTCAGACGTAGTAAGCGACCTTCGCATGGCGTGGAGGATTGACAGACTGCCTTGGCTGATTTTGGCGGACCGAAATCAGGTGGTCGCCGCCGAAGGATTTGAACTGGATGAGCTTGACCAGAAAATCAAAGACGCCGAAGAAGCAGAGGCAGTAACAAAAAAGATTGCCCATTTGGCCTCCGAGGAAGATTAAAATCCCAACGCAGGACTAAAAAAAGGTAAATCACAAATACCTGCAAGGAATAGCTGGCCGGTTGAGAGCAGGCATCTATCCAGGAATCACTCCACTGAAACCGCTCAGAAGCGGCGTGCTTAGTTAGGAATGGCCGGGCTTGTTTAGCTCGGCCTTTTTTATGTGCTTTTTCGGCCCAAAGTCCATTTTCTTTCGCTCGCAAACTTAATTCTCGCAGAGTCATACAATTCTCTTTAAATTAAAATAGGCGGCTGAACCGTCATATTAATAGTTGAACGTTCAATCTTACTCAAACTTGAGGAAGGTTTTGATGTCAGAAGACCGGCGCTTGCTCAAGCGTTTACGTTGCGGTGACCCGGATGCCCTGCGCCGCATCTACGAGAAATATATGGACGATTTACTTGTAGTAGCGGCATCTCTGTTATCCGATGTCCACGCAGCCGAGGATTGCCTTCATGATGTCTTTGTCAGCTTTGCGGGCGCTGTGAGCGGCTTGAAGATTCACCGAAACCTTAAGGGATACCTGATAAGCTGCGTGGCCAACCGGGCGCGCGACCAGTTGCGGAAAAAACCAAAGCAGCCGACTTCGAAACTGGGTCAGCTCAAAGAATCAGAATGTCCGGCAAACTCAGCTAACCCAGCCAGTCAACTGATTGATTGTGAAGAGTCGATTCGGGTTTTCGAGGCGTTGACGGAATTGCCTTACCAGCAGCGTGAAGTATTTGTCCTGCATGTACAGGGCGGACTGAAATTCAGAGAAGTCGCCGGCCTTCTTAACGTGTCGATTGGCACCGTACAAAGCAGGTATCGTTACGCTATTAAAAAATTGAGAAGTCTTCTGGAATAAGGGAAGAAATATGAAATCCACGGACATAAAACGGTTGGCAAAGAAAATACGAATCAAATCAAGCGCTGTCAATCACGACCGCATCCTGACCGATGCCGAAGCAGTGCTTGTAAAGTCAACAAAGAACGGTTCTAAGGTCTCACGACCAGCCATTTCGATATGGAGAACAATTATGAAAAGCAGAATAACAAAATTGGCCGCTGCGGCGGTGATAATCGTTGCGGTACTTATAGGAATAAATCAATTGGGTGGCTCAATTGACGGAGCAAGTGTTGCTTGGGGTGAGGTGGTTGAACAAATCAACAACTATACAAAATATAAATGCCGCCAGAGAGTTGTTCGGCAACAAGGCCCTGAATATCCAACGATGCAGGTGTATCATCTGAACCTTTCGCAAAGGCGGCAGGAAGTTGAAGATGGCTCCATACATATCATTGATATGCGGGGCACCGATGCGATAACTGTAGAACTTTATCCCGATCAGATGAAGGCAACAGTTACAAAGCTTGTTGGGTTTGGTCCCAGAAAAGACCCGCATATAATTGAGATGGTCAAGCGATTTGAGCAGGAATCTACTGAAAGACTCGGGACAAAAAAGCGAAATGGAAAAATTCTGCACGGGTTCCGGCATAAACCAAACAAGCACAATGATTACACTGTATGGGTAGATGCGGACACAAAACTTCCGGTTGAGATAGAGCTTGTACACACTCAGGCTGGACAAACCATTTTTCTGGATGACTTTGAATTTGATTTTGAGCTTGACCCATCTGCATTCAGTACGGACATTCCTGATGGATACGAGGTAAAGACGTTAATTCAGGATTACAGGCCGATCGAGCCAAAGGAGATCACCGCTGAAGATATTCGAAGCGAGCTCAATCATACAGCATATGCCGTTGGGAAGCTTATGTGGATAGAAGAGATGATTATAATACAAACTGCTGATCCTCTTGGTGGAAGAGCCAAAGCGTATTTGACAGGGGTTATCAGCGATGATGGAAACGCGATCGTAATCGTTCAGGGAGATTATTATGATGAGGAGATAATGGTATGGCTACCCGATCAACAGCTTGTTCTTGAGGCTTCCAATGGAGTGAAACTGTATACACATCCAAGAGGCTCTGAATATGCCCAGTATTTTCTGGAGAGTTTCGCCAAGGCAAATCCTGAGTTTTTTGATATGAATAACCTTAGCGAAGAAAGATTTACCAGAATGATCGCCATGCCGGATGGAACGGTCTTGGGTTTGGTAGCCAATAAGCAAATGAGTGACGAAAAATTACAGGAGTTCGTCGAGTCCTTAGTAGAAATTAAAGCGAATTGATTATTACATCTGCAGGCTTCACAGGGACTGTATTGCTCTCGCCTGTTGGTGGTCTGAGTAGATAGGCCGGGCTTATTCTGGCTCGGCCTTTTTTGTGCGCTTTTTCGGCCACGCTTTACAATTGCTCACTGATTCCTTGCACAAGTTTTGTGAACTCTCTGCCGCGGTGCTGGAAATTATCGAACATATCATAGCTCGCACAGGCAGGACTAAGCAAAACCACATCGCCAGCTACCGCAAGCTGTCCGGCTAAATCGACCGCTTTTCCTAATGAATCAACAGTCTTGACTTTTATTTTCTTCTCTCTGTTCTCTGTGGCTAACTTCTTTTCAATCGCATCTGCGATTTTCTCTGCCGTTTGTCCCATCAGAATAGCAGCTTTAGCCTCCTTCGCTATCTTCTCGCCGAGTTCGTCGAACGGTATGTGCTTATCGTACCCACCGGCAATAATAATCTTCGGCTGCTCAAACGCCTCCAACGCAGCAATCGCACCCTCTGGCGTAGTGGCTTTGGAATCGTTGTACCACCTGACCCCATCTATTTCCGCCACCAATTCCAGCCGATGCGGCAGCGTCTTAAATTCCGGTAAACAATTTTTAATCTGTTCATCTGCCACACTAAAGCACTTTGCAACAGAAATCGCAGCAGCAAGATTCGAAACATTAGCCCGGCCGGGCAGCGAGAATTTATCTCGAATCTCCTGCTTCACATCGTCACTTGAAAATTTGACACAAATTCTTCCTCTATCTTTCTTGTATTTCTCAAACCACTCCGTCCCAATCTCATCTTCAGAATTGAAAATAGAAACGGCAGGCTCATTTTCGTTTAACTGCTGGAGCTTGAAAATGTTCTCCTTCGCGGCACAATAGTTAGCGAATGTGCCGTAACGGTCAAGATGATTCGGCGTAAGGTTCGTCAACAGCGCCACCTGCGGCGCTTTCTTAATTTGCGCCAACTGCTCAATCTGAAAACTTGATAGTTCCAGCACAACCAAATCGTCAGGGTCGATTTGGTCTATCACGGTCAGCAGCGGCTCATTGCCGATATTGCCACTCAGCCAGACTTCTCGATATTTGAGACCCTCCTGGCCAAGACCCACCTTGAGCAAATGTGCTGTTAATGCCGCCGTTGTGCTCTTGCCATTGGCTCCTGTTATGCCAATTATTTGCGCGGGGCACAATTCAAAAAAAATGTTTATTTGTGATGTAACAAACTTACTGCACCGGCGAGCAAGTTCGAGAAACTTATTACCGGGGGCAACTGCGGGATTAGCTACAACAACATCAGCCTGCTCAAAGTCGCCGGCGCTATGAGCGCCGAGATGATATTCAATCCTGGGAAATTCTTCGAGCTCTTCGACAGAATCATGCAACTCATCCGCCGAGGCTAAATCCGTTATTATTACTTTTGCGCCGGCATTGCAGGCAAACTTGGCGACGTCAACTCCGCCGCCGAACCGCCCCAGCCCCATAACCAGAACCTTTTTGCCGACGAAGAATTCCTTGTTCATATCAGTGTTTGCATTGCATTTGCCAGCTCGAGCTTCGCATCGATGACCGCCTGTTCAATGCATCTCTTCCAGTCGTCGCCGAATTCGTCCTTATATTTTGGCTTTTCATAGGCGTATATAATCGAGCGTGATGCGTTAATTAACCCTCCGGTACCATCGGCTTTGCAGAAGCGCACACAGTCCGCAGCCGAGGCCCCTTGTGAGCCGTAGCCCGGCACCAGGAACCATAGCTTATCGTACTTGTCACGCAAAGCCGTTGTAACCTCAGGGCTCGTACCGCCCACTACCATCCCGACATTACTGTAGCCCTTCTTGCCGATTCGCTCAGGTTTATTGGCGATTTGTCCGACGATTTCAGCGAGCTTTTCGTACATCATCTGGCCGCTCGCATCGGCAAAATCCTGAATGGCCCCCGCCGACGGATTGCTCGAACGCACCCAGACGAATATCCCCTTGCCCTGCTCGTCCGCCGTCTCGGCAAACGGCTCTATTGCCTCAAGTCCTGCAAAGCCATTAACGGTGATTGCATCCGGGGCAAGCGTATCTTCTAAGCCCGCCAGTTCCGGATTCTCCAGATGCGCACTGGCGTAGAGTTCAGCCGTGTGCCCTATATCGCCGCGCTTCACATCCCCGATTATCTCCAACCCTAACTCATCGGCCTCGGAAATCAACGCATAGTAAGTCTCTATCCCCTCCCAAAAATACTTTTCGAAAAACGCAATGTTTATCTTCATGACCGGTACCATTGGTGCGACTATCCGCATCACCTGTGTGCAAAAATCGAAGATTGCATCCACCGCAGCAGCCGCGTCGAACTCATCGTTCATATCGCGATGGCTTACTATTGCCCACGGAAGCCGGCTGTAAACAGGGTCCAGCCCCACTACCAAAGCCGTGCCCTTACTTTTTACTGCATCACAGAGCCGGTCCCCAAAATGACTTGCCATTGGCTAATCCCCTTTTTCTCACAGATAATACTTACAGGCCACGGAAAACGCTTTTTACCGAACCTGCTTATCACTATAATCATACGGATGACTTCCGGCAAGAAAGAAAATAAAGAACAGGCGGCAAATTTGAAAGACCTCGGGCCCAGGGAGCGCAAAAAAAGAAAAGCCAGAAAAAGACTCCGCCGCCTCTGCTGGCTTTTGGCTGCCCTGGCAGCAGCCATTATTTTTCTTTTCCTGTTATCTCATAAGCCCAGCCGCTACAATCCCCCCGAATTTACCCACGACACGCTCGTCAGCCCATATCTAACGAACGTCTTGGCCCCAGCTTTCAATAACGCCGTCCAGCTCAGTGAGCCCTTCGACCTGCCCGTTGACCAGAACGGAATAAATGAGGCCATCGTCTGGTATTATAAGTGCAAATGGTCGAAGCAGTTCGGCGAAATCATCCCTTCCGCCCCGCAAGCGTTTTTTGGCCCTAACACCATCACGCTGATGGGGACAGTAGCCGCAGCCGGCCGCGAATTTGTCGTTACCGTCGCCGCCGAACCCACTCTTTCCCAAACCGGCCTATTGAACCTAAACGTCACAAAGGTCAAAGTTGGCACTGTCAATATCACACCCATTGCCCGGATAATAGCCGGGACAATATATCAAAAACGGCTGCAGACCAAGCCCCTGAACAAAGACGATGTCCGGGTAAAAATCTGGGCCTCGCTCCTCGACAATGAGCCGTTCGACCCGGTCTTTAAGGTTAAGGACGCTTTTCAGGAATATAGAAAAGTCCGCCTAAAGAAAGCAACCGTCAGGCAGAGGGAGTTAGTCCTGCGCCTGGTTCCGCTCCCCCAATCGTAAATCGAAAATCGTAGATGTAAAATGCCTTCCTCGTCCCCCTGTCCCCGCATGTCGTAAGCGGGGCTCCAGCATTTCTTTCAGCCAACTAAAACCTCTGCGCCCTCCGTGGCTGATTTTCCCCTTCACCAATAATCAATTCAATTTCAAAACATCTCATATCATCTTTTCTTATGTCCTAACGTTTAAGTCTATCTAACGTTTCGCTTACAGCTATTTGAGTTTGTTCGGGACTAAGCAGCTCAATCTGGCCATTCAGTCGTAATATATTGCAGCACTCATCGTGGGCTGGTTCGGACTCGTAAGCCAAAACATTTTCAGGAGACATATTCATATTTTGACCAGGGATATAGGAATATTCCTGGCCGTTAGGCTCTGGACAATATATCAGCTTTGAGCTCCCTGCCCACTCTGCCAGTTCTTCTAATGAGGAAGGGAAACTATCATTTTCAATTTCGTATATTTGTAAATCTTTCCATATTACCCGGAGATTGTTCTGACAATTTAAGGTCATACTCTTTCTTTTTGTTTTTATCAAAACTTTGCCATACTCTTCTCCTGCTTCGCCCCAACTTTTGATAAGCTGGGAAATTCCATAGCCAATAAATCCAAGAATGATAAGGGATATTAGAAAACCGATGCATTTACCAATATCAATACTTCCTTTTTGAGATTTTTGATAAAATTCTCTCTTTTTCATAATTCTTCTCCTTTTCTGTTTTTTAAAGTTCTTGAGAATATTGTGTTATTTTTTTACGGTAGCATCTTAGCGATATTTCATCAAACGAAATAAGTAAAGTGAGCTGCTATCGACGGGCACAAAGTGCGCATTTGCGCAAGGGGGTAGAAAAAACGTGCTCAAAAACGGTTCATTTTTTGTAATTTCTCGTAGTACTCCGTCTCTATTCGATTGATGGGTGTCATTGCGAGCGAAGCGAAGCAATCTCTATCTTCGTACCGGAGATTGCCGCGCCCCTAAGGGGCTCGCAATGACAACTCCCCAAATCAGTGAGACAGAGCAGTAGTTTTTAACGCATTTTTTGAGATTTCTTATAATTTCTGTCAATTTTTCCCCACTTTGTTCCGCCGACTTGCGCATTTGCGCGCGCATTTTCGGCCCTGTCCCGCCTCACCAATTGTCCATTTACCCTCAGCAACCACTTTCCTTATGAATCCGTTAACCTGCGAAATTTGCCAAATTCGGGGTTATACCAAGAACTATCTGTTGTCCTGATTTGGGAGCATAAAAACGGTCATCAGCCCCAAAAAGGCGGTTGAGGCACGCATTTTGGCAGTTTGAGGGTTTTTGGGTTATCAAGCGAGTTTCTCTTTGCACCCTATTTGAGCTAAAAATTATGCGAATTCGGTAAAAAAGTTATTGCCGCCGGCACACTGGACGATTAGTATAATAGGTTTGGTTGTAAGGATTAACGGCTGCCAAAGCTAAACTAAAGGTGCTGAAAATGGTTTTGACAGGATTAGCGAACCGTGCAGAGTAAGCGAACACAAAACCTGTGCGGTTGTGTTCTTGCGCAAATGGTAGCTTGGGAAACGGTGTTTTCGCTTCATCGCGGCGAGACGAGCAAGGGTTTTTGCCGGGTTCCCATTTTTCAATTTATTGCGAAATGGGCTACCCTACCGGAGGCGGCTAATGTGATGTAAAGCAGGATACATCCTTTGTTCGGTCTGGTCGTTGAAGTGGAAACTTGTAGGAAGTTTCCACTTTTTTTTGCTCGGCACCCCAAAATCGGTGCCGGCTTAGGAAAAGAAAGAACAATGAATCAGGAACTATTAAGAATTGTGGACAACATTGCACGCGACAAAAACATCGACAGGGAATCCATATTTGCCGATTTGGAAGAAGCTATGGTTTCGGCAGCCAGGAAGCATTTTGGTGAGCCGGACAGCAACGTAGTGGTAAATATCGACCGTGCTACCGGGCAGATTGCCGCCTTTAAGGATGATGTGCAAATCGATATAAGGCAGCTCGGTCGAATTCCCGCTCAGACAGCCAAGCAGGTAATGATACAGAAGATAAGGGCTGACGAAAGAGACAGCATCTATGCCGAGTTCGTCCAGCGAAGAGGCGAAATCGTAAGCGGCTCGGTTGTGCGGTATGAAAGTGGAACACTGATTGTTGACTTGAACCGTCGCACCGAGGGCTTTATGCCGAAAAACGAACAGATAATGGGTCAGACGCATCGGCCGGGCGAAAGAATTCGATGCCTGATTCTCGATGTAAAGGAAGTTTCCAATCAGGTCAAAATCATCCTCTCTCGCACACATCCTGATTTTATCCGCAGGTTATTTGATGTAGAGGTGCCGGAAATTGCTGAAAGCATTATCGAAATACGAGTTCTGGCACGGGAAGCTGGGTACCGAACGAAGGTGGCGGTTGCCTCCCTTGACGACAAGGTTGACCCTGTTGGAGCATGCGTGGGTGTGCGAGGCAGCAGGATAAAGAACATAGTTGATGAGCTCGGCGGAGAGAAAATAGATATTGTTCGCTGGAATGATTCGTCTCAGGTGCTTATCACAAACGCGTTGATGCCGGCAAAGATAACCGAAATCGCCTTATGCTTTGAATTGGGAAGAGCAACTGTGGTAGTGGATGAATACCAGCTTAGCCTGGCTATCGGAAAACATGGGCAGAATGTCCGGTTGGCTGCGAGGCTCACCGGGTGGGACATCGATATACTAACGCCGGACGAATATAATCTGGGCATCGAACGGCTGACAAGCTGTGTCAAGAGTGTAGAAGCTGCTGATGATACAGTGGTTGACAAGCTGATAGCGCTGGGTGTTATATCCGTTTTGGATTTGGAGGATGTGGGGGCTGAACCGCTGATTAACGAGCTGAGTGTTGATGCGGAGATTGCCGGGAAATTGGTTGCGGCAGCAGTCGAAGAAACGAAACGTTTGGCGGCTGAGTCGAAAAAGAAGCAGGCGGAAGACCTGCTGCAACAGCAAGCGGGAACGGCGGATAACGAACAATAAAAGCTCGAAGCAGGAAATACGGAACAAATACCAAATGACCAAAATAGAAGATTCAAAACAGTTTGAATAGCATTTTGAACATTTGAATTTTGAGTTAGCCGCGAATTTCGATATTCGCTTTTATACAAGATACGGAAATGGCTACGACAAGAGTTTACATTTTGGCCAAGGAGCTTGGTGTAAAAAGCTCTGCTATTGTGAAGAAGTGTCAGGATGAAAGTCTGGACGTTAAGAACCATATGTCGGTCATATCAGCGGGTTTGGCGGCGACTATTCATGAATGGTTTAGCGAAGGGGAAAATATCACAACGGTTGAGACGGCCCAGAAGGTGGATTTAAAGAAGGTCCGTATCAAGAAAAAGGTAAAGCGGAAGCAGCCGACAAAAGAAGCAAAAGCAAAAGAAGCAAAGGTAAAAAAAGCAAAAGTAAAGAAAGCAAAAGTAAAGAAAGCAAAAGCAAAGAAAGTAAAACGGACCAAATCGACCGCCGAGGCCACTGAGGTAATCGCAGAGGAACCGGAACCAACGCCGGAACAGGCAGCCGAAAAAGTTGAAGAAGAGGTTACTGCACCTGCCGAGCCGGAGCCGATATTGCCTGCCGGGCCAATTTTGGAAAAGCCTGAGCCGGCCCGACTGAGTGGCCCACAGGTTATCCGAGTTGAATCTCCGGAGCCGTTGCCACCAAGACGGAAGCCGAGGACAAGGTACGATGCGGCTGTTACTGAGCCGTTGATGTATAGCGAACCGGCGGAGGAAAAGCCAACTTTTGCGACAAAGGACAAAAGACGACCAACAAAGCGACTCAAAGAGAGAACACATGGTCGTCGGCAGGATGAGCGTAATGTGGAAACTGTCAGAAGGGCCAAATTCGGTAAGTGGGGACAAAGAGATATTGAAGAAAGACGGGCCCGTCTTGATGCGGCTTCCGGGGAAGGACTGCGATTAAGGCCGACGAGGAGAGTTGTTACTAAGCTCGAGCAGGGAGTTGCGGTGCCGGTCAGGCCCCAAAAATCCTTTGTGAGCGAGCCAATTATGGTAAAGGAGCTATCTTCGGCTTTGGCGGTCAAGTCAGCGGACATTATCACTAAATTGATGCAGCAGGGGGTAATGGCCAGTGCGAATCAGATTATAAGCGCCGACGTTGCGGAACTGGTTGCTCTGGAGTTCGGCACTGAATTGGTAGTAGAACGTAAAAGTGGGCAGGAAGAACTGATACGAGCCGAATTTGAAGAACGACCGAGAAAGAATCTGACCAAACGCTCGGTGGTGGCTACAATGCTTGGGCATGTTGACCACGGAAAGACCAGCTTGTTGGACAAGATTCGGTCATCTGATATTACGGCGGGTGAGGCCGGTGGTATTACGCAGCATATCGGAGCATATCAAGTTAGCTGGGCAGATGGGAAGGTAACATTCCTTGATACGCCGGGACATGAAGCTTTTACAGCTATGCGGGCCAGAGGCGCTAATATGACCGATGTGGCGGTGCTGGTGGTCGCTGCTGATGATGGGGTTATGCCACAAACGATAGAGGCGATAGCACACTGCGAGGCGGCAAACGTGTCTGTTATTGTGGCGTTGAATAAAATAGATTTGCCGGGCTGCGATATAAATCGTGTTTACTCGCGGTTATCTGAGCATGGGTTAACGCCGGCTGAATGGGGTGGAGAGACGGAAGTTGTTAAAACCAGTGCGATTACCGGCGAGGGTAT
>CAZQYB010000082.1:0-11786 GCA_964597535.1 uncultured Pirellulales bacterium | reverse complement strand
GTTTTAGACCTTCCGAGTAAATTGCTTCCGCCAGTACCGTTGAAGTTGTCGTACCATCGCCGACTACATCCGAGGTTTTACTGGCGGCCTGATTGACCATTTTCGCGCCCATATTTTTGAATGGTTCGGGCAGCTCGATTTCTTTGCTGACCGAGACGCCGTCCTTTGTCACCTTCGGGGAACCCCAGCTTTTGTGAAGGATAACATTTCTGCCGGTCGGCCCCAGCGTGACTTTTACCGCTGCAGCGAGTTGTGCCAGGCCGTCCTTAAGATGTGCCCGTGCCGTTTCATCAAACATTAATTGCTTTGCCATTTTGCATTACCTCTTTTAGTTTTTAGCTATCGTTTTTTCACTCATAGTCTATGAACTCTGAACTACGAACTATGAACTATTTTTTTACTTTTCAATAATTCCCAGGATGTCACTTTCCCTCAGAACGACATATTTTTCCTGGTCGATTTCAACGTCACTTCCAATATATTTGCCGTAGATGACCTTGTCGTTTTTCTTTACGGACATTTTGCTGCGTTTGCCGTCGTCGAGCAGTTTACCGGGTCCGATGGCAACGATTTTTCCAATCTGCGGTTTTTCCTTTGCCGTGTCCGGCAGAATAATCCCGCCGGCCGTTTTCTCTTCCGCGTCTGATTGTTTTACTACAACCCTGTCATCCAAAGGTCTAAGTTTCATAACTTGCTCCTTAATTCACATCCTTTTCGAGTTCCTGATTTTTCATTTTGCTTCTATTTCCAGCACTACGACAGTGTCAATAGGGTCCATCGCGATGCCATCGGGGGCAAGGACAATGGTCTGCTCATTTTCGTGCGTAACAATTAGCTTGCTCTTTTTATCGAGAAGGTAAGCTCTCTTGACCCTTTGTTTCAGGCCTGGCACTTTTAGCTTGCCGTCCGCAGGCCAATCGAAAACGTGCAGATACAGCTTGCCTGGCTTTGCGGTACATCGGCCCCAGGGCAATTTGCCAATCGGGCTACCCGACGTTCCGTAAATGCTTTCGCCGTTCTTGTCCAGCCATTTACCCATCGCACGCAGCCGCTCAACGCTGGGCTGAGGAATTACCCCTTCGGCAGTGGGACCAACGTTTAATAGGTAATTGCCGCCCTTGCTGACAATATCGACAAGCATCCGAATTAGTGTTTTGGTGGATTTCCACTTCTGGTCATTCTTACTGTATCCATACGTCTTATTTATCGTTCCAGGATTTTCCCAGCCATAGGGCAGTAATTTATCGGCAACCCTGTTATCATCCATTGACCTGTAATCGCCCCATTTGAATGTTTTCCAATCGCCCAGTCGGCTGTTGATTAGACAATAGGGCTGCAGTTCGCGAACCATCGCTATTATTTCTTCATTCTGCTCGGCTGTCTTTGTGCCCACACCATCAAACCAAATTATCGCAAGTGGCCCGTACCGAGTCAGTACTTCCCTAACCTGCGGCAAGGCCTTTTCACGAAGATACTTGTTAAAATCTTTCTTGCTGTCATCAGGATAATCCCACGTGTTACCTTCTCCCTGGTTGGCGCAAAACGCGTCGGGATGATGCCAGTCCCGGTCTACGGAGTAGTAACAACCGAACTTGATGCCCCCTTTCCGACAGGCCTCAGCGAGCTCTTTAATTTGGTCACGCTTAAACGGGGTCGCATCCACAATGTTGTAGGGATTGACTTTTGAATGGTACATTGCAAAGCCATCGTGATGCTTGGCTGTAGTCACGATGTATTTCATACCGGCTCTTTTGGCTAACCTGACCCATTCATCGGCATTGAATTTGACCGGATTAAATTGTTTAGCTAATTGCTCGTATTCCTTGACGGGAATTTTCTTCTTGTGCATAAGCCATTCGCTGTAGCCGCCGCCTTTTTCCCCCTTCCACTCTCCTGCGGGAATGCTATATAATCCCCAGTGAATGAACATACCGAAATGTGCATCACGCCACCATTTGATTCGTTCCTCGGCGGTCGGGACAGACTTTACTTTTTTGCAGCCCACGACCATCGAAACACACAATATAGCAATTGCCGCGGTCACAAATGCAGTACCGGTTGTTTTTTTTCTCATTACTTTCTTCCTGAGTCTTATATTTTTTTATTAACCACAAGCTTGCTTCTCTGGCGGTGACTGTGTTACATCATACCCATTCCGCCCATACCACCCATTCCGCCCATACCACCCGGTGGCATTCCGCCGGGGCCAGCCGGCACTTCTTCTTTTTCTTTTGGCTTTTCGGTAACAAGACAGTCAGTGGTCAGCAGCAGGCCGGCTATGCTTACAGCATTCTGCAAAGCGATTCGTGTTACCTTTGCGGGGTCGATAACGCCGCCTTCCGTCAGGTCTTCGTATTTATTTGTGTCAGCGTTATAGCCGAAGCTGCCTTTGCCTTCGGCGACCTTACTAACTACTATGTTCGGAGTTGCCCCCGCATTAGCGGCGATGTAGTAGCAGGGCATTGTGAGTGCCTTTGCCACTATATCTGCACCGGTTTGCTCATCGCCTTTGAGTTTTAATTGCATGACCGCATCGATGCAGCGAATAAGGGCTACGCCTCCGCCGGGGACGATGCCTTCTTCGATAGCGGCGTGGGTGGCATGAAGGGCGTCTTCAATTCGAGCTTTTTTCTGTTTCATTTCTGCTTCACTGGCGGCCCCAACATTGATTTGAGCGACGCCGCCGGTAAGCTTGGCGAGCCGTTCCTGTAGTTTCTCACGGTCGTAATCACTGGTTGTGGTTTCTATTTCGCTCTGGATTTGCCTGATTCTGCCGCTGATGGTCTCCTTGCCGCCGGCACCCTCAATGATGATGGTGTTGTCGTTGTCGATAGTTACCTTTTTGGCCTGTCCGAGTTGTTTGACGCTGACATTTTCCAGTTCGATACCCATGTCCTTGAAAATCGGCTCAGCGCCTGTGAGGGTTGCGATGTCGGTCAGCATTGCCTTTCTGCGGTCACCATAGCCGGGGGCTTTTACGGCTGCGACCTGCAGGACACCTTTTAATTTGTTGACTACCAGCGTTGCTAATGCTTCGCTCTCGACGTCTTCGGCGATAATCAGCAGGGCTCTTTTGCTTTTTGCAGTCTTTTCCAGCAGCGGTACAAGCTTGGCGACATTGCTGATTTTGTCTTCGTGGATGAGGAGGTAGGGTTTTTCGAGTTCGCAGACCATATTTTCGGGATTGGTTACGAAGTGCGGAGAAAGATAACCGCGGTCAAACTGCATGCCTTCGACAAAGTCAACAGTTGTCTCAAGACTTTTACCTTCTTCGACTGTGATGACGCCGTCTTTGCCGACACGCTGGAAAGCTTCGGCCATAATCTTTCCGATTTCCACATCATTATTTGCCGATACCGAAGCGATATTGATTATGTCATCCTTTTTGGTGATATCAATGGGTTTTGCCAGGGAAGCCAGCTTGTTGATTACCGCCTTGGTGCACTTTTGCATACCGCGATTCAGGGCCATAGCGTCTGCACCGGCTGCCAGATTTCGATATGCTTCTTTGAACATGGCTTCGGCGAGCACAGTAGCGGTTGTGGTTCCGTCGCCGGCGATTTTTGATGTTTTGCTTGCCGCCTCCTTTACCAGTTTTGCGCCGAGGTTTTCGTTTTTGTCGATAAGCTCAATTTCTTCAGCAACGGTTACACCGTCTTTGGTTACGGTTGGTCCTCCCCAGCTTTTGTCGATGATGGCGTTTCGGCCACGTGGGCCGAGGGTTGATTTTACTGCTGCTGCGAGTTTTTCAACGCCGGCGAGCAGTCCGGCTCTTGCTTCGGATTTGAATGCCAATTCTTTAACTGCCATAATTGTTTCTCTCCTTATCTACCGTTTCAGGTGGTTCAATCGTTAATTTTGCGCCTAATTTATATCACATTCGCAAAACAGATGCCAGCTTTTGTGCGGTCAAAGAGATGTTTACGGGTGTTTTGTTCTAACTGCTTACGTTTACGGCAATTATGCGATATAAAATTACATATACTAAAGTAGAGGAGCACTAATTTTGCCTGCAGCAAATGCAGATTTTGGCATAAGAAAAACATTGCTTACGCCAATTTGACAGTCGGCGAAGGATAGCCAACAGCGGGTAGCGGACAGAGTATAGGAGACAGATTTAGGGGTTGAGATTGAAGATAAATGGACAGTTGGTTATGCGGGACAGGACGGAAAATGCGCGCACAAACGCGCAGGTTTTCGAACCATTTGCGCAAGTTACCGTGAAAAGTTGGACAAAAATGAACAAAAGTTGAACAAAATAGACAAAAGTGCGCACATTTGGCGCAAAAGTGCGCAGAAATAGGTACTTTTTGAGCATGTTTTTGACACCCCCTTGCGCAAATGTGCGCGCGTAACAATTCGCAGTTCTGAGTTCGCAGTTCATTGTTCATACTTAGTGGATGAGTGGATGCTCGATTCCGCCTCCGGCGGATAAATCTTGATGCGCGGTACTTGATGCGCGGCGGGTGGCAGCCTCAAGGGCAGCTTGGGGATGGCTCTGGCCAATTACCATTAACCAATCACCAAAAATGCTTGCATTTTTTTCCTTGATTTTTGCTGTTTTTGTGCTATATTAATCATGGTGTCTTGTGTTTCATGCTCAAGTGTTAATGAATCTTTCAATAGTTTCGATAATGGTTCTGAATTGCTTATCAGTGATACGATTATTGATTTAGGGGAGATTCGTGAGGATGAACCTGTGGAGACAAAGTTTAGTTTAATAAATGCCGGGTCAGATCAACTGATTATTCACAAGGTAAGATTTTCTTGTGGATGTACAACCTCCAGTTTTTCAACACCTAAAACACTTTATCCGGGAGAGGCTTGCGAACTTCCTGTTAAATTTAATCCTAAAGGTTTTGTTGGGGAAATCATTAGAGAATTAACGCTTGTCACAAATGACAAACATATGCCAGAAAAAGTTCTTAAATTGAAAGCTCGTGTGAGACGAAACTATAAGAATATTTCATATGCACCAACAAAGATAAACCTTGGTGTCCTTGATAGTAACTCGTGGAAGAGAACGATTCTCTTCCGTTTGCCAGAAGCCATTTCACCATCAGATTTAGAATGTGAAACGAGTTCATCTTCTATCAAAGCAAGATTTGTTGGTCTAGAGGATAACGCTATACCTAAACATGATTTTGATCTAAGTCGAATTCCTAATAAAGACCAATACAGACTTCTTTATGTGTATTCTGATAACGTGACAGATTCTGTCGTTTCGGAATGGGTTGAGGTCAGAAGCAAGAGTAATTTCTTCGAACCTATCACCATCTTAATTCGAGCTGTAAATGCTTTTTCTTCCTGTTCTACTAGAATTAGATAAGAACATATGACTTTAATAAAAGTGTAAGGAGTCATTATGAAAAGTTTCAGAAATGCAATTGTTTGTCAGTTATTTATTGTTTCTTCTTTTACAGGTATTTGTTTAGCTGTAGATTCAAGACCGCTGGACGAAGGAGAAAAGGGCCGTCTCTATAGTGCTTGGGAAAGAAGTAGAAGTCGAGCGACGTTACCAATAGACGTGACTTTTTCTAAAAAAACGATTAATTCTCCAAGTTTTACGGAGTCGAGAAGAAAACAGCGGCAACAAAAAAACGAAAAAATTCGGAAGAATTCCAAAAGATCCAATAGTAAGATCAAGAGCGCTGGTTTCCTGTCTGCCAATAAGGAGGAGTTTTTTTTGTATCAATTACGAGTACAAATAAATGGCTTCTCGAAGTATCGTGAAGATTTAATAGTTTTTGGAGATGAGAAAAAAGAAAAAGAGAGTTACGACGCAGTGCATATAAACAATAACGAGGCGAATTTTAGGATAGACAAAAAGAGGAAACTGGTGTCATTCAGTGACAAATTTAGATGGGGTGCGAGCAGAGATGCTCTTACTTACGGTACTTTTGTAGGTCACAGTGAGATCGCAAAAGATATAATTCGTCTTTGGCGCACTAATAGTGTTGACGTCGACCCTAATGTTGACGTCGACCCTAATGTTGACATAACAACTAGGGAGTTTAGACGTAAAGGAATTGTTAAAATCGCAGGAATGGATACCGTAGTAATCGAACTTTTTGATTTGAAAAATAAACACTCTATTTATGAAATGTTTCTCGATGTTAATGATTGGGGACGGTGTTACAAGTTAGTCTGGTATAACGAAGATGGCACGTGCGAAAAGCGAATATCTGAATTTTCGAAATTCTTAGAGGATAAGGAAAGTGGGATATTGTACCCACGTTTAATAGTTCAGAAGTATTTTTATGATGAGTGTGAAGAAAAGAAGATGGATATAATAAATATCCAAAACGTAAGTATTGGTTTGTCGCTTCCTGATGATGTGTTTGAATTAAATGTTAGTGATGATTATACAATAATAGATCGGCGAATGGATCCTGTTCTTGTGATTCCAGCAAAGTCGAAAAATGAAGGTTAATGTGAGAATTGTAGTTTTGTTATTGGCTTGTATCGGTTTGTACGCCGAGGCAGGGCCAGGCAATCCTCCCAGCGAAGAGCAGGTGGGCAAATTGGTAGCGGCAGCGTGGAAGGAGCCTCCGCGCAGTATTGACGTTACGTTATACAAAGAGATAACAAAACCTCCAAAGTCGGTCGAAGAATTTCGCCGAATGCTTGAGAACTCCTTTGATAAAAGAGAGGGACCAAAAGAAAATCTGTCTCCTGCGGAGCTTGAGATGCGCAGTAGAAACATTCAGCTAAATGTGGAAAGAGCAGTCAAGGAACAAGAAGCTGGGCGCAGGATGAAAAAAAGGATAAGAATAGATGGCCATCGTCAGTGTTTAGACCAAGTGATCAGTTGGCCCAAAATGATATTGCTGGAAGGTACACCTCATGAACAAACCCGGTCAGCAGTGGTACTTGGGCCAAATACGCCGTATGAGGCGACATTTGTGAATTTTGGAGACCAACCACAAGGTGATTTCACATCCTTTGTTTACTACCACAAGATGAAAAGCGCAACTATAACAAACAAAAGAGGGGCAAGGTGGAAGAGGAGCGACGTGCCCAAATTCGCAGCTTTTCCTATAGACCTACAGTCAATCCTTGGGCAGAAACAGGATACATCGACGGGGGTCGGTTATGAGCCCGATACTGGAAAGCTTGACAGGCTGGCCAGCACTGGTGAATTGGATAATATGAGTGTGAGGATTTGTCCGGAGCCAAACGACCCTAATGCCAGAGATCGAATAGAAGTTAAATTTTGCAAAGACTGTGTCGAGCCGGGAATTATTATAGTTTGCGATAGAGAAGACTATTCACGAGTCTATTACTGTGAGACCCGTAATGCTTCCAACAAACCTTTCCTGATAAGGGAGTGCAGCAACTTTGATGCACAAGGTTTTCCGCGGAATGCAAGTATAATAGAGTACGACTTTGAGGGCAGCTTGAAAAAGAAGGAAGTATACACTTTTGAAAAGGTCGAGTTAAATCCTTTGATACCGGACGAGGTGTTCAAATTCAATCCTCCGCCAAGCTATAAAGTTGAAGACTTGCGTTCAAAGAAGCCTTAGAGCTTATCGAGTCTAGTGATTCTAAGGAATCCACAGTGGTTTTACTGCGTTGTTTACAACAGGGGGGCGTTTGAAATGATTAAGGATGAATGATTATTGATGATTGGGGGGGATATCCTTCGCTGACGCTCAGGATGACCAAAAAAAGTGCTTTTTAGGCCGTTTTTTTTGTTATTTTTGTTAGATAATCGTTGAACTTTTGGTAGAAGTATGGTATAATGAGAACAGGGGTCAGGAGACAGAAGTCACAAGGATATAAGAGCACAAGAGCATAAGGGGATCAGCAAATCAGAGCATCAGGCAGCAGGGGATAAGGGAACCAGGGCATTAGTCACAAGACACGGGTCACGAGCGACGAGCCACGAACTACGAACTATGAACTACGAACCACGAATCACGATCCACGAATCACGAATAAAGAAAACAAACCCAATTTGCTGGATGCTCAAATGAACGTAAGTTCTGTTTTAACAAAGTATTATGAAAATGTACCACTTCGCAGACGCGGGCAAAACAAACCCAATTTATGCCATAGGTATCAAACCCAACCTGTAGTGAGCTTGCCTGCGGTGAGCAAGGTCGAACCGTCGAACCTATTTCAAAGGCAAAAAAATGCTGCTGCGTTTGACAGGGTCGCTTTGCAGGCGAAAGGGTTTGTCAGAAGAGTGTGGACCAGAGGTTATGACAAAAGATATTGCTTTGACGAGAAATCTCTAAAGGATAGAATGGATTACGTAGGGAGGCATAAACAGTTGATTTGAGAAAGGGAGTTGGCGGTTTGCGGTGTTGTTTACGGCAGGTGGGCCGGGGGAGAAAAATTTAAAAAACTTTTATTTTTTTTATTGACAAGTTGTACAAATGTACGATATAGTAATTGTACACTTGTAAAAGGAGAATTATTATGGTAAAGCGAATACCGCCGGCAGTGAGCCCGGCTGAAACCGAAATTTTGAGAATCGTCTGGCAACTCGGCAAGGCAACCGTACAGAATGTCTGCGAGAAACTGCCCGCTAAAAGAAAAATAACCTACGCAACGGTCCAAACGCTGCTGCGTCGGCTGGAAAAGAAAGGCTACCTGAAACACGAGGCGCGGGGTAAAGCTCACGTCTTTTTCGCAGCGGTCAAAAGCGAAGACGTTATAAAAAGGTCGGTCAGCGACTTTTTAGACAGACTCTTCGGCGGCGACCCTGTCCCACTTATGCAGTATCTGGCGGAGCACGGCAAAATAGGCGCGGACGATATCGAAGGCCTAAAAGAACTGGCAAGCGGAAAGGTAAAAGTGAGAAGTAAAAAGTAAGAAGTAAAAAATTGGCAGGATTCAGGAGAAAGGAAAAATGGAAAATCTTCACGCTCAAATCATAGATTATCTGCTGACTCAAAGCTGGCAGATAGGGGTGCTTGCTGTGGCAATAGCAGCGGTATCGTTAGCGGTGAAAAATAAAAGCGCGCACGTTCGGTATCTGCTGTGGCTGATTGTTCTGGCCAAGTGTTTGGTGCCGCCTCTACTTACAATAACACTGGCAGTCTTGCCGCAAAAGGAGGTCGCCGAGCCGGTGGTGACAACTCCCGTTGAGATTCCGGCTGTTGCTGTGATGGTTGAGGTGGTGCCAACCGGGCCGGTGACTTTGCCGTCACGGACGGTTTTGGCGCCGCCGGTGGAGCCGAGTATCGCAGAAAGATTGGCGGAAGTTACTTTCCGGCAATGGCTGGCAGTCGTCTGGATTATTGGGGTAGGTGTATTTGTTTTGGCCGCTGTGATAAAAGCGCTGCGGGTCAATCAGTGGCTCAGGCGAGAGCGAAGGGCGCTGCCGGCTAAACTGCAAAGCGGGATTGAGAAGTTATTTGCCGAGCTGGGTGTAAAGACTGTTCCGAAGGTCTGGCTGGTTGAGGGGATAGGTCAGCCGTTTGTGTGGGGCCTGATGCGGGGCAGTATTTATCTACCTGGCAACTTCGTTGGTGTGAAGGGTGACGAGAGCCGGCGGGGCGTTTTAGGGCATGAGCTGAGCCATATTTTGCGATTTGATGCTGCGGTGAATTTATTGCAGATAATTGCTCAGGCGATATTCTGGTTTCATCCTTTCGTGTGGTGGGCGAATAAGAAAATCCGGGCTGAACGGGAGAAATGCTGTGATGAGATGGCGATTGCGCGGCTGGGTGCAAAAGCGAAAGATTACAGCAGAGCGATAGTCAATACGCTGATTGCGGAGCACGAAGCTACGCTGCCGATTCCGTCTTTGGCTATAGCGGGGCCGGTAAAGAATATCGAGGACCGAATAAAGACGATTATGAGCCCCGGCAAAAAATTCTACAAGCGCCCGAGCTTAATAGCTGCAATGGCTGTGTTGGTATTGGCGCTGGCCGCCGTGCCGACAACACTGGTCCTGACTCAGCGATCGGAAAAGCAAGCAACTTCCAAGAGACTTAAAAAGGAACAGGAGAAGGAAAATCGTGATTACAAAGTGCTTTCACCGAAGCTGGATGCACTGCTGGGTGCATGGAGGGCCACTCAGCCCGAGCCTAATGATATAGGTAGTAGCGAGTATAACGTTAATCTGGTAATAGATTTGCGGGATAGAAAGTTGTACCTTGAGAGGAACTGGCAAGAGGACAGTGGAACTGTTGTTACTATGCCCGAGGGATATGTTTGGGAAATAGCTCACATTAATCCTAACGATTACAAGCAACTTGGAGATATAGTGCGGCTGAGATTGAGAGGCCATAATCGACAAAAGAACATATGCCCGGAGGCGATAGTGATACAGGGGCGGTTAGGTAATGAGGCGGGTATCTGCATTTGTATCGAGCCTGGTAACGGCTATAAGGCACATTGGGCAACGGGACAAGGAGGTTGGAAGGCTTGGCCGTCCTACGTATCTCGACGAAAAAGAAAGCCAAGGGGGAGATACACAATTAACCGGTCGTTGTTTTTGAGTAAGGCGGAAGCTCAGATGGAAGCAGTCAAGGAGGGGATGGATGTAGACGCAATTCTGGCGAAGGTGCGCAGAGCGCAAAGGCCGGCTGGGAATATGCGAATAGAATGGGTGAGCGAAAAGGATTTGGCGCATTCATACTATTATCGTTATCGGACGAAAAAGAAACGGCCAACTAAAGAGCCGGTGATAGAGAAAAGCAATGCGGTGATTAGTGGCAAGCGTTCTCGAATCGAAAGGCGTGAGGAATACTACGAGGGAGAAGTTGTCGGGGAGCCACTTCGTGTTCTATGTACAACGTCAGTTTTTGATGGCGCCGAGCAGCGGAAGCTGGAAGAGTTAGCCGAAGGGTACGAACGTGGAGGAAAGAGTGGGTACATTGCGTCAGAAGAGCGCAATACCTCTTTGTTGACGGAACTCTTGTTCGGCAGCAACCCTCTGCAGCATAGTAAGGAGCAGCTGGAAGAGTATAAATTCAAATTGGAATTGTTGGAGAATGATGTTTCTGGCATATATGTGTTGAAGATTACTGAACCCGAAGGACAGTTATATGACTTGATTACCGTTGATGGTAATCGGGGATACAATATCGTCAAGCGGGAACTCGTTCGGTCGTCTGATGATGTTAAGCTGCTGGGAGATGATTACGAGCTAAAAAGATATACTAACGGTATTTGGTTTCTCAGCAAGCGAGAAAAAGTCAGGTACACGTCCGGCTTGGATGTCTTGGCAAAACCTCGTTTGGAGGAGAAAATAACAATTACGAATGTTCAGTTTGATATGCCGGAACCTGATGGAAAAATGTTCAAGCTGGAATTTCCGGCAGAGACAAAAGTTCGTATTTTAGGAAGTGAGATTGCGATAAGCGAGGACGGGGAGGAAGAACTGCGTCAAGTTATCGAATCAGCGAAGAAGTTGCAAGGATTGGGCAAGGCGCTAATCATATACGCAAATGAAGACGAGGAAGGGAAATTGCCGGATACTTTGCAACAATTGCATAAAGAGGATTATGTTAGTGAGAAAGATTTGGAATGGTTCCTTGCAAATATCGAATATCTTGGCAAAGGAAAGACGACAGTGGATGCGCCCGATACTGTAATAGCTTACGACAAGACTCTGTTGCGAAAAGGTAAGGGGACGAACGTTTCATTCCTTGATGGCCACGTCGCATTTGAAAGACCTGAGCAACTTGAGAAGCTCGGCATAGCCGGCGAGCTGGCAGGGCACGAAATTAGCGTAATCGGGCGTGTGCTTGATAGGCCGGGCGGCAAGGGTGTGGCGGCTGTGAAAGTTAAATTATGGTCCGATTGGACGCGGCAGAGTTGGTTTG
>CAZQYB010000081.1:0-11790 GCA_964597535.1 uncultured Pirellulales bacterium | reverse complement strand
TCACAAATAACTTCTCAATCAAATAGTATTTTACCCTATCCGTCGATTTGGTCAATGGTTAACTTTCGCAATTTGCCCCGCTCGGCTTTATCCTGGGCTCTTAAGAGTACAATTAATTGCAGGGCAGCATCGGCAACCAGCGGCTCAAGCAACATTAGATGCACGTTCGACATTCGAGTGTCTTTGGCTGCCGGTGCAAATCTCTCCTAAAAGAAATTTTTTATGTTTTGTTTTGACAACAGCCGATTCATACGTTACAAGTGATGTTAGTGCATTAACTTTAACGGATGCGAGAGTTGATATGAGCATTACAAGACAAAACATTCGAAAGCAAGCACATTGTTGCCCCGCAACTTCCCTGCGCACCAGGTGGCATCTTCTTAACATAATCAGCGTTGATATGACCGGAGGTCTTAAATTGCCCTGAGATAGCTATATTTCGCGTTTTAAAGCCTTCCAGGGCAAACAACTCTGGAAGGCTTTTTTTATTGGCTTGCCAAAAATCGGACAGGTGAAAAAATGAGCGAAGAAAAAATCAAACTTATTGAGCCGACTCTTGAACTGAAAGCCGAGTTTCAATCTATGGCCGCCGAGTATATTGCCGCCGGCGAGAAACTATACGCAGATATGTACGCCGAGGCCGTCGAAAACTTTAACAGCTACGTGGCCAGGCTCCACGATTACGCAAAGGGCCTGAACCTGCCCGACGGCTGGGTCCCTTGCAGCACATTCTGGCTTGTGCGTGACAACAGGCACTTACTCGGCTGCAGTCGTCTGCGCCATTATCTTGCCGGTAACTTAAGATATGAAGGAGGTCATATCGGTTACGATATTCGTCCGTCCGAGAGGCGAAAAGGTTACGGTGCGCTCATCTTCAGACTGACGCTGCGGAAAGCTCGCGAGTTCGGCCTTGAGCGTGTGCTTGTCACCTGCCACGCAGATAATATCGCCTCGCAGCGGATTATCGAAAAAACCGGCGGCAGGTTCGCCAGCCAAATCATAACCGGACAAGGTGAAAAACCTCTTCGCCGATACCGGATAGATTTATTATAATGGCGCGCAAAACCGTTCTGTTTGAGCAGAAGGAAATTTTCGAATGGGTCAAATAAAACCAAAAGAATATGAATTGGGAACCGGCGAAAAGCTCACCGTTCGCACCGCCGTGCCGGACGACGCACAAGTTTTACTGGAATATGCCGATATCATCTTCACGGAGGACCTCTACAATATCACCACGCGCGAAGAGTTTGATAAGAGCGTTGAGGAGGAGAGAGAGTGGATTCAAGAACATTATGATAAGCTGGCCCATCTTACTCTAACCGCCGAAGTTAACGGCTCACTCGTAGGTTTCCTTGGTTTCGAGAATGGCTCTCGCAAAAGACTTGCGCATCAGGGCACTCTGCATATGGGTGTTCTGCCTCAGTTCAGGAACAAGGGCATCGGCACAGCTCTGCTTAAATCGCTCCTCGGCTGGGCAAAGGAAAACCCCGTAATTGAAAAGGTTGCCCTTGAAGTTTTTGCCGCGAATCAGCCCGCGATTGGCTTATACAAAAAACTGGGCTTTCTCGAGGAGGGCCGCAGGATCCGCCACGTTAAAATCGCAGATGGAAAATATATCAACGTGATTCTTATGTACAGGTTCGTTAAGGACTGATGTGCTGAACGCTTTTTGCATCCCGCTTTTTTACTGACCATGCTTCGCGAGATACGAATTTCAGTATTCGGTACTGATTTCAGCAGATGGATTCTTCGCTCTTCTCTGACAGCTATCGCAATTGCATACCCCCACCTGCCTCAGATGAGAAATACCGGCAAGCCGCTTGGTCTCAATCAATTTGGCGCCTTTGGCCTCCATCTTTCGCAAAGCCAGCTTAGCATCCTTCTTGTTGTGCAAACCTGATGCATCAACTACGACTCTGACCCTCTTGCCCCGCTGGAGCAGTCCTAACGCCGTCGCCTTAACGGCGCCTTCGGTACTGGCGCCGATTAAAATAAACTCGTCCGCCCGCATTTCGCTCAGCAGTCTATCTATTCTGGGCTCGTCGAATGGGTCAAGACAGCGCTTGTGAAAAATAATCTGCCTGTAGCGCTGCAGTAAATCTGTCGGCAGGTCGGTACTGTCGTCCGCCGCAAAACTTACCCGATTGCTGAGCAGCGTGTACCCTATCTTTTTTTGCCCTTCCGTGCCGTCGATACAGTAGTCAACTTCGTTCTCGCCGTTGTGGTTGGGGTAAACCTCGCAGATTGAGATTATGGGGATATGGCGGCGTCTGGCCCACGCCATTACCCTGCGGACTCGGCCCAAAACTCTTCGGTGATTCCGTATGCACGCATTACCCCCAGCGAGGAAAAAGTCTCGCTGCGTGTTGATGTCTATCAGTACGTGTCTGCGCCGCCTTCTGAGCAGTTGCCGTATCATTTCCTCAGATTCCCTTCCAAAGTCTCCGTGCCTTAGTCCTATAATTTCTACGCCCTGCAAAGCAACCGGTTCACAGATCTTATCGAATAGTCTCTCCATACACTTTAGCCACAATAGAGATGAAAAGCAATTTCCTTCTTCGCCTAAAAGTCCTATATTTGTATAATACCACTGTTGGAACCCTGATTTTGTGGCTCTTCACATTTATTTACGTCTATCAGAACAGGGTTGCCATCGGGATATTCCTGATTTTAGCGGTAAAACTACCCTAAATCATAAAATTGTGTTTTTTGAATAGATTCGCCAATGGCTCGAACCTTAAAAGACTATCTTTCGGTTGCGCTCAAGCACGAAGATTTTGACGGCAAAATCGATTTTGTCCGTCTTTTCGGACGTTCCAGCCCCGTCCAAATCGAAATCGGCTCCGGCAAGGCCACTTTCCTGCTCAACCAGGCGATGGCCCAGCCGGATGTCAACTTCCTCGGCATCGAACACGCCAACAAGTACTACCGCTATGCCGTTGACCGCATCGGCCGATGGGGCCTGACAAACATCCGGATAATCCGCACCGATGCTGGGCACCTTTTAGCCGAATTCGTCCCCGCCGATTCTATAGACTGTTTCCATATCTATTTCCCCGACCCCTGGCCCAAAAGACGACATCACAAAAGACGATTCTTCTGCCAGGCAAACCTTGAGCATCTCATCCGCAGCTTAAAGACCGGCGGCACTATAAAAGCAGCGACAGATTACGCAGAATATTTTGAATTGATAACAGAGCTTTTCGAAGCGAACAAGCATCGGCTTGAGCCGGGTGAATTCTTCCCAACCGCAGGCGCTCAGCCGGGCGAATGGGTCGGTACAAACTTCGAAAGAAAATACCTCAAACAAAAAAGACCAATTTACACCCTCGCCGTAAGAAAAACACAGTAAGCCAAATTCGTGACGCTTCCTTGCGGGGCGAGAATAATCACCGTTGATGATGATGGCCCTGCGGATTTTGACAATATTCAGGCTGCTATCAACGACGCAAACAACGGCGATACTATTATAGTTGCGGATGGTACATATACCGGCGATCTTATGGAATCAGGCGAAGAGGAATACGATTGGGACGATAATGGTCAGTTGGAAGAGAAGGTCACATCAGCCGTAACCTTCATATACAATTGGGACGGCAAACTTAGTAAAGCGTATCTCGACAGCAACAATATCCATTTGAAATACGACCCCATGGGCAATCGCGTCTGGAAGAATTCCAGTGTTAATGGTGAACGTAAATATATTGTTGACATTGCAGGCCGTCTGCCGGTAATATTGATGGAGCTTGACCTTGACCAAAGCGAGAGTATTGTGAAAAGCTATATCTACGAAAACAGCCGGATAATCGCCCAGCGCGACGGCGGCCAGTCAGCAAGTAAATATTTCTATGTCAATGACCGCCTCGGCTCTGTGCGGCAGGTAATCGATATGTACGGCAGCGTTAAAAGAAACTATACATACAGCCCGTTCGGCCAATTGCTGGAAAGCGGTGCAGCCAGCGGCGCCCCGAGCAATCCCTTTATGTTCACCGGCCAGTGGTTCGACGATGAAATCAGCCAGTATTATCTACGGGCAAGGATGTATGACCCTGTCCTGATGAGATTCACCGCCCGCGACCCCGTAAGAGGCAAATTCAAAGACCCCTTGACCCTGCACGTTTACCTCTATTGCCTAAATGAACCGATTAATCGGGCGGATCCATCTGGTGAGGAATTTACACTTTCTGGACTAGGAACATCAATTGCCTGGAGTGCTCTTATGGGCGGTTTGCAGAGGGGTTTTGTTCAAGGATTGACAGGGTATGGAAAGGGTATAGGCTTCGACGCGGCTGGGGCTTGGACAGGCTTTAAGGAAGGACTCGGATATGGTGCTCTCGGCGGAGGATTGGCTTATTTCTCGGCAGCGGGATTTCTTTGGGCGGGCATGAGTCACGAAGCCACAATCACAACTTCAGGATCAATTGGCGGCGGGTTGTCTGGTTTGGTTGAAGGACTTTTCAAAAAGGAAAACTTTTACAGTATAACTGAACGTGTAATTGTTGGAATCGGAGGTGGGGGGTTTGGAGGGTGGACGAGAAGGACCGGCAGTGTACCTACTGGAGTTATCGGGGGGGTTGCAGGCAACCAAGGAGCTCAAGTGGTAGCAGATTTAACTCTTTGGTTCGCTGGGTTGTACGATAATACCTTCCGTGAGGGTTGGCGCACTGCAGATGAACGTCCCTGGTAATGTTAGCTAATGAGTGTGGCGATGAGAGTAATTACTATATTCGGGTTACTTGTTGGACTATGGGCATGTATTTTGGGCGTGATTTGTGGCGCGCTGTGGTTATTGCGGCGCAAGGGTGTTATCCCTTATTGTTATAGAGTGACGGACTTTAGTGAGGAAGCCATTTCGCTAAGCGTTGGGAAGAAAGAGCACCTCATAAAATGGACTGATGTTGAAGCTGTTTACCCTTACTCGTTTAGTCGAGCTCATGTGCAGAAACTCAGCATTTTTGAGCTCGAACTAGTGGACGGTGATACTTGTATGTTAGGGGTATTCCCCAAGAATGTAAGCAGCTTACTCGTTAGATTTTACGATGCCTTCCTGAAAAGCCTGAGTATGAGGATGGAGGATATCCGACAGATTGAATTTTCTCATCCAACACATTGGATACGCAATAAAAAGAGGGCGTTTTCGAAACAGTTTATGGGAACGGGTTTTTTCGCTCTGGTATGGTTAGGTTTATGGATTCCTTTAATTATATATGCTAGGGAGCGCGTTGTTCATATTTGGGTGGCGTATCTCCTTGCATTATACCCTATTATTATATGTATAGGGATTCTTGTCTACGAGTGGCTTCAGGCTCATCGTCACAAATGCCTGCTATCTCTAAGAGTTCTCGACGGTCAGCTGAGGTGGCAGGATGACTTTGGTCGGCCTGAGGTAAGAGCCTTATCGGAGGTGAAATCTTTTAAGCTCGATAAGCTCCAGGGATTTTTAGGGTTTTCTGATGGTACTACACTCAGAGATTTGGAGAAGCTTCGTTATTGGCCTATCTTGCGAGAATATTTGCTTTCAAAACTTGAGCCAATAGAAAAACAGAAGAATAAATGAGATTAACAAATCCCAATGGCCAGATAATCGCTCAGCACGATGGCGACTATGAAGCGAAAAGATACTTCTATCTCCGCGAACGGCTCGGCTCTGTGCGGCAGGTAATCGATATGTACGGCAGCGTTGAAAGAAACTATACATACAGCCCGTTCGGCCAATTGTTGGAAAGCGGTACAGCAGAGGGTGCACCGAGCAATCCCTTTATGTTCACCGGCCAGTGGTACGACGATGAAATCAGCCAGTATTTCTTGCGAGCCCGAATGTACGACCCTGTCCTGATGAGATTCACCGCCCGCGACCCCGTAAGAGGCAAATTCACAGAGCCGATGACACTGCATGTGTACCTCTATTGCTTGAATGACCCGATTAACCATATTGATCCGACGGGAGAATGGGTGGGGAGTTGGATGCGCGCTAAAATGGCTACCGTTCATGTGGGTATCTTAGGCATGGCACAGAGATTTGTGACGACTCTCAATCTCCGGAACCAGTGGCTCGACTTCCGGGTTGCCACGACAGATCTCAAGGGCTTCGGTATACAAGGGATGATAGGCGCATATAATGCATTCTCCACTGTGGCAAGCTATGGCTGGAAACCGCTTGCAAAAGTTGTTGGAATATTGGCTTCATGGCACGCGATCGATCCCGGCGGTCCAATCGAGTTTCCTGCTGCACTATTAGGGGACCCTCACCCGCCTACAACCAAATCTGGATTGGCTGGTCTTGCTATCCATGAACTCTTTGAGAAACTGAAGGAGGATCTTCGGGATCTTCAAGATGCAGATAGGGATAATAATGCCGAATAGGTAGGGAGAATGCGCGTATGAAGGAACGACCAAATCTCAATCCAATGCGGTGGTTCGTGTACATTGCTGTGTTTTGGCTGGTTTTTACTGTTTTCCAAATATGCGTAGACAGAACCATTTCACGTGTAGAAAGAGTCTGGGGTATTACTTTCGTGAGTTCCGGTCCTTTAAATCCACTCGCACCGTTCCGAATTATCTGTATTGTGTTGTTTTTGTATTTTTATTTTAAGCAGTCGAGGTTTGCCTGGTACATCATGTTCATACTATTACTTTTGGGGACTCCGGCCTACTGGATTCTTCGATCCCAGGGCATCTATTTCCGGCCCCCCAACTATACTGCATTGAGCGATTTGTTCTCACTTGCAGTATACGCTGGATTCATATTTTGGATCATAAAAATTCGAGTGAGATATTTGTCCTTTCTTTCATCTAAGGATGATGGAGAAAGCGGTGCATCAGAGAACTAAGGAATATCCGCCTACATGGAAAACTAGCGAGGAATGCTTATCACCTCGGCCTGGAGCTTGGGTATGCGCAGAAATTAGGGTGGCTGTGTCTGCGTTGCTGCTTCTCCTTTGTACGATCTACACCAACGGCCAAATCCTCGCCCAGAGCGACGGCGGCCAGTCAGCAAGTAAATATTTCTATGTCAATGACCGGCTCGGCTCTGTGCGGCAGGTAATCGATATGTCCGGCAGCGTCGAAAGAAACTATACATACAGCCCGTTCGGCCAATTGCTGGAAAGCGGTGCAGCCAGCGGCGGGTCTTATGTGCTTAGCGGGACGATAGGTCAGCCGGATGCGGCTTACTCGGCAGGTGGTCAATACGAAGTGCTTGGCGGTTTTTGGCCGGGTGAGCCCTTATGCATTGTCGATTTTCGCCTCTTTGCGAAGTTCGCCGAAGATTGGCTAAAGCAAACATCCTGGCACGAATAAAAAATCTATCCACAAGCTCGATATACGGCCCACAATCGCCGATTTTTAAAATTTACTGGACAATACCGGTTAAGGTAGTTAAAATGTTGTTTTTGAAAAACCGATAATCTTAAGGACATACTCGAATAGAGGAGTTTGCTTATGGCACATAAAAAAGGACAAGGCTCTTCAAGGAATGGTAGAGACAGCAATCCGCAATATAGAGGCGTGAAGCTCTTCGGCGGCCAGCAGGTAAAGGCCGGCTCAATAATCGTCCGTCAGTGCGGAACAAAATTCTTCCCCGGCTCTAACGTCGGCGTGGGAAGGGACTATACTCTGTTCGCAAGAGCGGCTGGAACAGTCCGCTTCCAGGGCAGAAAAGTTCACGTCGTCTGACAGAGATTAAACAGCTAATAAAAGAAAAGGGATGGTATGAGACCATCCTTTTTTTATATAAAATGCGCAATACGAGGCACAAGCTGTGTTTATTGACGAGGCGAAAATCTGGGTCAAGGCAGGCAACGGCGGCAACGGGTGCGTCAGCTTTCACCGTGAAAAATTCATCCCCAAAGGCGGCCCCGACGGCGGCGACGGCGGCAGAGGAGGCGGCGTCTATTTCCAAACCGTTGAAAATCTCGATACCTTATTAGATTTCGCAGGCAGACACCACTGGCGAGCTGAGAACGGCCAGCCCGGCTCAGGAAATAACAAACACGGAGCAGACGGCGAAGACCTGATAATCAATGTCCCGCCGGGCACACTCATCTACGATGTGGATTTGGACCTGCTGCTAAAAGACCTCAACGGGGTCGGTATGAAAGTTCGCATCTGTCGCGGCGGAAGAGGAGGCAAGGGTAATAAGGCCTTCGCAACGTCAACGAACCAGACACCGAGAAATGCCAAGCCCGGCAAAAAGGGCCAGGAAAGAAATCTCAGACTCGAATTAAAGCTCATCGCCGACGTCGGACTGGTCGGAATGCCGAACGCCGGCAAGAGCACACTCATCTCCCGCTGCTCGGCGGCAAGGCCGAAAATCGCCGATTATCCGTTCACCACGCTCGAGCCGGTGCTTGGAATCGTTGAGCTAAGCGATTTCCGCAGGTTTGTAATGGCTGATATTCCAGGCCTAATCGAAGGCGCGCACGGCGGGGCCGGCCTGGGCTTCGAGTTCCTAAAGCATATAGAAAGAACTCGAATCATCGTGCACATTCTTGATATAATGCCTACAGACGGCTCCGAACCCGTGGAGAATTATTATGCAATACGCCGGGAACTGGAGCAATACAGTAAAACGCTGGCCCAAAAAACCGAGGTCATCGTCGCAAACAAAACAGACCTTGACCCGGACGGAACAAAAGTAAAAGACTTGAGAAAAAAGCTGAATAAAGAGCTTATAGCAATCTCGGCAGTTACAGGCGAGAGAATAAAGAAATTGAGCGAATTATTGTGGGAAAAGGTTAGAGGAACAAAAGCGGCAGCGGAGCAATAGACAATGAACATAATCGCAGTAGATATAGGCAATACGAATATCACAATCGGGCTTTTTATGAAAGGCCAGGAAAAGTCTGTCAAATCAATCCCAGGCAGCTCCGAATCAGAGCTGAAAGAATGTTTCAAATCCGCCTGGCAAAAAATCCCCGTCGCCAAGAGTTCAAAAGAAAAGAAGCGCGACGGCGTCATTGTCGTAAGCTCCGTTAAACTCGCCTGGACCAAACTTGTCGAAAGGATTGTAAAGGAAACTCTTGGTGAGAAGGTGTTGCTTATAGGCAAAAAGATACCTTTGCCGATGGACCTGGCCGTGGACAAGCCAGACGAAGTCGGCACCGACCGGGTAGTTTCAGCCGCGGCGGCTTACGCCGTCGTCGAGGATGCGGTGGTTGTTGCTGACTTCGGGACCGCTGTTACTATTGATTTGGTGGATGAAGGAGGTACTTTCCTCGGCGGCGTTATCTGTCCCGGCTTTGAAATCAGTGCGGAGGCATTGAAAAAAAATACCGCTCAACTGCCAAAAGTAAAAGTCACCAAACCGAAAACGCCATACGGCAGAACCACCAGCCAGGCCATAAACTGCGGCCTGTATTACTCCGCCATCGGGACACTCGAGGAGGTAATCAGACGCTACGCAGAAAAAATCGGCAGATGGCCCCAAACCATTATCACCGGCGCCGCTGCACAAGTTATAAAGGACGATTGCGATTTTATAGATTCCTATGTTCCGAACCTGGTTGTAAAAGGCATCGCTCTGGCTTATCGGAAACATATCGAAGAAAAGATGGAGTAAGCTTGCCTAACCTATGAATACATTCGCTGCTGTAATGACCGGCAAAGGTACCGGTGCAATATCCACTATTCAGGTCTTCGGTGATTCGGCCGAGCCGCTCGTAAAAAAAATATTCAAACCTACCGGTAGCAAACCGGCAATCCTTAAACCCGGCAAGATTCTGCTCGGCCAAATCACCGACGGCAGCGAGACTATCGACCAGGTTGTAGTCGGCTGCGAGACTGTCCACAGCTTTGCCATAAACTGTCACGGCAATCCTCTGATTGTTGCCGATATAATGAAGGCACTTGCCCAACACGGTGCGATACTGCTGACCGCAGAAGAGCTCTTGGCCAAAATCCTCTCTGCACAAAAACACATCAATACAATCGAGCTCGAAGCTAAATCGGCCCAGCCCAAAGCAAAAACAATCGAGGGCACTAAAATAATAGCAAATCAAATCGATGCCGGCTTAAGCGGGAAGGCAAAAAAATGGCTGCAGTCCTATGGACTCCTCACGGAGAAGATAAACGCAATGTCACTCAAAGAAATCAGAGCTGACGCCGAGCAGATACTCAAGGCAAGCCAAACCGCGAAGCTAATTATCGCCGGCTGCACGGTGGTATTGTCGGGCCCGCCGAACACCGGCAAAAGCACACTTCTTAATTACCTTGCCGGCAGACAAAAGGCAATCGTTACCGATATCAAAGGCACAACCCGCGACTGGGTCAGTGCCCGATGCAAAATCGCCCCTCTTTCCGTTGAACTGATTGACACAGCAGGACTGGACGAAAAACTTTCAGCGACATCGAAAGAAACAATCGAAAAACTGTCTCAACAGAAAGCCGCTGAAATTTTAGAAGGGGCGGATTTGGTCCTGCTCGTACTGGACAACAGCCAGACCGCGAACCAGCTTGACGAGAAGCTGCTTGAGAAAATCGCGGACAAAAAAATCCTGACGGCGTTAAACAAATCCGATTTACCCGCCAAACTGGATACCGGCAAGCTACCGCAAATTTTAGGCGGCACTGTGCAGATAAGCGCAAAGCTCGGCACCGGAATCGAAAATCTTCTAAAAGAAATCCGGCAAATCTGCGGCGTCGCCGACTTCGATTTGCGCGCTGCTGTTTGCTTCACCGGCAGGCAGGAAAACCTGGTAAAACAATTGCAAAAAGCCAAATCAAAACCCCAGGCCGTCTCAATCATAACAGAGTTGTTAAATGGCCGGTTGAATGTATAATCTGGATGTATGACTACACAGGACGCAAAACTAACGCCGGCGATGAGGCAGTTTCACTACTACAAGCAAAAATACCCCGACTGCATACTGTTTTTTCGAATGGGCGATTTTTACGAGACTTTTTACGACGACGCCGAGACCTGTTCCAAAGTCCTGGGGATTACCCTGACGAGCCGAAGCAAAGGCAACAATCCCATTCCGCTGGCCGGCGTACCCTATCACGCCGTTGATGGTTATCTGAAAAAAATGCTCCAGGCCGGCTACAAGGTTGCCGTCTGCGAGCAGGTCGAAGACCCAAAGACCGCAAAGGGCGTTGTCAAACGTGACGTCGTGCGAATCGTCACTCCCGGTACACTTACCGACGATATTCTCTTAGACGTCAAGGAGGACAACTTCCTCTGTGCGGTCGGTCTCGGAACAAAACAAGAAGCCGCGCTTAGCTGGGTCGATATTTCGACAGGCCATTTTTTCGTCCAGCAGATTCCCGAAAAGAAATTGCTCGACGAGCTGCTAAGACTTTCACCCGCTGAGTGTCTTCTTGCGGACAGGCGAGGCGAGCTATTCGAAGCCGAGGCAAAAAAATTGGCTGAAAATATTACGCAGTTGACCAACACCATCATAACCGAGCGTCCCACCTGGTACTTCGACCCATACCAGGCAAAGCAAAGACTGCTAAAACATTTCGGCACCGCTACTCTCGAAGGATTCGGCATTAAAGACGGTGACGATGCTTTGATACCCCCCGCCGGCGCCATCATCGAATATCTCAATGAAACGCAGAAGACCGCGCTCGGCCATATCCGCAGCTTAAAAAAAGTTGAGCGCAAAAAATTCCTGCAAATCGACACAACCAGTTTACAGGGCCTCGAAATTCTGCGAACGATTCGAACTGAAAGCAAAAAGGGCTCACTCCTGGACTGTCTCGACGAAACGCTGACGCCTATGGGCGGCAGAATGTTTCGGAACTGGCTGTGTATGCCGTTGTGCGACCTCGGCCAGATAGAGCTTCGCC
>CAZQYB010000080.1:0-11883 GCA_964597535.1 uncultured Pirellulales bacterium | reverse complement strand
GATTAGCCAGCGCCATAACCTTCCGTGCTCGGTCTGTAAAACGCTCAAACATTTTTTAAGTCCTTACTCTGCCTCCGGCCACTTGTCTTCTGACTATATTATATCACGAACGCCTCAGCCTGTCAAACCATCAAAACCAGCCAAATCCCGCTTCTAATACTCATATAGTTTACTTCCTATATGTTTTTAGCCCTGCCGAGGTTCATTTATAGGACCAACGTTTTTTCTCTATTCTCATTTTTATCGACAAAAACCACCACCGACTTTCCCTTTATCCACGTACAAACTCATATCCAGAGTTCCATCGGGACCGGCAATACCCTTTTGGCGAAGGCGTGAGATAGCGGGAAATGCAAACTAAGGGAACGAGAGAGCGGTTTTTTAAGACAGGCCTCTTGTGCGGCAGGCAGCTTATTAGTAGTCTTTAAATTTCTTCATCCAAACCGGCCATTCCGGCGTGGCAGCATTTAGGTCGGAGTTGCGATGCCATTTCAACTTCCACAATTCCTTAAGCCCTATCTTTCTGACAGAGAAATCCACAAAAGCACCGTTTACTGTTCCTTCGTGCCGGTTGATGCAGAACATACTTATTTGCCTGCTTCCATTTAGCCCGGCCCCGTCACCCATACATCAAAAACGACCTTGACCCGCAGCTCCAGAAAATCCTTTTTCACTGGGCCTGCAAGGATTGCAAAATCACCCCCGCTCTTTTACCCGGCTATCGCCGAGTACACGAGTATTTGGAAAAATGCCGAATGCGATGAAACTTTTCTTTTTGCAAATCCTGTAATCCCGGGGCCAAAATAGAATGGTTAATACCGTCTTTTTTTTAACTGTCTTTTCCCTCAAGCAGTTTTCTTAGGTAGTGGTTTTCCCGGCGGGTAGCTTCCAGGTCGAAAAGTTGATACTTGATGCACACCCGCAGGTAATCCAACGACTCCTGAAGACTATCGACGCTTTTTTTAAGTTGCTCGTGACTGTCGCGGGCTTGCTTGGCCAGCATAGCCAGCTTCTTATGTTGCGGGTCGGGCATCCCCCCAAACTGTTTTACCAGCTCGTTAAGCTTGTCTTCCAGGTTTGCTTTGTCCATCATATTGAGCCCCGTTTCTTTAAATCACCCTCTCACGGCACCTCCGAAGCCCTTTAGTTATCGTTATTTGTGCAAAATCCATACCAGGATGTACCAAAATGAGTTTATTGGGAAATCTCGCCGCGTACTCCCACAAAAAAGCTCCCAACGCAATTTGAAATGACGCTCTTGAGCTTTGTTCTAATACCTCCGACCACAACTCTTATGCAGGTTGGAGTCCTGTGTTGCGAAAAAGCAACATTGCTGGTTTGTCCGCATTTTTTCAGCAGGTGCAACGGCCTTATTGAGAAATAGTTATGCTCGATGTTGATTATTATAAACATAGCCGTTGACTTATTGCACCATTTTTCAGCCGTTGGCATTCTTTTTTGCCTTTGAAATTGGGTTTGTTCCCCCTTCGGTAGGGATAAATTGGGTTTGTTTTTATTGGGATTGTTCATAGTTAATTGTTCATAGTTCATTGTTTTAACAAAACTTACGTTCATTTGAGCATCCGGGAAATTGGGTTTGTTTTGCATAATTCGTCGCTCGTCGCTTGTCGCTCGTTTCTCGTCGCTTGTCGCTCGTCGCTCGTTTCTCGTCGCTTGTCGCTCGTCGCTCGTATCTCGTGAAGCGTATCTCGTAGTTCGTGGCTCGTCGCTTGTCGCTCGTCGCTCGTATCTCGTGAAGCGTATCTCGTAGTTCGTGGCTCGTCGCTCGTGACCCGTGACCCGTGTCTTGTGCCTGATGCCCTGGTTCCCTTATCCCCTGCTGGCTGATGCTCTGATTTGCTGACCCCCTTATGCTCTTGTGCTCTTATAGCCTTCATTCCTGTTAGTATTATACCATACTTCTACCCAAAGTTCAATGACTATCTAACAAAAATAACAAAAAAAACGGCCAAAAAAGTGCTTTTTTGGTCATCCTGCTTGCCCCCCGGTAATCTCAATAATTCTAAATTAAGTTCCCCTTGCTGCAAGCTTTGCTTCTAAGGAAGACACAAGGCTATCAATAGGTGCTCGTCGATGTGTGTTGAGACTTGGTATTCCATGATTGATACACGCCTCGACAACAACGCGCTTGACCTGCATTTTCACAGACTTGTTCCACATTTTTCCGCTAAGTCGGAACAACTCGGATACACGGTCTGACCACTTGAAACGCGAATGGCGGAATCGTGGCTGGTCAAGATTGACTCCGAATTCATTGTTAACTTCATTTGCGTAGGCTCCAAGTACAATCATGTCCTCTATCTCGCTATTCTGCATTCCCTGGCACGTGGCGAGATTGTAGTCTGTTGACTCCAGTACCTTCTTATCAAGTGCGTCCTGAATTGACTTTCGCCCATCTTCGTCATTGTCCATGAAGCTATGAATATTGTATACGTTTTGCTTATAGAAGGTGACCTTGTAGTTTAGATTTGTAGCACCAGCAAGATGGTCAATGACGAGAAGTCGACGCGATAAGGCATACTTCAATTGAGATGAAAGAGAAACCAGCCATGATGTGAGCAAGTCTCGATCCTCCTCTCCCTCTACGAGCAGTACAGCGTAGGCGCCTATGAGGTTGTCAGCCATCTGAATTCCAAGGGCCTCTCGTATTTCACTAATCTGCTTAGCTCGTACTGCACGGCCGTCACGTACGAGGATGTTCTGAGATATTTGCTCACGCTCAACGAGAATTGGTGAATGTGTAGTGATGATAACCTGCTGCTCTTTAGAGATGTCCTTCAACACTTGCCGAAGCCCGTGGATGGCTTCAGGATGTAGGTGTGACTCTGGCTCTTCGATCGACAGAATCAACGACTCCTCACCAATGCTTTCTTCGCTGACGTGCTTCATCAGGGACATGGTCGCCAGGCTGATGATCCCATCGCCCTTTGATGCCAATTCGGTTTCTGCACCGTCATCGACCATGATGTTGAAACTGGTACGGAAGGCTCTGCCTAGTTCATTCGTGATCCTTACACCTTTGACACCAGGAACAAAATCAGACACTGTATTCTTCACTTTATCGGCTATCTTATCTAAGACAGGTTCTTGAAGCTGCTGGAGTTCCCCTATCAATTTCTTGTATTCAGGCTCCGATTCCAGACTATATATCTCTCCCTCTATCAGGCCATTGATTATCTCAAGTGCCATCTCGGATGGTCGCAAAGCTGAAATGTATTGCGAAGATACGTGGGTACGAATGAAGTCGCTTATCTCCTCACGTTTGCTGTTCAAAGTTTTCTTTCCTCTTCCCTTCATTAAAACCTCAATTGACGCGTCATCAGGTCCAAATCCGAGTTTAACCTTTAGGTTGGTGCTTAGGTTCACTCCAACCTTCTCTCGAAACTTCTGAAAATCATCGTCAGTGAAAGCGAACTCCAGAGTGAACTCTGATCGCCCAGTTGGATACTGTTCTTGGAGGGATACAGGAAAATCCCTAGACCAATCGTATTCAAAGCGAGAGCCGGAGCGGTAGTAGCGGATGGGCGCTCTCCGGGAGCGCCGATATGGTCGAGATTTAGTGAGTACGCTGAGGCTTAGTGCGATTGCTTTGACGATATTGCTCTTGCCTTCATTGTTGGGACCGACCAAAACCGTGTAGCTGCCTAGCGAGAGTTTGTATGCTTCGACAATGGATCGGTAATTTCGGACACTGAAGGCAACGAGTTTCATGCTCTTTCGCTCCTTAATTTTCTACAGACTTAACATAATAATATCCAACACGTTTTCCACTGATTTTATCCTGCCATTATCCTTCAGCACTTTCGATAACTTCTTTCTCCAGGCCAGCTTCTTTCAATTTCTTAAAATAGAATTTATGCGAAAAAATGTTTCTAAAGAGTTTGTAGCAAAACCACCAAATACTAAAGAGCCCGCTGCTTCCCACAATGAGCGCAATAACGGCAACGATAAGCAATGACAAGTTCACGGCACGTTCTTCACTGAATTTGTGGAAGCAATATATAATAGGCATAGCGACCACCCCAACTAGAGTGATTGCGGATAATATAATGGCAAATATGACCGCATAGACTGATGCCTTTTTGTCAGAAGTTTTCCTTAAATTATCTTTGATTTCTGTGATATAGCTAAGCCACTTCTGGTTGTACTCTGTTTCTTTTTTGGATAGTTCACCTTTAAGAAGCTCTAGCGTCTCTTCTTTTTTGTGAAGTTTATTTACAAAAACCCTGTTTAGGTTAACGGCTGCCTCACTAGCTTTTTCTAGTACAAAATCAGGTGTTATTAGCGAGTCACATTCTGTTTCATCAATGTCCTTTAGAACTTCGTCTATATGACCGTGATAAAGTAATGCAGCAACTTTATCATCTGATATTGAGCTAGTATCTTTTAATTCTCTTATAACTTTTACGAACTTTTCCCAGACCTTTCTAGACACAAAAAGATATTGCGAATGCGCAGAAATTGCTACTTGTAAGGGTATTTCTGAGGAAAAACCAGGGTTCTGTAACCAAAGAAAATTAGTTAATAGAAAATCAGGTATTGCTTCAGAAATCGTCACGTCGGAATGGTGTCCGAAGTATTCAAAATTAAATTTTGCCAATTTTAGATCAGATGTAAGAAAAAGAACACCAGCGTCTTGAATATTCCTCACGGAATGACGTCTCAGTTTTTTTATCTCTTCCAGTATGATTAAATCATGATTTTCTTGTTCTTTCCCTTGTTCAGGCTTGTACTGTTTCAGAGTTTCACGGTCTTCATGGCTAGGAGGTTCGTAAGAATGTACGTCTAAATCAGGTAGTGTCTCAATCTGAATTTTTTGTTCTGCAAGTTTTTCTTCAATTGATAGAATAAAGTCACGGTTGTCAGAAACTGTCCACCCTTTTCTCTTTAAGTGCCCATAGATTGAGGCAACTTTGATGTTTTGTGGATACATCTTTTCGTATTGAGGGTATCTATTAAGAACATTGCACATTTCGTTGACAGTGATATTAAATACTTTAAGTTTGAATCCATAATTTTTGAGCATTTGGAATAATTCCTTAGCCGGAGCAGCAAATTCCTCATAGTGAAACCCTAACACGCTAAAAATGAAATTGGAGTCAAGAAATACATTTGTCCGTTTAAATTTTTTCTGGATTGAATAAATGTTAGGTGTTAGTAGAGCCAGCGATAGTGTGGACCCTACTATTATCTCTTTCATTGTGTTGTAATGTTCATTTGAACATTTTCTTATGTGTACAAGATACTCAACAATATATTTTTCATAATTTGTACTTATTCTTATATCAGAGTCAAAGGCATCTAAAATTTTAGGATTAAGATAATCTAATGCTGACACAATATTTTTTTCTACGAACTTTCTTAGTAAATCAAACATTTCAGCTTTATCAATCGTTTTGCCTGACCGATCCGAGATAAAAACACATAGGTTATTGTTTAAAGCATTTAGCTTTCGCTGGATAGCATCCTCATCAGGAAGTGAATCTGCGATGTCCACTCCTTTTTGTGTGATAATATATTGGCTATGTCCAAGGTTTTCGACATACCCTTTTTTTCTACATCGTTTGAGAATTGTTTTGAGAGAGTATTTTGGGATTTCTAAGCCTGTTCTTCTCTTTATCAAAGCTTGTATAGCATCAAGTGGTCTTTTCTGTCCATCATGCAATTCTTTAATAATGAAAGGTAGAAAACACTCGATATAGTCCTTACGTGAGTCGTAGAGTGCGTTTATTAAAGCATATGTACAAATTCTGTTATCCATGTTTTTTTCCTTTAACGAATTTCCTGTTATGAATTTGCGTCGGTTCCCTCATCGCGGGTAACTAATCGTTGACCAAAATCCTACCCAAAACCGACCGAATCCTTAACCACAAAAACTTTCCCTCGGTAAGGAGTCCCTGGGACTGAGCTTGCCGAAGGAAGCGTATCTCGCGTGGATTCCTGCCTGCGCAGGAATGACAAACGGACAATTCTAAGAAGTATTCCGCCCCTGGGTGTGTTCGTCTTTAGCCGTGTAAAAAATAGCTGAAAAGACCGTAAAAGTCAACCCCGTTAGAACTTTTTCTCTCAAAAATCCACGGAACTTGTGCCCAAGGTACTTGTGCCCAAGGTACCTGCTGCAATTCTTCACGTGTTCCCTTGCCGCTCTTTTAGGTTATTGACGCAATAGGGCTTTGGAGTTTATAATGTTTTTTGTTTGGCAGTAAGGTTGTTTGATTTGGGCCAATCAAGGCGTTCATCGGGCTTTTTGAAAAGGAACGGTTATGGACATAGGAAAAAACAGAGCGTTATGGCAATCGAAGTGGAATATCCTTGTTGCTTACG
This sequence comes from uncultured Pirellulales bacterium, assembly GCA_964597535.1. Classification (GTDB taxonomy): domain Bacteria; phylum Planctomycetota; class Phycisphaerae; order Sedimentisphaerales; family Anaerobacaceae; genus CAZQYB01. The sequence continues at coordinate 5,538 of CAZQYB010000080.1, read as the reverse complement.
TTGTATTGGCGGCTGTTTTCCTGGTCACAGTTTTTCTGACATTCTTTACTAACGTTTTCCGGACATCAAAAATGGGCTCAATACCACATCTGGTATGGTTCCTCGCTGCTGCGCTGTCTTTGGTCGCGGTTATACTGCTGTTTTCAAAGATACTCAAAATTCTCGATGCACTTGAGGAAAATGGTGCGAAGCTTGAAAGGATGGCTGAAGCCCTGGAAAAGAGCCGCTCAGTTTTGGCCCAGATAGAACAGACTGCTCGGCTCAGCGAAGCGGCCAGGACTATCGTATTCCGTGACGCAGACAGGCAGTCTCTGCGTGAGGTTGTTTTCGATAAACTTCAGCAGCAGGATTTTGAGGCCACCAATCAAATAATTGATGAAATTGCTCAGCGTGTAGAATATAAGGAGCTTGCCGAGCAATTGCACGTCGAGGCGGAAAGATACCGTGACGCAACCGACGCCGAGAGGGTAAAGCAGGTCATAGTACACATCGAAAAACTCTTCGAAAACTACCAGTGGGCCAAGGCAAGCGCCCAGATTGAAAGATTAATCAGGGCTTATCCTAAATCTAAAGAAGCAGAAGCCCTGCGCCGGAAACTGTTCGATAAAAAGCAAGAGCGCAAGAAAATACTGCTCACTGCCTGGGACGATGCCGTACAACGCCAGGCCACAGACCAAAGTCTGGAGATTCTAAGGGAGCTGGATTTGTACCTGACCCCCAATGAAGGATTGGCTTTGCAGGAAGCTGCAAGAGATGTTTTCAAAACTAAGCTCCACAACCTCGGAGTCAGATTCTCACTTGCCATCTCCGGAAAGAACTGGGCAGAAGCCCTGCGGATAGGCAGCGAGATTACTCGCGATTTCCCGAACAGCAGAATAGCTGACGAAATCCGCGAAAAGTGGAATGTCCTGGAACAAAAAGACCAACAGCAGCCCGGCTGATATGGTCGGCGGAGGCCAATTCGCCTGATGATGACGGTTCTTAGCTTACCTTAAAGTCGAACAACGATTGGGTCTTAATCATTGTTACCTGGTCAGGATAAGCGGCGAACGTGTGGATATGCAATTCAGTTTGTCTTGCCTCAAAGTCAATATAGCAGAACGGCGGAAGACCATCCACTTCTAAGCTGGGGAATTTGATAAACAGGCCTCGGTTCCTGGCAAAGCGTTTAAGGTCGATATGACTTTGGCGATATAAATTCGCACTCATCTTCTCGACCTGAAAGTCCGTCATATAGCTTATACTTCGACTCAAAGTGCATTTATGAGAGCGCGGGCCGCGGAATTGAAAACGCTCTATCAGACCTCGCTGCGGCAGAGTCTGCCCGGGTGAACTTACTACCTCTGACAAACACATATCTCCAACATACACACTGGCGACATGCGTACATCCTGTAACCCAAATATCAGTTGCGTATTTGGAGGTTTTTAATTCCCGCTTGGCATAAATTTGGAAAAGCTCAGGATGTAAAGGCCTTTGAAAAAGACTGAAAGTCAGTTCTTCAACACCTACATTAATTTGCGGCCATTCCATAAATTCAAAATCCCAACACAAAAAACTGAACTTCTAACTTCTACACTATTATACAAAAACTCCCCCCTCCATTTCAAGTGTAATATCAGTACTGATAAGGCCGATTCCCCCGCTTATAGGACGATGATTTTGCAAGCTACGCAGACTAAAAGACTAACGACAGCAAACTTTTTTTAAAAATTTTGAAGCGTCCCGGCTGTTTCTGCTAATTTATACTGCTGAAAAAAGCGGCATTGATAATGGTTGCAATAATATCGTAAAAAGCGTGAGTCCCCGCAGTGACGCCAAAGCCGCGGATGGCAAAAAGAACGGCAAAATAAATGCCTGCGATTGTCCGAAAACCAAACTCCGTCCAGTTGAATGGAGCTTTTAGATACAATTGCCCGCTGAAAAAATCTATATGATGATATGCGCTGAACAACGCGGCTGAAACAAGCACCGAAAGTATAATCGAGTTCTTATGATTTAGGCGAAGAACATTCTGAAACAAAGCCATCAAAACGCATATCAAAATCAGCCGAAAAACAAGCTCCTCATAAATTCCCGCACCTATGCCGGTAACAATATCTGCGAGCAGCTTTATCGCCGGTCCGCCGCCGCTGTCATTTCCTGCAGGCGCCGGCAAACCCTCATTCGCAACTGAAGAGCAACTTATTGCCGCTCCAATCTGTATTTGTATCGAACCGTTAGTGAATTGGCCAACATCATCCTGCGGTTTGGCCGGGCTGTTCAGAAACAAACTCAATACAATTAACGGCACTGCCAGAAAGATGCACTCGACAGCCATTGGCCAAAAGTCACCGAGCCAGAAACGCCATCTCTTGCGTGACGCCAGTTGCAGCGCTATTAAAATCGCCACAACAGCTAAAGGGGTTGCCACCCACGCCAGCTTGCTGCCGAATCCCAGGTATTCAAGAAATTTTTGCAGCCAGACGAAGGCAACCACCCTGCCCTGCCAATAGTCTCTGAGTAATTCGGTATTGATAAGAATCGTTCCTAACTCGTAGAAAACAATAAACGGCAGAAGAAAAAGTACAGCATAAACCGGTCGACTGGTCCGCTCCAAATAGGAATCCGGTGCGAAGTTGAGCAATTGACTCGCGCTGTACTTGTATTTGTCTTTCATACTTTTGATGGGGTTTTTTCTCCCATAACTTTTGCGAATTTTGCAGAGTTTACCTCAAACCAGCCGAAATTACAATAGTCAGACACAACAAACTGTAGATACAGAGGTAATGTCTATGAAGCCGTTTTTATGTTTTCTCGGCGGATGTGAGTTCGAATATATTATCCACGAGCTAAAATCCGACCCATTAGAATATTTTGACTTTGATTATTTCCACAGCTATCAGCACCGCTCCGAGACCAATCCCTATACCTTCCTTGCCGACCACGCAGAAGATGTTTTCAACTGCAAAGCGGATGTTGTTATCCTTTCCCAGCATGATTCTATGGTGGAGTCAATCAGGAAAATACAGTTAAATCAACGCAACTCAAGAGCACAGCAGGAGCAGCGTCTCAAAGAACTCATCGACCAGTGCGAACTAATGATAATAACACTTTCGCCACTGAATGTCCCTGTCGTTATGCAGTTCCTTCCGTGGTTCAGGACAAATATGCTCAATCGGTTCAAGCACACAGCCGAGTTTTACAACGAAGAGCAGTTTATGAGAAAATATGTTACCGCGATGGAAGAGCTCACTGTCCGCCATCCCGGTTTTTATTTCCTCAATTTAACCAACATCTGTTCGATGTATGGATTTCAGCAGATACTGAAACAAAAGGACCCGCCGTGGTACAGCCACATCAAACATCCTGCCAGCCGTCTTGCCCGGGAACATACCCACCTGATTAATTATGTTCTGCGCCGGAACAAAAAAGTCAAGTGTGTCATAGTGGACCTCGACAACACGATGTGGAAAGGCGTTATCAGGGACGTCGGAGTGGAAAATCTGGAGATTGGAATTGACAGAGAACGATTCCGCTGGAATGTTCTGTCTATTCTCTATGCGAGAGGAATTCTGATTGGCGTAATAAGCAAAAACGATACGTATCTCGAAAAGGACATAAGAGATTTTATCAAGCCGTATCTTGGCGGAATCGAGTTTGTGTGTTTCAGTTTGAGCTGGAAGGACAAATGGGAAAATCTTTCGGAAGTGCAGCAGCGGTTGAATATAGGGCTGGATTCCATCGCCTTTATCGATGACAGTCAATTCGAGAGGGAACAGATGAAAACTATGCTTGCCGATGCAAGAGTATATGATGAGAACATTTTTGAACAACTACTCTACCTGCCTGAATTTCAGCCTGAGTTTATCACTGAGGAAAGCAAAAAAAGAACAAACTTTTACATCCAGGACAACCAGCGCAGACAAGCTCAAAGCACGTTGACGAGAGATGAATTTCTCGGACAGTGTGAGTTCAAAATCAACGTAAAAAAGATGCTACCTTATGAAGTTGACCGCGTTACGCAATTGATTCAGCGAACCAATCAGCTCAATACATCCATCAGGCGTTATACGAAAGAGGAGATTATTTCTTTCAGTCATGACCAGGACTGCGATATATTCACTGTAAATGTTTCCGATAAATTCGGTGATTACGGTCTGGTCGGAGTTTGCATAGGTTTCCGCAGGAACGGGGTCTATGAAATAGATACTTTGCTTTTTAGTTGTCGGGTTATGAGTAAAGGTGTCGAAGATTATACGCTTACCTCGGTCCTGGGGCACGCCGGGGCGGAGAACTTTGATAGAGTGGTTCTGCGGTTTAAGAAAGGGCCGAAGAATGAGCAGATGCAGACAATCCTGAACAACAATAATTTTGTCGAATCCGATGCTGACGATGATTGCGTAGTTTATAGTTTCGACCTGAAGCAGCAGCAAATAAAAGCGTTCCCGAAATGGTTCTCGCCGACCCAGCCGAATGCCGAAACAGCGCCGGTATTTTCAGCGTAACTGATTGTAGTGTAATGGTCTCTGAAAGATTAACCGAGATTTATCAATTGCTTTTTCGCCGCTTTGGCCCGCAGCACTGGTGGCCGGGCGAGACGCAGTTCGAGATAATCACGGGCGCTATCCTTACCCAGAATACGAACTGGGGCAATGTCGAAAAGGCGATTGTCAACCTAAAGGCCGCTGGCCTGTTAGCCCCCAAAGGACTCCACGATATAGAAGTCTCGGAGCTTGCGGAGCTTATTCGGCCGGCGGGCTATTTCAATATAAAAGCCAAACGGCTGAAAAACTTCATTAGCTGGCTCTTTGAGAATTACGATGGAAAGCTGTCCGAACTGGAAAATGTTGACACCGAGCGATTGCGAGCCGAGCTTTTGGGGATAAAAGGGGTTGGCCGGGAGACTGCGGATTCAATTCTGCTCTATGCATTAGACAGAGAGATATTTGTTGTTGATGCTTACACCGCTCGTGTTGCTTTTCGGCACGGACTTATCGAGCCGGAGGCCGATTACGAGCAGTTGCGGGAATTGTTCCAATCACATTTGCCGCCGGAGGTGAAAATGTTTAATGAGTACCACGCGTTATTAGTGAGGGTCGGGAAAGAATTTTGCAAGCCGAAGGCGAGGTGTGCGGGGTGCCCGTTAGAGAAGCTGCCGCATGAGGTGGAGGAGCAGGTCGTGTCTCGTGACCAGTGACCCGTGGCTCGTGAATGAGCGGATGCGTGAATGAGTGGATGGGGGGAATGAGAAGTGAAGATAGAAGACAGAATACAGAAGACAGGAGACAGACCACTAAAACTTGTCCGCAGCCCGTTCGGCTTGGTTCGACCACGCTCACCACAGGTCGCGCAGGATAAACTCTGTAGAAGGGACGCGAAGGTTTGGTTTAGAACTCTGATGACCATTTTAGGTTATCCAGGTTGCGACGTACGGTCTTAGTGTTCGGATGCTCCGGCCCCAAACTTTTCTCTAAAATTGCCAGGGCACGCTGCATCAGGGGCTCTGCCTCTTTAAGGCGATTGGTGGCCTTATACAACTGCGCCAGGTTGTTCAGG
>CAZQYB010000079.1:0-12268 GCA_964597535.1 uncultured Pirellulales bacterium | reverse complement strand
TTCTTGACCGTAACGGGGACGAAGTCGATGTCGGGACAGCCCTGCCTCAGGGCGGCCAGGATCTCTCGCTCGCGGCCGTCGGTATCGAAGTTGGGATAAGGCCAGATTTCCCTTATTGCCGTGTTCGCAAAGAAAACCGTTGCGACGCGGACCTTCGCAGCGTTATCATCGGCAGCAGCGGCCAGCGAGCCCAGCCCGCCGAGTGTCACCGCGGCGGCCCCCTGCAGAAAACGCCGGCGGTCAATGTTACGCCTGCAACCATTACAACAACTATGAGCCTGACACTGACACATCTTAGCTTCTCCTTTCTTCGCCCCTATCCTCATCAGCTACGCACACACAGTGGCGCTGAGACGAAGCACCAAGGGTCACCCATTTTTTCCGCCCTCATTATATTATTAAACTCTTCACCGCGTGAGATAATTCTTTACTATCTCATGGGGCAAACTCCCGCATAAAATTGTATCTCGTGTATGGTTTCTGCTCCCGGATGCACCGTGCCTTTAGCGACAGAAAATACCACAAAAGAAGGGAAAAGGCAAAGAAAAATCACCCCGCGAGATGTTTTCTTTTCTCTGCCCCGACCTCTGGCCCCCTATCCTTGATAATAACAACGTATCCGGGCAACCACGTGGGGTTCAGGGCAAGCAATAATAATATTAAAAATGCAAAATGTAAAAATGATGAGATTGCTTCGTTGGGGAAAAGAAAACCCCACGTGAAACGTGGGGCTAAATACAACCCTGAACCACGTTGGGTTCAGGGCTAATCGAGATGGAATGCCCCCGTCGCAAGCAACGGGGCTAAACAAAACTGGTTGCTTAGACAGCTTATTTACTGGTACTGGCAGTAAGTTTTTGTTTCAATATTACCCGTGTTGAACGATAGAAAAACGCAAGGGAACCATAGTGGCGCCCTGTGACGAAAAATGCTGTTAAGCAACAGTGACCCAAATAACAGGTGAACATGGCCGTAAAAGTATCAGGTGAAAACAAGCAGAAGCCCCTGCTGCAGATGAGGGGCATTGACAAGTCCTTCCCCGGGGTCCATGCGCTGAAAGGCATCGACCTGACACTGCGAAAAGGAGAAGTGCTGGGGCTGGTGGGTGAAAATGGTGCAGGTAAAAGTACGCTGATAAAGATACTGGGTGGTGCGCATCTTCCGGATTCCGGCGATATCCTGATAGAGGGCAGCGACCCGCGGATACACTCTCCCACCTCGGCACGGCATGCCGGCGTTTCTGTCATATACCAGGAATTCAATTTAGTGCCTCACCTGACCGTTCGGGAAAACATCTTCCTTGGGCGTGAAAAAACCAGAGCCGGCTTTGTCAGCGCCGGCGCCGAATATAAGCAATCACTGGCTTTGTTTAACAAGCTCGGGATTGATATCGACCCCGATGCTCCCTGCAGCCAACTGACAGTAGCACAACAGCAGAGCATTGAAATCGCCAAGTCGCTTGAGGTTGACGCTAAAATTATTGTTATGGACGAACCCACCGCCGCACTCACCGGCCGGGAAGTGAAGCGACTTTTCGCAATCATCAAAGACCTCAGGTCGCAGGGAATCGGCATCATTTACGTCAGCCATCGTCTGGAAGAAATATTTGAGGTGGCGGACTCGGTGATGGTCCTTCGCGATGGTGAACATGTGGACACCAGAGATATCAGGGACACCACGCGTGATAAATTAATCGAGATGATAGTCGGCAGGCCCCTTGAGTCCGAGTTTCCCGGGCGCACTGTCAAGCTCGGTCACGAGCGACTGCGTGTCGAAAAGCTAAACAGAGGCCGGGCCGTACGAGATGTCAGTTTCAGTGTGCTGGCCGGAGAGGTGCTTGGTTTCACCGGACTTGTAGGGGCCGGCCGAACCGAGACCATGCGTATTGTCTTCGGCGCCGATGAACCTGACAGCGGAAAAATCTTTGTTGAAGGTACCGAGACAGGTATCCACAACCCTAAGGACGCCATTCGCAACCGCATCTGCTTACTCGCCGAGGACCGCAAGCAGCAGGGTTTGATACTGATTCATTCGGCCCGCGAAAACTTCGGTCTGCCTAACCTTGACCTGTTCAGCCGCGGTCCCTTTGTCAGTCACACAAGAGAATGCAAAGAATTCGACAGTTACGTCCAGCGCCTGAGGATACGAATCTCCGACCGTGAACAACTCGTGATGGAGCTTTCCGGCGGGAATCAGCAGAAAGTCGTCCTGGCAAAATGGCTGGCACGCAATGCAGATATCATTATCTTCGATGAGCCTACGAGAGGAATCGACGTTGGGGCCAAGTACGAAATCTATCTTCTCATAAACCGACTTGCTTCCCAAGGCAAGACTATTATTATGATTAGCAGTGAACTACCCGAAATACTCGGTATGAGCGACCGCATCATAGTGATGCACGAGGGTCAAATCAAAGGAGAGATTGCCGATGTTGCAAACGCCACACAGCAGGACATAATCTCCATGGCAATAAGATAAAATTCGAAGGAATCGAATATGATTCGAAAACTGTTGAGTAATTATGGCATGATTCTTGTCCTGCTTGGGCTGTGCCTACTCTTCAGCTTGCTGACATTAAAGAAACAGCCGTATGCAGGCGATGCAGCCAGAGCTCAACTGCTCGAGCAGATTACAAACGAGTTCCGGAAATCAGCCGTTATTCTGGTAGTCGGGGCGACCAACACAGACTCTGCACAATTGGCCGAGAAGCTTGGTCGGGAGTTGAAGGAGAAAGGATTTGGAAACTGCCGGGTTGTGGTCGGTACGCCGCGGGACATGCGGCTGGCGCTTGATGATATCAAAGCCGAGGGCGGCAGACTCGCAGGCATTGTAACCGCCGGTGACGTAACAGAATGGCGGGTCATTGACCTCATTGGCGAAAAGTATCCCGAGTTTTCTGACTACAGGGTACTGACACCGGGCTCTCGAATATGCTCGGATTTCCTTAAGCGGTCAAACCTTTTGGCTATTGTTGACCGCATCGTGGTTATAGCCGTGATGGCTATCGGTATGACCATGGTCATCATAACGGCTGGCATCGACCTTTCGGTCGGAAGCCTTACCGCATTTTCCGCTGTAATCAGCACACTGGTCATGAAAAAAATGGGCGGACTCGAAGCCCCGGGCTGGGCCGTTCCTGTCGGATTCTTATCGGGCATTCTTTGCTGCGGAGTCATTGGTGCTCTTGGAGGTCTTATCGTCGCCCGCTTCAGAGTGGCACCATTTATAACTACTCTCGGCATAATGATGATTGCACGTGGACTGGCATTCAGAATAACCGGCGGCTTCTCAATTTACCAGGTCCCAGACGCGCTGCCCTGGCTCGGGCAGGGCAGGTCACTGGGCGTACCCAACACCGTGATTCTTCTAATCGTACTTTACCTGGCGGCCCACATCTTTATGTCACATACCCGCCTTGGCCGGTATATTTACGCAGTGGGCGGCAACAGAGAGGCGGCGCGCCTTTCCGGTGTGTCTGTTAACTTTGTATTGGTTTTTGTATATATTATCAGTTCCCTGGCTGCCGGGCTGGGAGGCTGCATCCAGGCCTCACAGCTCAATACCGGCACACCTAATATGGGTATGATGTATGAGCTGTACGTTATCGCCGCCGTTGTGGTCGGGGGCACCAGCCTCTCCGGCGGCACCGGGAAGATACTGGGAACACTTATAGGTGCTTTCATTATCTCGGTAATTCAGAACGGTATGAACCTCCTGGGCATCGAAAGCTACACCCAGCAGGTGGTGTTGGGCTCGGTAATTGTCGGCGCAGTTTTGCTGGACAAGGTGCGAAGCGGCGGAAGCCTGGCGACGTTCCGAAAGAAAAGAACAAGCAGTAGAACATAGGAGAAAAGATTATGAAGCGAATATTAACTATTATATCTTTATTTGTTGCTTTCGGATTTATGTCACTGAGCTTATCCTGCTCAGACAAACATGAACAAAGCAAAGGCAAGATTGGTGTAACCTGTATGGACCTTACAAACCCGTTCTTCAAGCTTATCGCGAATGTAATGGAGAAAGAAGCGGCCAAATACGGTTACGAAGTCGTGGCCTTGAGCGGGCAAATGGACCCGGCTAAACAGAACAATCAATTGGCCGATTTCGCTGCACAGGGCTATGATGCGGTCTTTCTTAATCCCGTCGACTCCAAGGCAGTAGCCGAAGGTGTAAAAAAAGCCCACCAGGCCGGAATCCCTGTTTTCACTTACGATGTCCAGGTGCAAGCCGAACAAGCGAAAAAAATGATTGTCTCACACATCGGAAGCGATAACTACCAGGGCGGCAAGCTTGCTGCCGAGAGTATGATAAAGGTAACAGGTGACAACGGCAAAATCGCCATAATTGGCTACCCTGAAGTCAGTTCGTGCATACTCCGCGTAAAAGGTTTCAAGGACTATCTTAAAGAGCACGAAAGCAAACTGAGAATTGTTACCGAACTCAGCGGAGGAGGGAACAGAAATGACGGCTACACTGTCGCAACCGACATGCTTCAGGCACACCCCGGCATAGTGGGAATCTTTGCCATAAACGACCCTTCAGCATTAGGGGCCTATGCGGCGGTCGTCAAAGCTGGAAAGACAGACCAGATTACCATTGTCGGGTTTGATGCCTCCCCCGCCGGCAAACAGGCCGTATATGAAAGGAAACTCTTTGATTCACCGCAGCAGTTCCCGCGAAAAATGGCAAAGGGGACGGTCGAAGCATTTATTAAGTACTTGAACGGAGAAGAAGTGCCCAAAAGTATCTTCATACTCTGCCAGCACTACTATTATGAAGACTCTCTCAAGGATGAAAACCGCATCGCTGAACAATGGTAGAATTAAGAATAAGGTTCGACCGAAATCGGCGGACTCATTAAAGGACGTGTTGCCCAATTCGGCTATTTTATGCATAATATTTGTGTTCTAACAGGATATGCAAGGAGGTAAATTATGTTAGGATGCAAGCAACAACGCCAGCCCAAATTGTTTTATAGTTTGGTAAATCTCGATTTCGCCGTCGATAACTTTTGGATACTGCGAGGAAAACTGCTGCATTCCCGCACGCACGCAGTTTACGGGAGGCATAACTGAATACCGGATTGCTCACCGATTTCCTGCGGGGGCAGGCGACAAGGGGTGGCAGGCGATAGGAAGACGCAGGGGCCGGCCCCTGCGTTGTTCAAAACTTTAGTGCGTCTCCGCGTTTTTCCCGGGCCAATCCCAATGAACAAGGTCATCGCTCCAGGCCAGACCAAGACTGGCGTATTTGCTGAATCCCCCCGGCGGCTCGCCGTGAAAGAACATCAGATATTTACCCACGCGTGGGTCGTCTTTTAGGTCGAGGACAAAACCAGCGGTCAGCCGCTGGCTCGCCCAGGGCCAATCTTTCTGTCCCAGGGTGATGGAGCCGGTGCTGTGTTTGGTTGTCTCACGGCCAACGTCGCGCCAGTTTTTCAAATCTTTGGAGCGTTTCATACCGATGCCGTTTTTAGGCGAATGGAACATCAGATACTCGTCACCATCGACAAGGATGCAGACGTTTTCGCCGGCCTCGATACGATTGAAGTACGTCCAAGTTTTCAGGTCGTAGGAGTAGGACATATTGGCGGCATTGTCATCGAAGAAACACCACCACTTGCCGGGCTCATTCTTATCTTCTATCAAGTAGGCGTCTATCAAGCGTCCCATTTTTTCGAACGGCACATCCGGGCCTTTTACCCTGAGCAATTCGGCGGGGCCCCAGTTTTCCAAATCCCTGCTTCTCATAATCCAGACGCGGCAGTTTTCGTTGCCGTATTTTTCGCCTTTGGGAGTCGGATAGGTTTGAAGGCAAAGTATCCATTCATCGCCGTAGCGAATGACGTTGCCGGGACTGGCAAAGTTTAAATTGCGGTCTTTGGGAGTGATAATTTTCGGCTCGGTCCAGTGAATAAGGTTCCGGCTCTTGCTAAAGGCCGTGAACCAGTACGCTTTGCCGTCGTCCTCGGTGAGGTTGTAGGTATAGAACAATCGGAAGACGCCGTTGTGATAGATGCAGGCCGGGTCTCGAAAGGCCGTGGTTTCATCGCCTTTGAGGATGATGGGCGACTTGATTGCAGAAAAGTCAATTCTGTCGGCCCTGGAAAGCCAGTTCGTGCTGCAAGCCGAGCCAAGAAGCAGCACTAATGCCACCGCAAATAGAACCATTGTTTTCACAAAATTTCGGCAAGTATAATCGAGCATACTCATTTTTTGCCCCTCGCTAAAAAGAGATGCATTAGTTTTCAGACATCCTTCTATGTCACTTAACGACAAAGTTCGCCTGCCTGTATCAGCGCCAACCAAAAGCATCTCACGTGCAGCGAGGTACCGTACTTTTTTTAGCCCATCCAAAGCCCTTTGCGATGGGAAATACCCAAGACCTTGCGACAATTTGAACAAAAGTAGATGTAGCGTCTTCCCAAAACGGACTTTAGCTCGCGCATCCAGACGGTACGCAGCTCGCTGGAGCAATGTGGACAGACCGGTTCAACGTCCCTTTTAGTTTCCAGATTTATCATACGGTTCCTCCTGTCACCAACTAAAGAATCACCCCTGAGCCATCAGCGCCGGCAGAAAAGCGACTTTTACACAGCAAGTTCTATGTGAACACCAATAGCGAAGACTAAAAGGCGCCTCCAGCTTGTTTTCCGGGGATGTAGTAGCTCGGACAAATGAAGCGGAACATATTCGAAACTCTTCGGGCCTTAGCAAGTTTAGCTTCATCTTCAGCCCGCATCGCGGCGAGCTTATCACCAAAGACTTCCGAAAAATAGTCGTCAGCCGCCTCGTGCCTTTCCTCTTCGGTGTTAAAAAGACTGCGTATTTTCCTCAGCTCACCGGCATCGAGCCAAAAGCCGCCGCAGCCGGGGCACTCATCGACCTCGACCTCTTTTTTGACACTGAAAAAGTGCCTCATCATCACAATGTCATCACACTTCGGACATTTCAGCCTTTTGGTATGGTCGACAACGATGCCTGCATCTTGCTCTACATCCAATAGCTCTTCTCCTGCAGACTCGTGCGGCTCATCAAATTTTTTGAACTCGAAACTATCAAACCAAATTCCACCACAACCGCCCCTGCACACATCGACCGTAACATCTCCTACGGTCATTTCCTTCAACTGGTTCGAACACGCTGGACATTTCATAATCCGTTATCCTCCAACAAAGTTCATAAACAATGGATTTTTGCGAATTGGTAATGTGGCACAAAAGCATCGTTTTGTCAAATGATAATTCCGCAAAATGAGCCCCCCCCTGCTTTCTGGCGAAAGCAAAAAGGGGGGCAGGACAAACGTGCGGCTTCGCCCAGAGACGAATATTGTTGCCGCTGCAGGAAAAGAATATATAATGGCAGGCAATTTGGCAAAATCGAGTATAAGGAATGAGAAGGATTCATTATGAGACTGAGCTTTCTTGACATCAGTGTATTCCTGGCATTTTTCGGGGTTGTTGTCGGGGTCAGTATGTACAAAAGCCGGAGGGAAAAGACCAGCGAGGATTTCTTTTTGGCTGGCCGCGGACTTTTTTGGCCAATGATAGGGCTTTCACTGATAGCGGCAAATATTTCTACCGAGCATTTTGTGGGAATGGCAGGCCAGGGAGCCGGCATCGCTGGCTTGGCCGTTGCAAGCTACGAGTGGATTGCGGCGATTACCCTAGTCTTTGTTGCCATTTTCTTTCTGCCGAAGTTTCTGCGAAGCGGAATCTTCACAATTCCGGAGTATTTAGAATATCGGTATAACCCGGCAGCTCGGGCAATTATGGCGTTCTACACGATGGTCATATATATCGGGGTCACGATAGCGGCAGTTATTTATTCGGGAGGTCTGACTCTGCAGACGATATTCGGGGATTTAGAAAATCCGCGACATCTATTGTACGGGATTTTGGTCATAGGAGCTATAGCCGGTCTATACACGATCTGGGGGGGACTGAAAGCGGTGGCCTGGGCGGATTTGTTTCAGGGCTCAGCTTTGATTATCGGCGGAGCGATTACTATGGTACTGGGGTTCTATGCAATAGGTGAAGGAAATTTCTTCGAAGGTGTAGGAAATTTCTTCGAGCACAACGAGGATAGACTTCATATGATACTTCCGAGAGGGCACTCCGTGTTACCTTGGACGGCACTTGTTATTGGGCTTTGGATTCCGAACTTTTATTATTGGGGCCTGAATCAGTACATCACACAGAGGACCCTGGCGGCCAAGACGCTCAGGCAAGGCCAGTTAGGTATTATCTTTGCGGCCGCTCTGAAGCTGCTTATCCCGTTCATTATCATCTTTCCGGGCATAATGTCACTGCAACTGTACGGAAACCAAATGAGTGGTGAAAGCGGCACCGACGCAGCTTATCCGCTTCTGATTCGGAATCTGGTCGGTCCCGGCTTCAGGGCATTTATATTCGCCGCTATCAGCGGTGCGGTTATAAGCTCATTAGCGTCTATGCTGAACTCGGCTTCGACTATCTTTACGATGGATTTGTTCAAACGTCACTGGAAAAAGGACGCGTCCCAAAAAGCTCTTATATGGACAGGCCGGATTACCACGGCTGTGTTCGTTGTGATAGGGATGTTTATAGCTCCCAAGCTGGGAGACCCCAAATTTATGGGAATCTTCACCTACATCCAGGAATTCCAGGGCTATATTTCACCGGGTATTCTGGCGGTGTTTGTCTTTGGTATGGTTTTCAAGAAGGCGCCGCCGATGGCCGGAGTGACAGGGTTGCTTCTCACGGTCCCGGTTTATGGGTTTTTGCACTGGCAATTCGGGGATACAGCGTTTCTTAACAGAATGGCAATCACATTTGGAGTGGTGCTTTTGGTAATGCTCTTTATTACTCTTGCCAGACCTCTGGCTGAGCCGAAGGTTATGCCGGTCAGAGAGAAGTTTGATATGCGGCCTGCTCCGTCGGTTGTGTGGCTGGGCACGGCGGTGATAGCAGTGACGATAGCTCTTTACATTATCTTTAGGTAGTGGAGGACAAAGCCGGGCAGTTGTTCGAGGTTTTGAGCACTGAAGGAAGGATTTTTTGGAAAATGGAACTGACTTCGCAGGATAAGGGAGCAGTTGAAAGAATCGCTCAATTGTCGGGGGAAACCGGCATTGATATTAAGGGCGGCAGGGTCAGGAGAACCTCATCTCGTTTTTGCCTCGGCGTGGAGCACGGCGATTACAACGGCACTGAACTGTTCGGCGTGGGGACCGACAGATTCATCTGGCTGGCATATAGGCCCAATGGTACAAAAAAGATAAGGTTGTTCAGTGGAAACTTCCCGCACGATGGGGTTGTTGAGTTCAGTCTGGGCAATGTCCCCCCTCCGCAATCGGAACCTATCGCTGAGACCTGGGCCCGCTTCCCGTATGGAGTTGAATACATTCTCAGGCGTGAAGGTTTAAACTTAAATCAGGGCATTGACGGTATTGTCTATGGAGACATCCCCGGCGGCGGAATGTCGCGGTCGGCTTCACTGACCTTAAACCTGATTTTATCGCTGCTCGACGCCAACGGCATTGAGCTTAAGGACAAGTTCAAGATTGTTGATATGGCCCAGGCGGTGGAAAACGACTATATTGGTTCGCCCTGTGGTCAGCTTGACCAGATTATGATACTATTCGCCCGCGAAGATATGGGTACGTATTACAATCCAAAGACAAGGTCTATAAATTATGTTTCCCTTGGCGCCGGCGCTATTGATTTTCGCGTTGTGGTATTGGACACGGGTACAGTTCGACCGGGTCTGGAAAAATCCACATACAAAATACGAAGGGCTGAGTGTGAAAAATTTGTCTCCATCTTGCAGAAAGCCAACTATGATATTAGCTGCCTAGCAGACATTAAGGACAACGCTGTTTATAAGAAGATTTTGGCACAGTTCGGGCAAAAGCAGCCGGACTTATGCGACCGACTGAAATATATCTTCGGCGCTCAAAAGCGGTTTTACGAGATGCTCGATGCCTGGAAAGCGGGCGACATCGAAACTGTCGGCAGGATATTCCGCGAGGATGGCATCGGCCTGCGAGACGACTATAAAATCTCCGGGCCGGAATTAGAAATGATGTGTGATATCGCCCGTGCTGTTCCGGGCGTGCTTGGAGAGAGAATGCTCGGTGGTGGTGACAAAGGGGCCTCCGGCGCTCTAGTCAGAGCAGAGAGTGTTGAAGCCTTGAAGCAGGCGGTCGAGGCCGCCTATCCCCGCAGTCATCCCGAGTATCGCGACAAATATGCCGTTCATACGTGCAAATTAGTGGAAGGTGTCGCCGTTTATGATGGCTTATTTGAGTGACCGCCTGCAGTCGTGCTGTTGTGGATATAGTTTCGCGTTAACCATAAGTAAAAACAGAAAGCCGCTATGACGAACAATTATACCGATGCAAAAAGGGGTGTCTTCCCGGCCGCTGTCAAAGCCAATAAGCAAATCGGGCAGCAATTCTACCGGCTCAAGCTGGAATTTTCGGGGGCTGGTGCGGAAGCTTTCGCCAGCACCAAGCCCGGTCAGTTCGCTCAATTAGACCTTTCCGGCACTGCCCTGCCGGCAGCGAAGAACATACCGGACGAGCTGGCTAATACTGCTCGGCGGAATATATTGCTCCGCAGACCTTTTAGTTTCGTTGATATTACCTGTGAAGGTGACAAAACACTTGTTGATATTCTTTACTGTGTTGTCGGACCGGCCAGTTTGCGAATGACAACTCTTTCGGCAGGCGATTCAGTCAGTGTAATCGGGCCTCTCGGAAATGGCTTCTGGGTGCCGGAAGGAAAGAAAAGAGTCCTTTTGGTGGCTGGGGGGATGGGAGTTGGGCCGTTACAGCATCTGGCGAAGGTTCTCACAACGGATTATCCTGACATTGTAGTTATGGCGTTTGCCGGTGCAAGAGGGGCCAGGGACTTGCCTTTTGAAGCGAGATTGGATGAGATTGCGCAACAGTTGGGCTTCTCATTACCGGAGTTTGCAAAATATGGGATAGAATCGCTGGTGGCAACAGATGACGGCTCAGCAGGATGGCACGGCCTTGTAAGCGATTGCCTGGCGGAATGGCTTGGCCAGGCCAATTTTGCCGGCAAATATATGATTATTTATAGCTGTGGGCCTGAAGCAATGCTGGCGAAAGTGGCTGACATCGCCCGAGCAAAAGATATCGACTGCCAGGTCAGTATGGAGCGGATGATGGCCTGCGGGATTGGCGTCTGCCAGAGTTGTGCTGTGGAATGCAAAGCAGGCAGACCGGGCAAGACAATTTACAAGCTGTGCTGTAAAGACGGGCCCGTCTTTGACAGCAGAGAAGTAGTTTTTAGAGCGTAACTCTATGAAAGATAATGTTGACATTTCGGTTGATTTTGCGGGGATTCGGCTGGCCAATCCGGTCTTTACGGCGTCGGGGACCTGCGGGTATGCCGATGAGTTAGCCGACTTTATGGATATTAACGTCCTTGGTGCGTTTATTACCAAGAGTATCACCGCCAAGCTGAGGAAGGGCAATCCTACACCGAGGATTGTAGAGACCGACTCAGGGATGCTCAATGCAATCGGGTTGGCAAACATTGGCGTGCATAAATTTGTCGAAGAGAAATTGCCGGTTCTTGAGAAGTTGTCCCCTGCCGTATTCGTCAATGTAGCGGGGGAGACTATCGATGATTACGTGACAGTGGTGGAGCGTCTGGCATCTGAAAGTGCGATAGCAGGCTTCGAGTTGAATATTAGCTGTCCCAACGTAGCTAAAGGCGGGATTGCTTTCGGCACCGAGCCGGAGCAGGTGGCAAAGATTACTTCGGCGGTAAAAAAAGCCGCCGGAGAAAAGGTCCTGATGGTCAAGCTGTCCCCTACCGTTACCGACATCAGCGTCATCGCCCGTGCAGCGGTTGAGGCCGGTGCAGATGCATTGAGCTTGATAAATACGTTCACCGCGATGGTTATAGATATTGAAAGTCGCAAGCCGGTTCTGGCGAATAAAACGGGAGGTTTGTCGGGGCCGGCCATAAAGCCGATAGCGGTATATCTGGTTAATAAGGTTTACAATGAGGTTGCTAAAAGCACCGGGGTACCCATTTTGGGTATAGGTGGAATTACGACAGCGTCAGATGCAATCCAATTTATTATCGCTGGGGCGTCGGCGGTCGGTGTCGGCACGGCTAATTTTATCGAGCCGGGATGCACCGTAAGAATCATCGAAAGTATAAGAGATTATTGTGCCCGCAAAAAAATAGCTAACATCAAAGAATTGATAGGGACGCTTCAAGACAGTTAATATGGCTAAGGATATG
>CAZQYB010000078.1:0-12292 GCA_964597535.1 uncultured Pirellulales bacterium | reverse complement strand
TATTCAGATTGGGATGCGCCATATCGATTTTCGCCCGTAACGTCCGCAAGCCATCGGGGAATTCGCCCGCCCTCATTCGCGCGAACAAATCCAGATTTTCTTCGACGCTGCGGCCATGATACGGGCTGTTCTTTCCCGGCTCGGTCAGCGTGCCGCGATATTCTCTGATTTCGTCCGCTGTCAGGTCGCAGACGTAGGCCTTACCCTTTTTTATGAGCTGCACAGCGTACTCGTACATCTGCTCGAAGTAATCCGAGGCAAAGTATAGCCGGTCCTCCCAGTCGAACCCAAGCCACCGAACATCATCCCTGATTGCCTCGATATATTCGCCCTCTTCTTTGATGGGATTGGTATCATCGAATCGCAGATTGCACAGGCCGCCTTTGTTCTCAGCGGCGATACCAAAATTAAGGCAGATGGCCTTGGCGTGTCCGATGTGCAGATAGCCGTTCGGCTCAGGCGGAAACCGAGTATGCACCCGCCCATCGTATTTGTTTGCCTTGACGTCCTCGGCCACAATCGCCCGTATAAAGTCAGTCCTATTTGTAGAATCGCTTGTGTGCATATTGCCGGCACCTTTCACGTTTTCAGCGTTATTGCCTTACAATTTAGCATATCGTGGTTATCCGGTACAAGCGAATATTTTTGAGCGTTGACATTAACCAACCCTGCGACTATGCTACACTGGTTAAAAACCTTATTTTACCTGGAGTTTTGACTAATGGTTGTAACTCGTTTTGCGCCGTCACCAACAGGTTATCTCCATATCGGTGGAGCCAGGACGGCTCTTTTTAACTGGCTCTGGGCCAGGCATACGGGCGGCAAGTTCATCCTCCGAATCGAAGATACGGATATAAAGCGAAATACACCCACAGCCACCCGGCAGGTTATAGACGACCTGCGATGGCTCGGCCTCGATTGGGACGAGGGCCCTGAAATCGGCGGCCCAAACGGCCCATATCTGCAATCCCAACGACGAGACATCTACAATAAGTATGTAAAAAGACTCGTCGACGAAAAAAAGGCCTATTACTGCTTTGATACGCCGGAAGAACTCGATGCTCTTCGTAAAGAAGCCGAGGCCCGGAAAAAGAACTTCATCTATCCCCGCCCAAAGGATTTCCCCGATGAAAGTGATGTTAAGAGAGCGAGAGCTGCGGGCAGGTCTGCAACTGTGCGCTTTGCCGTTCCACAGGATAAAACTATCGTAGTGCAGGATATCGTCCGCGGCGAAATTACCTTCGCCCCCGGTGAATTCGGCGATTTTATTATACAGAAAAGCGATGGATTCCCAACGTACAACTTTGCCTGCGTGGTTGACGATTACTCGATGAAGGTTAGCCATATTATCCGTGGCCAGGAACACCTGATGAATACGCCCGGTCAGCAGGCATTGTGGCAAGCTCTGGGATTTGGTGGGCTTCCTGAATATGCCCATATGTCCGTAACCGTCAGCGATACCGGCGGAAAGCTGTCCAAGCGTGAGCGGCCAAAATCCTTGCGCAAGTCGATTAAGAATGTCCCTGATGTTGACCTTGAAAAACTTGCCGAGGTCGGAGACATTACCCTTGAAGAAGCCAAAAGTTTTGTTGCGGGCAAGACGACACCTGATATGCCGAGCGTTGATGCAATGGCAAAGCGTCTTGGTATTGTCCTGCCGGAAATCAACGTCGTTGATTTCTTTAAGAGCGGCTATCTGCCTGAAACCATGGTTAATTTCCTTGCACTTCTCGGCTGGAACCCGGGTGACGACCGCGAGATTATGCAGCTCGAAGAACTCATTGAAGCCTTTGACCTTTCGCGTCTGACCAAGGCCAACAGTTTGTTCGACCGCAGCAAACTTCTTGCCTTCAACACCGAGCACATCCGAATGGCTTCCCAGGAAAAACTGCTCGGTCATTTTAAGGCTTACCTGGAAGCTGTTCGCTCGCCGGTTGTTTCCTCTGACGACAAGCTTCTTGAACGAATTTTGAAACTCAGTGAGGGGGCCCGGACGCTCGCCCAGATGGAGACCAAAAGCAGATTTCTTTTTATTGCCAACGACAAAATCGAGTATGATGAAAAAGCTGTTAAGAAGGTCTTGCTGAAAAATGACGGCCTTGCTGTGCTAAAGATTGTCCGTGACAAGCTCGCAGCGATGGAGGAATTCACAGAAGGTAATATTGAAGACATGTTACGCTCATTAGCCCAGGAAAAACAGGTTGGGCTTGGTAAGGTTGCTCAGCCGGTGCGTGTCGCTATTTGCGGAACGACGATAAGCCCTCCAATTTTCGATTCAGTGCAAATGTTAGGCAAGGAAAACACCCTCGCCAGAATAGATATAACGCTGAAAAAGTTTGAAACAGTAAACCAACCGGAAGGAGCTTAAAAAATGTCGTTATTGGTGACCGGTTCGATAGGTATTGATACGGTCACGACGCCTTATGGCGTTAGTGAGAATTGTCTCGGCGGTTCTTCGGTTTATTTTAGTATGGCGGCAAGTTTTTTTACGCCGGTTCGGCTTCTTGGCGTTATCGGTTCGGATTGTCCGTTTGATTTGGCTGAGGTTTTTGCCGACAGGGACGTTGATTTGACCGGCCTGGAGGTAAGAAGCAACAGCAAAACCTTTCGCTGGGGAGGTTCCTATCAGGACAATATGGACGACAGGAAAACGGATTACCTGGAACTAAACGTACTTGCCGAAGCGGCGCCGACTGTTCCGGCTGGATATAGGGACAGTGAATTCGTCTTTCTTGCCAATACGGCACCTGCCCTTCAACTACAATTGCTTGAGCAGGTTGAGAAGCCCATTTTTGTAGCTGCCGATACGATGGACTGCTGGATTGAAGACCATCTCGATGATTTGAAAGTGCTGTTGAAGAAAATCGATTGCTTAGTAATCAATGAGGATGAGGCAAGGTTGCTGGCAGCCGAGAGTAACCTGATAAAAGCAGCCGATGCGATTTTGGATATGGGGCCGGGCGTGGTAATCATTAAGAAAGGTAAGTCGGGCTCACTGATGTGCGAGAGGGACGGCGAAAAATTCCTCCTGCCTGCCTTTGACGCAGCCGAAGTAAAAGACCCCACCGGCGCCGGCGACAGCTTCGCAGGAGCACTAATGGGTTATCTTGCGCAAAATGAAAAAACCGATTTTGCATCGTTGAAAACGGCGGTTGCCTACGGTACAGTAGCCGCCTCATTTGCGATTGCCGACTTTTCGCTGAAGGGATTGACCTCGATAACCAAAAATGATATCGAAAGCAGACTGAAAACGCTGCGGAAGCCGACTAACTTTTAGGTGCGAGATTAAATGCGAGTCTTTATTGCAATAGATATTGGCGAGGATATCCGAGCTGCGTTGGGCGATTTGCAGCAGCAGCTCCAGAGCAAAGTTGATGTTAAAAAAAGCGATGTCAAGTGGGTAAATCCAGAGAATATACACCTGACGTTGAAGTTCTTAGGTGAAATTAAAGATGAGACAGTCGCTGAGGTGTGCAATATAACCCAGGACGTTGCCGGCAAACATAAAAGCTTTGAGCTTGATGTAGAATCGGTCGGCTGTTTCGGCGGCAGAAGCG
The DNA here is from genome assembly GCA_964597535.1 of uncultured Pirellulales bacterium. Classification (GTDB taxonomy): domain Bacteria; phylum Planctomycetota; class Phycisphaerae; order Sedimentisphaerales; family Anaerobacaceae; genus CAZQYB01. The sequence goes on along the minus strand of CAZQYB010000078.1, from coordinate 8,735 downwards.
CCAGAGTTTTGTGGGTTGGTGTCGGTCAGGGAAGCGATAATTTACTCCGGCTGCAAAAAGACCTTGATGAGCAGTTAGCTTCGGCTGGTTGGCCGTCGGAGAAAAGAAAGTTCACCGGCCATTTGACACTGTGCAGGGTAAGGAATCCAAAGGCAGGTATTCAGTTGGCTCAGGTGAGCGAGGCCTACGGAGATTTTAAGCTTGGGACTATGTCTGCCGATACGGTGACGGTTTACCAAAGCCAGTTAAGACCGACCGGTCCTATTTATACCGTGTTGGGTGATTACAAATTAAGCTAAAAGTGTAAAGCTAAAAATGCAAAACGAGATTCCTCGCTTCGCTCGGAATGACGGGCGAAAGAGGCGAATTGGAGAAGGCAAAATGGCAAAGACAAAAAAGGCCGAGAAGCAATCAACAGCAACCGGTCAGGAAACCGCCCTGCAGCGTGTGATTGCACAGATAGAAAAGCAATACGGCCAAGGCGCGATTATGCAGATGGATGCACACAAATACGCCAGAATCAAGGGCATTAACACCGGCTCGCTGTCGCTGGATATCGCTCTTGGCGGTGTGGGCATCCCACGGGGCAGGGTTACCGAGCTATTCGGGCCGGAGTCGTCCGGCAAAACCACGCTTGCGCTTCACGTCATTGCAAGCGCGCAGCGAGGCGGCGGCGTGGCCGCGTTTATCGACGCTGAAAACTCTCTGGACACGACCTGGGCCAAGAGACTCGGTGTTGATGTAAGCAGCATGCTGGTAAGCCAGCCGGATACGGGCGAGCAGGCCCTTGATATCGCCGAGATGCTCATCCGGTCCAACTCCGTCGATGTAATAGTTGTTGACTCGGTTGCCGCACTGACGCCGGCGGCGGAGATTGAAGGCGAAATGGGTGCCACGCACATTGGCCTGCAGGCAAGATTGATGAGCCAGGCAATGAGAAAGCTTGCCGCCGTCATCAACAAGAGCAAAACCGCCCTTATTTTTATTAATCAAATTCGTATGAAAATCGGCGTGATGTTCGGCAATCCGGAAACCACGCCCGGCGGAAGGGCACTGAAATTTTACAGTTCCGTCCGAATAGACCTAAGGCGAATGGCAACCATAAAGGACAGCACCGGTGCCGTCGGCTCTCACGTAAGGGCCAGAGTTGTAAAGAACAAAATCGCGCCGCCTTTCCGCGAATCGGAATTTGATATTATGTTTGACAGCGGAATAAGCTACGAAGGTGATTTGCTCGACCTGGGAGTTGGCTGCGGCGTGGTCGAAAAAGCCGGCGCCTGGCTGACCTATGGTGACGTTCGCCTCGGTCAGGGCAGAGAAAACGCAAAAAAATATCTGGCTGACAACAAAGATTTGTGTGAAGAGATAAAAAACAAAGTCCTCACTGCCAAAGGACTGGCGTGAAACCGGATACGAGAAAGGAAGGCGTGCGGTGCTAAGCGCTAAACAGACCAGAAGTGGTTTTATAGATTTTTTCAAAGGCCGTGGTCACGAAGTTGTCCCCAGTTCGCCAATTGTGCCCATCGATGATGAGAGTTTGCTTTTCGCCAATGCGGGAATGAATCAGTTTAAGGACATCTTTCTTGGGCGGGTCTCTTCCCAGTACCGCCGGGTGGTCAACAGCCAAAAATGCCTGCGTGTAAGCGGCAAGCACAATGACCTCGAAGAAGTTGGCAAAGACACCTGTCACCATACCTTTTTTGAGATGCTGGGCAATTGGTCGTTCGATGATTATTTCAAGGCGGAAGCTATTTCGTGGGCCTGGGAGCTTCTTACAAAAGTCTGGGGCATCAAGCCGGACAGATTGTGGGCGACCGTTTTTGCCGGCGACAAAGCCGATAACCTGCCCAGAGATAACGAAGCTGCAATGCTATGGACGAAGGTTACCTCGATAGCGGCTGACAGGGTTTTGGCGTTCGGCAAAAAGGATAATTTCTGGGAGATGGGTGACGCCGGTCCCTGTGGGCCGTGCAGCGAAATACACATCGACCTTGGGCCTGAGATGTGTGATAAAAAGGGCGTCAAAGACCATAAGTGTGGTGTCAATGCCGGCTGCGGACGATTCGTTGAACTGTGGAATCTGGTCTTTATACAATACAATAGCACCGAGGACGGCAAGCTCCTTGAGTTGGGCGCAAAATACATCGATACCGGTGCCGGACTTGAAAGAATAGCCGCGGTATTGCAGAACAAAAAAAGCAACTATGATACAGACCTTTTTATGCCGATTATCAGTGCCATTGCCGAGATAACCGGCCATAAGTACACATCTCAGCTCGGAAACGCTGCTGATAATGCTTTTAGAGTTATCTCCGACCATATTCGCTCACTGGTTCTTGCGATAACCGATGGCGCAACGCCCTCCAATGAAGGCCGGGGTTATGTCATCCGCCGAATACTCCGCCGTGCTTCGCGGTTCGGCAGAGAGCTGGGAATGCACAAGCCCTTTATGTATAAACTTGTGCCGGTAGTTGTCGATTGCTTAAGTGATGCGTTCGGCGAGATAAGAGAAAGAGCAGATTTCGTATCAACGGTAATCGAATCTGAAGAAGCAGGTTTCGGCAGAACCCTTGACAGAGGAATTGAAATCTTCACTGCAGCGGCGGAGAAGGCGGGCAAAACGAAGGAAAAAACCATTAGCGGCGAAGATGCTTTCCAGCTTTACGATACCTACGGCTTTCCGCTTGATTTGACACAGCTTATGTCCGAAGAACGCAACTTGAAAGTCAATACTGTCAAATTTGACGAACTGATGGAACAGCAGCGTCAGCGTGCAAGAGCGGCCCAAAAGAGTGATTCGCTAATGATGACCCTGGCCGATACTGAACTGCCTGTAACCGAAGACCTGCACAAATATAACACAGATATCTGCGAAGGCAAAATAATCGGCTGGGTCGATAACGAAGGCTTCAAAGACCAGGGGCGGATTGAGACCGGAGCTGAAGTCAGCATCGTTCTTGACAAGACCTGTTTCTATGCCGAGGCAGGCGGCCAGGTCGGCGATTGTGGACACCTGGAGTCCGACCGGAGCCGATTTATCGTCGATAATACAACCAGGATAGCCAACTGCGTTATTCATCGAGGCCGAGTCGTTGAGGGAGCATTTTCCGTCGGCGACAGCGTCAAAGCAATCGTCAGCAAAGACAGGGACGCTACAAAGAAAAATCATACTGTCACTCACCTGCTCCAGTGGGCGCTGCAGCAGGTTGTCGATAAATCAGCGGCCCAGCAGGGTAGTCTCGTTGGTCCCGACTATTTGAGATTTGATTTTACCTGCCCGAAGGCCTTGACCGCCGAACAGATAAAAAATGTCGAGCGTTTGGTCAGAGAAAAAATAACAGAGGACTTGCCGGTTACCTGCGTGACAATGCCCCGGGACGAAGCGGAAAAACTCGGCGCAATGGCATTGTTCGGCGAAAAATACGGAAACGAAGTTCGGATAGTGGCTATTGGCGCTGATAGCAATGACAAACTCAAAGACGCTTTTAGTCGGGAATTTTGCGGTGGTACTCACGTTGATAGAATCGGTTCTATTGGCGGCTTTAAAATAATAAAAGAAGAGAGCATATCAGCCGGCGTCCGCAGGATTACCGCGCTTACCGGCCAAGGCCTCGCCGCCTACCTCGACCAGCGAAGCGACATTATCGATGAGCTTTCAGAGATGCTAAAAGCTCCCGCCGAAGATTTGGTTGACAGGGTTGGCAATCTAATAAAGGAAAATAAAAAACTCCTCAAGGAACTCAAGTCGGCCTCCAAGCAAAAAGGCAGTGACATTATGACCGAGGCAAAGCAGCTTCTGGAAAAATGCGAAAAAATAGGCCAGGCATCTGTAATCACCGGCCGATTGTCACCAACTCCCGTTGAGCAGGCCCGGGCTGCTATTGATAGCTTGAAGAAAAAGGCAAAATCCGCAGCTATCGTCCTCGGCTTTGCCGACGGCGATAATGTAACGTTGCTGGCAGGTGTCACGAACGATTTGATTAAGAAAGGCCTAAAGGCCGGTGACATAGTAAAAGAAATCGCCCCGATTATTGACGGCGGCGGCGGCGGCCGAGACCAGATGGCGCAGGCCGGCGGAAGGAATCCCGAAAAAATAGATGAGGCATTGGGTAAAGCCGCCGAGTTGATAAAGGAAAAACTCCGTTCTCCGTAGTTTGTAGTCTCTGAACTTTGAACTATTTTCAAAAATGTTGAACTTGGGCTGGGCTGTGGATGACTCAGAGCCAATTGAGAAGAATGGCACTTCTGTAATAAGATTTCGTTGCAAATATTGTCAACAGAAAATCCGTGTTTCCAAAACCCGCACCGGCGAAAAGATACGATGCCCAGAATGTAAAAGGATAGTTGTCGTTCCCCGAAAAGAAAGCACCGGCGCAGCTCAAATTCCACCCATCACACCGGACCTTAGCCAAAAAGGTTCCCGTTTCAACTTAACTTTTCTGGATATTCCGCAAGGGCAGAAAGCTCAGCCAGCCGCTCAGGATTATGTGCCGGATAACCTGCGAGGGCTTGAGGCGGAAATAGCAGCGGACGAGGCCGAACCGGTCCCCGAACGGAAGCTGCCGTGGCTCATCGATATATTCCTATATCCAATAAGCACGCCGGGCCTGGTAATCCTCGCGATTATTATCGTAATACCGTTACTGATTGACATTGCGGCAACAATACTCGGCCCATTTGGCTTTTTCGTATCGGTGCCGGGTTTTGTTATAAACGTTGTCATTTTCCTTTATATGTATTGGTACTTTTGTGAGTGTATCCGTGACAGTGCCGAAGGTGGTCTCCGTGCTCCGGACGTCCTCGTTCGCGCTCCGAGCCTGGGTGATATGGCCTGGCAAACGATAAGGATTGCCGGCTGCCTGGTTTTTTTCTTCGCACCCGCCTTCATTTACCGCCAGCATGCCGAAAGAACAGACACAGTTTTCTGGTTTTTACTGGCGTACGCGGCTTTCTTTTTTCCAATGGGTCTGTTGGCTGTCATTGTGTTCGACTCTTTTTCAGGCCTTAATCCTCTTTTGCTCATCGGCTCAATATTCAGCACATTTTTTCATTATTGCGGATTGGTTTTGCTCTTTTGCATCTTCGGTTATTTGCTGGCCCAAATCCTCTCGGTTTGCTCCGGAGCGGGGTTCTTAATTTACATCGCTGTTGCGGTAATCATCTACATTGCAATGGTCGCAGCTCATTTGTTGGGGCGATTCTATTGGCGATACAGGGAAAAGCTGTACTGGGAAGTGTAGCCACACAATATGTCATTCCCGCGCAAGCGGGAATCTATTGTGTCGTCACTTTTTGATTCCTGTACCTGCTTTCGCAGGTGTAGTTTTCAGGTGTGCATCAAGTTGCACACCCTACAAATTTCGACAAGAAGACGTGGGGGTTATTGTTGTCGGATTTTTATACTCTTTGCGTGGGCATCGAGGCCTTCCGTTTCGGCCAGGCGGATAATGTCCTCGGCGCTTTGGGCCAATTTTTGTTTATCGTATTCGATAATGCTCGTTGACTTGATAAAATCGTTTGCAGTTAGCGCGCTGAAGAATCTCGCGGTCATTCCTGTGGGTAAGGTGTGACTCGGCCCAGCCCAATAGTCACCGACTGCCACCGGGCTGTAGTCCCCTATAAATATCGCGCCCGCATTTTCAATTCGGTCAGCGATTTCCCTACTTTCCTGGCCGCATTGAATCTCTAAATGTTCCGCCGCGAAATCATTGGCCTTATCTATGGCGTAATCCATATCATCGAAGACAGCAATTCCGCTGAATTTCTTTAAACACTCTCTCGCTTGCTCTGACCGGCTTAGCTCTTTCAGTTGCTTTCCCAATTCATCGAGAATGTTTTCCGCAAGCTTTTGCGAGTCCGTAAACACAAACGCACATCCTGGGTCGTGCTCTGCCTGGCTGAGCATATCGGCCGCAATCCACGCAGGATTTGCTTTTTCATTTGCGATTATAAGCACTTCGCTTGGTCCGGCCACCGAATCAATATCAACGTACCCGAAGACAACGAGCTTGGCGGTCTGCACCCACTTATTGCCTGGGCCGACAATCTTGTCAACTTTGGGAATAGTTCCATTTTCTGAAGCTAAGGCCGCTACTGCCTGGGCTCCGCCGATTCGATAGACTTCGGTAATTCCCAGTTCACGGCAAACTGCCAAAATTACCGGATGAATTGTGCCGTTGTATCTTGGCGGGGAAACCACAGCGATTTCTTTTACGCCGGCGACCTGTGCAAGTACTGCTGTCATTATTACCGTTGACGGCAAAGGAGCGGATGCGCCGGGCACACAAATACCAACTCTTTCTATTGGTGTGTATTTGATTCCAGGACGCTTGAAATTGCCGATGTAGATTTGTTTCTGGTATTCTCTAACGTTCTCGATTGCTTGGCGGATCGAAGTCAAGAGGCTTTTGTCAATCTCCTCGTGAGCATTTTTCAAATCTTCTTCGGTTATCCGGAACTCCTCAGGTGTTAGCTTTACTCCATCGAATTTCTCAGTATATTCTGCGACGGCCTCGTCTCCACGATTGTTAACCTCGCGAATGATATCCACTACTTTCTGGCGGTTGTGTTCACTTTCTTTGTCAAAACCACCAAACCTTGCTTCCCGCAGTAATTTGGGATGAAGTTTTTCTAAGCTTTCATTGAAGTCCGGCTGGGATTCAGAAATTAGGATTTGGTCGAGTTCGTTGGTCATAATTTTCTTCTTTATCTGTCGAAGTTTTCGTGGCTGTAAACTTGTATTGCCCGTTCCAGAAGCAGATAATCTTTGCCTTTATATTTAGTTACGATACCTGCTATTTTGAATCGCCGCTGCTCCACCTCAGCCGACTGTTGCTGCTCGGTTCGCTCCAGCGCTTCGCACGGCAATAACCCCAAACAGGGCTGCTGGATATTTCGGCCGAGAGCGTCAAAGCCAAATACCGGCAAGCCCTTGTGCTGTTTGATTAGAAAGCCGATTCTGTTAGCCAGGACAAAATCCCGCCGGATGGTCGTACGCTTTGGTGGTTTGGCTGTTGCAGTTTTCACCGTGTCGATGTCTGTCCGCTTCACTGTTGCCTTTCGCCTGCCCTTGAGGTTCTCTATTATCCCTTGCGGTATGGATAATGCGTCTTTCGGGTCATAGATGGTGGGTTTTTGCTCTGTTTTACCACTTTCTGCAGAATTGGAGTCTTCCTGAACGTCATTCGCTGGGACGATGCTTCGCGGGTGCTTGTTTGGGGCCCCGGTTAGCTGGGTTTTTTCCTTTTGTTGCGCTGGTTTTTGTAGTGTTGACGGCTCCGGCCTGCTTGTTTCGCTCAGAGGCAGAAAATAAATTGGAAATATAAAATTCCTGCCCTTGTATTTTGTTACTCTGCCCGAGAGTCTATAGTTTTTGTTGAGGTGCTTGCCCATATCGGCAGTCATTTTTTCCAGCGTTGACGACGGCAGGAGTTCCAGACTTGTCCCCGCAGCAACTCGGCCTCTACCATCATTAACATCTGTGGCAAATCTGAAAAACCATAGCTCTGGCGCTGTGTTGCTGTCCTGCCTTGTTAGTTTGCCATCAACGCTGGCCAGAACAAAGCCGTCACGTAGCAGCGATTTACCAGCCGTGCCCGCACCGAACGCCGCTGTCGCGACAACGCTTATAAAAAGCGCCAAAATCGAAATGGTCAATCTCCTACCCATATCAATAATCAATCGTCAGTAATCAATTCTATAACCTGCCCCGGCTCATCTGCCCGGCGTATATATCTGCTGCTGTTGAGGTCATCAGTTGCAATCAAATCAACGAGCGGCTTCCAGAATCCGCCTACAAGTATAATCGGTTTATCTGCTTCAAGAAAGCCTTTGTTTTCTAACTCCCAGACTTTTGCCAATTCCAGCAACGTCCCTGTCCCCCCGGGTAAAACCACATAGCCCCTGCCCAGTTTTATCAATGTATCAAGCCGTTCATCCAGCGAATCGGTTACAATTTCACGACTGATATATTCATTGGCTGTGCCCCCTTTGAAAGCTGAGCAGGTAACGCCGATGGTTTTGCCGCCGGCTTCGACTGCTCCTTTAGCCGCTGCTAACATTGTACCGCCATATCCGCCGTTGGCAACGGTAAAACCAGCTTGAGCCAACAATTTACCCATCTCATAGGCCAGCTTATATGCCGCGTCATCGCTTTTTGCGCTGCCGGTCCCGAAAATGGTTATTACCTTCTCGCCCATTAGCTGTGCTTCCGAGTGAAGTTTAGCAGCCCTGCCGAGAGCAGAATTTCCCTGTCTCTGCTGGAGAGATTTAATCTGCCGACAAATTCATAGCTGCCGTTTTTTTCAGTGATTTTAATTTTGTCACCGGCCTTGACAGCTTTGAGCAGATTATCAATCTGGAGCAAATCGTCGGGTTTGATTTTGTCGTAATCAGCCGGCTCGGCAAATTCTATCGGCACAATGCAGAAGTTAATCAAATTGGCCTTATGGATTCGCTCAATACTTTTGGCAATCACCGCTCGTACGCCCAGATACATCGGGCAAAGCGCAGCGTGCTCTCTTGATGAGCCCTGCCCATAGCTTTCGCCCGCTACAATGACACCGGCAATGCCTTTTTCTTTTAACCGCAGGGCTCGCTGTGCAAACGTCTTTTCACCCTGTTCGTTGAAACAGTTGAAAACCACTTTTGCATATTCAGGTACATTCGAGCGCAGTTTCAGATAAGGGCCCGCCGGCATAATATGGTCGGTGGTTATCTTGTCACCGCACTTAATC
>CAZQYB010000077.1:0-12319 GCA_964597535.1 uncultured Pirellulales bacterium | reverse complement strand
TACTATCCCGACCATCCGGTGATTCGCGAGGACTGGGCACGATACCTCAACTCCATTATTTATCTCGACGGCGAAGTCGGCAAAATCCTCCAGCGTCTCGAAGACGAAGGCATCGCTGATAATACCATCGTGTTCCTGTGGACCGACCACGGTATCAGCCACGCTCGCGGTAAGCAGTTCCTTTACGATGAAGGCATCCACGTCCCGCTCATAATACGTTGTCCCTGTGTCATAAAGCCGGGGACTGTGCGCGAAGACTTAGTCAGCCACATCGACATTGCCGCCACCTCATTGTATTTCGCCGGTATTCCCATACCGCGGTATATGGAAGGCCGGCCTTTGTTTGGGCCTGACTATATTCCACGAGACGATATTTTTGCTGCCAGGGACCGCTGCGACGAGACACTTGAATGTATCAGATGCGTGCGCACCAGACGCTATAAGTACATTCGCAATTTTTATCCTGACCGCCCACATCTTCAACCTAACAGGTACAAAGACAATAAGCTGATTATCAAGACAATACGCAAGCTTTATGCTGAGGGCAAGCTCGACCCCATCCAGGGGCGGCTTTTGGCGTGTCCCCGGCCGATTGAAGAGCTGTACGATTTGCAGAACGACCCGTACGAGATTAATAATCTTGCCGGTGTTCCCAAACATCAGGATACTCTTGAGCGTCTGCGCACGGTGCTGGTTGAGTGGATGCGCCGGACGAAGGACCTGGGTTTGGTTCCTGAGCCGGAGCTTGAGGAACTGGCGAAGAAGTACGAAAGCAGGTATGCTATTCTCCGGCGCAAGGAAAACAAAGGTCTTATCGACCATATTCTAAAGGTTATCGAAGTTGGTGAGCAGGGCAAAGCCGCGGTAGGAAAGCTCGGCAGAGCAATGGAGGACGAGCGGCCATCGGTTCGCTGGTGGGCAGCAAGAAAACTGGGTAATCTGGGCTGTGAGGGGGAAGCAGCCGTACCAGCTTTGACCGGTGCCTTGAACGATAAGTCAGGCGGCGTTCGCGTTGCTTCTGCTCGGGCGCTTTGCAAAATGGACAGGGAAGAGATAGCTTTACCTGTGTTGTTGCGCGAATTGAAAAACGACAATCAGGTGGTGCGCCATTATGCGGCCCTGGCTCTTGAAGACATTGGTGAAAAGGCATATCCAGCCTTGGAGGACCTCAAAGGCGCGAAAAATGATAAATACGAATACGTCAGACGGGTTGCAAACCGTCTCGTGAGTATTTTACAGCGGACAAATCGTACTGGATTATGATATGTATGTGGAAAGGGACGAGAGTATGAATAGTTGCACGCGTCGTGATTTTCTGAAAACTGTGGGGCTTGCAGCAGTTTCGGCGGGAGCTTCTTCTCTATTTCCAGGCTGCGCAACTGTAACGCCAGAGACTACAGCCAAGAGAAAAAAGCCGAACATCATTTTCATCCTCGCTGACGACCTTGGCTATGGCGACCTGGGATGCTACGGTCAGACGGAAATCAAAACGCCCAGTTTAGACCGTATGGCCGCCAAGGGTATGCTCTTCACGCAGCACTACGCGGGCTCAACAGTCTGTGCGCCGTCTCGGTGTGTTCTAATGAGCGGCCTGCACACCGGGCACTGTAGGGTGCGAGGCAATTCGCCGGGGCTGTTAAAGCCCGAGGATGTTACCGTCGCCGAGCTCCTTAAAAGGGCCGGCTATGTAACAGGAATAATAGGAAAATGGGGCGTGGGCCGTCCGCCGCCACCCGGTGACCCAGCCCATAATGGCTTCGACTACTTCTTCGGCTACTTGAGTATGGTCCACGCGCACAACTACTACCCTGAGTTCCTCTGGCGCAATGAGCGCAAAGTGAAGCTCGGAAATATCGTTGAATATACCAAATCCGGCTATGCCAGAGATGTTGGTGGTGTTTCCACAAACAAGCTTGATTACTCCCACGACCTTTTTACCAAAGAGGCACTCAAATTTGTGAAAAAGAACAGGAACAGCCCTTTCTTTTTGGAGCTTGCTTACACAATTCCGCACGCCAACAATCAAGCCGGCCCCAAGGGTATGGAAGTGCCCAATTACGGTATATACAAAGATAAGGATTGGCCGGAGCCGGAGAAGGGCAAGGCGGCAATGATAACGCGGATGGACCGTGACATCGGAAGATTGCAGTTCAGGCTCAGGGAGCTTGGCATTGATAATCGCACACTCGTGATGTTCTCCAGTGACAACGGCCCGCACGAGGAAAGCGGTGTCGCCCCGGACTTTTTTGACAGCAACGGGCCTCTGCGGGGTATAAAACGCGACCTTTATGAGGGTGGTATCCGCGTACCGCTTATTGCCCGCTGGCCCGGCAAAATCAAACCCGGCAGTGTCAGTGACCATGTCTCGGCGTTTTGGGATTTTCTTCCCACCTGTGTTGAACTGGCAGGCCTGACGCCCCCGAAGGGTATTGACGGTATCTCAATGCTGCCGACGTTAATGGGCCAGCGTGAAAGGCAAAAAAGACACCGGTTCCTTTACTGGGAATTTCACGAAAGAGGCGGCAAACAGGCCGTCCGTATGGGCAATTGGAAAGCGGTGCGTGTGCACTGGCACAAAAATCCTGACGGTCCTCTGGAACTCTACAACCTAAAAGACGACATCGGCGAAAAACACAACATCGCCGCTCAGCACTCTAACGTGATTGCAAAGATTGAGAATTATCTGAAAACCGCCCGCACCGACTCGCCAAACTGGCCAATAGGGAAAAGACAAAAAAACTAAAAAAGGAGCAAATAGAATGAGTACACAAAGTTATACACGCCGCCATTTTTTGAAAGTTATGGGTCTTGGGGCCGCATCGTTCGCGCTGTCAGGCTGTGCACGGCACACCGGTAAAGTGTCACGCAAAAAGCCGAATATCGTTTTTGTCCTGGTAGATGACCTCGGCTGGCACCAGTTGGGATGCTACGGCAGCAGGTTTTATGAAACGCCGAATATTGACCAATTGGCGAAGCAGGGAATGAAATTCACAGATGCTTACGCTGCCTGTCCGGTATGCTCGCCGACCCGCGCCAGCATTATGGCCGGCAAATACCCCGCCCGTTTGCATTTGACGGATTACATTAAAGGGGGCAGCCCGAAAGACAAAAAACTTTTGACGCCCGATTGGACCGCGTATCTGCCGCTTGAGGAGGTGACGGTTGCCGAAGCTCTCAAAGGGGCCGGCTATGTTACCGGCCATTTCGGGAAATGGCATCTCAACAAGGACAAAGATTACAAGCAGGGCAGGCCGGGCGACCCGGGTTCGCAGGGATTCGATGACGTGCTGACAACCCACAAGCCGGGTAAGGGACCAAAGAACAAGTACGAGGAGGATTGGCATCACGTGCGACAAATAACCGACCGAGCGATTGCCTTTATCAAAGAGAACAAAGATAAGCCCTTCTTGTGCTATATTCCACACAACACCATCCACAGGCCGGAAAAAGAGAGAAAAGAGCTTATCGAAAAATACCGCAAGAAACCCGGCGCCGATAACGACCAGAAGTACGGCCACAACAACCCTGTCCAGGCGGCCATGCTGGAAACGCTGGATAAGAGTGTGGCAAGCATTCTAAAGAAACTCAATGAGCTCAAATTGAGCGACAACACGCTTGTTATTTTCTTAGGCGACAATGGACATCTCGGCCCAAAGGATTCGAAGCCATTAAGAGGAAGCAAAGCCGACCTTTACGAAGGAGGGATCAGAGAGCCGCTGCTCGTGCGTTGGCCCGGCGTGGTAAAACCACGCAGCGAGTGTAGTGTCCCTGTGATAAGTAACGACTTTTTCCCGACACTTCTCGAAGTGGCCGGTCTTAAAGTCACCGACCCAACTGTTGACGGCGAAAGTCTGCTGTCGTTGCTCAAACAAACTGGCAAGCCAAAGCGAGAAGCAATCTATTGGCATTACCCTCATTACCATCACCAGGGCGTTGGGCCTTCAGGCGCTATCCGCTGTGGTGATTATAAGCTCATCGAATGGTTTGAGAAGAGCGTTGACGGCATCGACACCGAAGGGGCGCTCGAACTTTTTAACATCAGAGATGATATCAATGAGCAGCACAATCTTGCCGGCAAGATGCCGGAGAAGGCAGCAGAGCTTTGCGGGAAGCTAAAACAGTGGCGTAAGTCGGTCGGTGCTCAGGAAATGGTTAGGAACCCGAAATATAATAAGCCCTAACGCCTTAAATACTGGAGGTAATTTTCGAATGAACAAAATTTTGGACCGCCGCGATTTTTTGAAAGCTATGGGTTTGGGTGCCGCATCATTTGCTGTGCCCGGCTGTAAGAGCTTCTCTGGTCGGTTTGCAGACAAGACGTCGGTCAAGCGGCCAAACATCGTTTTCATAATGGCCGATGACGTCGGCAGAGAAGTTCTCGGCTGCTATGGCGGAACATCATACAAAACCCCCAACCTCGACAAACTCGCCGAAACCGGAATCCGCTTCACACACTGTTACAGCTCTCCGGTTTGTGCTCCGTCGCGGGTCAAGATTATGACCGGCCGATACGGCTTTCGAAACTATAAAAGCTGGGGACATATCCCGCCGGACGAAGTTACCTTCGGCCACGTTTTGAAAGATGCAGGTTATGCAACAGCGCTGGCCGGTAAATGGCAAATGTGCCTGCAGAAAAATGACCCCAACCATATCACCAAAATGGGTTTCGAACAAAACTGCGTCTTCGGCTGGCACGAGGGCCCAAGGTACTACAAGCCGTTCATCTACCAAAACGGCAAGATTCGTAAAGACGTTGAAGACAAATACGGCCCCGACGTATATTGCGATTTCCTTGTCGATTTTATCAAACGCACCAAGGACAAACCTTTTCTCGCATATTTTTCTATGGCCCTCGCCCATGCAATCAGCAATGATTTGAAAACGCCGCCGCCTACCGGGCCTCTCGGCCGATACCAGAGCTACAAGGAACTCATCGAATATATGGACGTGCTCGTCGGCCGAGTTGTCTCAACGCTCGACAAATTAAACTTGCGTGAAAACACGCTCATTCTGTTCACCGGTGACAACGGAACCCCACGCGAATTCATTACTAAAGTTGTCGATGGCAAATATATCGAGGAGCCCATCGTCTCGAAAGTCGGTGACAAAATCGTCGTAGGCGGAAAAGGCAAGCTCACCGATGCCGGTACTCGCGTCCCCTTGATTGCAAACTGGCCCGGCACCGCACCTGCCGGAAAAGTCTGCGACGACCTTATAGACTTTTCCGATTTTATGCCCACCTTTGCCGAACTGGCCGGCGCCAAACTGCTCCAGGGTGTCACTATCGACGGACAAAGCTTCGCCCCGCAGTTAAAAGGAAAGAAAGGCAATCCCAGAAAATGGGCTTACTGCCAGTGGCAAGGCAAGGCCTGGGTACGCACAAAGAAGTGGAAGCTTTATCGCGACGGCAGACTCTACAATGCGGCAAAGGACCCTTTGGAAAAGTCTCCCATCCTGCCCGACAAAGACACAGCGCAAACTTCGACTATCAGGAAAGAACTGCAGGTAGTATTCGACGAACTGAAAAAACAAAACAGCGTCCGGGGGAACTGAAATCGGTTTTGAAATGAGAAAGATTCTGAACCGTCGTGATTTTTTGAAAGTTATGGGCGCCGGTGCCGCATCGCTGGTTATTCCGGGATGCGCCGGTCAACTTTTTTCCGGCAAAGAGGCCAAGAGCAGGCCCAACATAATCTTCATAATGACCGACGACCAGGGGCCGTGGGCGTTCGGAGCTGCGCCGAATCCCAATGCGCGCACGCCGAACCTGGACAGGCTGCGTGCCGAAGGCGTCCGTCTAACCAACTATTTTGTCACCACCCCCGTATGCAGCCCTTCCCGGGCCGGCTTGATGACCAGCCGTTACAGCACCGAAGTCAGCATTCCCGACTTTATTAGCGGCCGCCAGCCGGAGATTGGTCTTGACAGGCAATTTGCAACCTGGCCGCGGCTGTTGGGCGATGCCGGCTATGCCACCGCCCTTATCGGCAAATGGCACCTCGGCAAACAGGACGAGCATCATCCCACACACTATGGTTACGGAGAATTCGCCGGATTTCGAACCGGGGCCGGCATATCGCAAAACCCGGAAGTAGAGGTCAACGGCAAGGCCAGAGTCATCCACGGTTACACGCCGGACATACTGACCGACTTCGCCATTGATTTTATTCGCCGCAAGAAGGATGGTCCATTTATGGCGTCATTGCACTTCTGGGCTCCGCACGCCAATACTGAGAATAGAACGCCCGATGGTGATAGGACATGGCTGCCGCTTAGTGATACCGATTGGGGCCGGTTTAAAGATTCGGCCCCTGTCTTGCCGCATCCTGATTACCCAAAGCTGGATATTCCGCGAGCAAAGCGAATGATGCGTGAATACCTGGCCAGCGTGGCAAGTGTTGACCGTAACCTCGGCCGATTGCTGGCCACGCTTGACGAGTTGGAAATCAGTCAAAACACAGTGGTGATTTTTACTTCTGACAACGGCTACAATATGGCCCACAACGGTATCTGGCACAAGGGCAACGGCCGATGGATACTCACCGACAACCGTGGCCATCGTCCCAACCTTTACGATAATTCGCTGAAAGTCCCTGCAATCGTTCGCTGGCCCGGACGCATTAGACCGGGAACGACTATTGACCAGACTGTCACCAACCTCGACTGGTTCCCAACGATTTTGGCAATGGCCGGCGTGAGGATGCCCAAGAATGTCACTATAAGGGGACGTAGCGTCTTGCCACTGTTGGAAGGAAAAGCCATACATTGGAATAACGATTTGTTTGCTCAGTATTCGATGTGGGACTGGCACCAAACCGGAGCCGACCTGCGCTGCTATCGCACGGCTCGCTGGAAGCTCGTCCGTGACTTCAAGCATAAAGATAAGGACGAACTGTACGATTTAGCCAATGACCCTGCAGAGTCGAACAACCTGATTGACTCTGCGGACTACGCCATCCTGGCGCAGCGCCAATGGCTTAACACAAAACTGCTGAATGCGATGCGCCGAGTTAATGACCCGGCTTTAGACCGCGCGAAATGAAAAGGGCGAAACAGTAATTGCAGAAGCGAAGAATAAATGACCGCCAAGAGGCGACCACCAAAGGGAGGTTTACAATGAAGGATATTTTGAACCGACGGGATTTTCTCAAAGCTGTGAGCTTCGGCGCAGCGTCACTAACACTGCCGGGATGTACCGGTGAATCCAAACGCTTTGCGGTTGAGAAGTCCACCGACAAGCCCAACGTTATCTTGATTTTGGCCGATGACCTCGGCTATGGCGATGTGGGCTGTTACGGCAGCAAGATTATTAATACGCCGCACATTGATGCGTTGGCCAAATATGGGATGAAGTTCACAGATTTCCACTCCAACGGCCCGATGTGCAGTCCGACGCGCGCGGCAGTGTTAACCGGACGCTACCAGCAGCGATGCGGTATTGAAGGTGTCCTGTCGGTAAAGAGTAACCGTGACGTGGGTATGGCGCCGGAAGAAGTCACGTTTGCTGAAGTGCTCAATGCTACCGGTTATGCTACGGCCTGTTTGGGTAAATGGCACTTAGGTTATACGGTTCCGTTCATTCCCGTAAACCAGGGCTTTGATACGTTCCGCGGCTTTATGGCCGGTGGTTCCGACTACCACTCGCACATCAATCGCTCGGGCCAGCCGGACTGGTGGAAAGATGATAAGCTGGTCCCGGAGCAGGGCTACACCACCGACCTGCTGACCGACCATGCTATAAGATTTATCGAGCAGAACGAGGACAAACCGTTCTGCGTGTATATCCCTCACCAGGCAGTACACTTTCCATTCCAAGGACCTAATGACAAGGCCGACCGCGTCGTCGGCGGCAACTATTGGTCGAAGGCAAAATACGGCAGCAGGAAGGACCGCAAGGCGGCGTACAAGGAGATGATTGAGTCGCTCGATGCCAATGTCGGAAGGATTGTGGCGGCGGTCAAGCGGCTCGGCCTGGAAAGAAAAACTCTTATCTTCTTTACATCCGACAACGGAGCATACAAATGGGTTGGGAGTAACCTTCCGTGCAGGGGCCAGAAAACCGACCTGTGGGAAGGCGGCCATCGTGTCCCCGCTGTCGCCTATTGGCCAGGGAAAATTAGAGCCGGCACTGTTACCCACGAAACGAGTATGACGATGGACCTGTTTCCAACGATGACTGCTATGGCTGGTGCGAAGTTGCCGAGGGGTTTGAAGCTCGATGGTACCAGTCTTTTGCCCCTGCTGCTCGAAGGCAAAAAGCTCCCTGAGCGTACTTTGTTCTGGCGATTTCGCAAAGAGCACGCTGTTCGAAAGGGCCCGTGGAAATTACTCGTTCGAGGCGAGAATCAATACCTCTTTAATCTCGATGATGACATAGGTGAGAAGAATGACCTTGCCAGCGTTAAGCCGGAAATATTCAAGGCGCTGCAGGCCGAGTACTTGGCGTGGGAGAAGGATGTCACCGCAGGTGTAAAATGGATTCGCAAATAGTCACAGGAATTCTCTGTCAAATGCTGCAAATAGCGAGATGAAAATGAGCAGAATCAGTTATACACGTCGCGATTTTCTAAAAGCTGCGGGCCTGGGTGCAGCGGTGCTGGTGGTTCCGGGATGTATCAGTACCTTTAACCAGCGTGCAGCTAAGGCACCATCTAACAGGCCCAACATCATTTTGATTATGTCCGACGATATGGGCCATGGCGATGTCGGCTTCAATGGAAACAAGATTATCAAGACACCGAGCCTTGATGCTATGGCGAGAGAAGGTATTCGTTTTACCCGCTTCTATGCCGGAGGGCCTGTGTGCTCCCCGACTCGCGGCACCTGCCTGACAGGCCGACATTATTTCCGCTACGGGATTTTTTCAGCAAGTGTTGGATACCTGCCCGCAGAGGAAATAACGACGGCTAAAATATGCAAGTCGCTCGGCTACACAACCGGACACTTCGGCAAATGGCATATTGGGTGTATGAGCAAGACAGGGCCTACTATGCCGGAGTACAAAGAAGACAGACTCAGAAAGTACGCACCGCCGTGGGAAAGGGATTATGACGAAAGCTTCGCTACCGAGTGCAACGTCCCTACGTGGAACCCTGCCGCAAATCTGGAAAATTACAAGTGGGTATTCAGATTGCCGTTCTGGCATAATGGCGAAATTGAAACAGAAAACCTTCAAGGCCCGGCTGCGCGAGTAGTAATGGACCGCGTGATTCCCTTTATGCGTAGGGCTGTTAAGAACAATCAGCCGTTTTTCACAACCGTCTGGTTTCACGAACCTCACGAACCCGTTGTGGCAGGGCCCAAATACCGTGCGATGTACAAAGAATATAGTGAGGGCGAGCAGCATTACTATGGCTGTATCACCGCTATGGATGAGCAGATAGGTCGGTTACGGAAGGAACTGCGTGATTTGGGCATTGCCGAGGATACGATGGTTTGGTTCTGCAGTGACAACGGCCCGGAAGGAATGACCAGCAAAGGGAAGCAGGGGTGGTGCAGGAATTCGCGCGGCGTGACTGATGGTCTGCGCGGCCGCAAACGCAGCCTTTTTGACGGCGGTTTGGTCGGCCCGGCCCTATTGGAATGGCCCGGTCACGCCGAGTCTGGCCGCGTAGTTGATGTCCCCTGCAGCACTCTCGACTATTTTCCAACTATCCGGGAAATAATTGGTTTCAAAATGCCGGACAAGCGTCCAATAGACGGCGTCAGCCTCGTGCCTTTAATAAATGGCAAAATGAGCCGACGTCCCAGGCCAATTCCATTTTGGTTTGTCAAACCAGACAAAAGAAAAATGCACGGTTCTCCAACCATTGCCCTGGTTGACAACAACTTTAAGTTTCTGACCAACCTTTCAAAAAATGGCCAAGAAGATATGTTTTTTGATTTGGTGAAAGACCCCGCCGAACAAAACAACATTATTGTTGACCATCCCAGAGTGGCCGCAGCGATGAAGGCCGTACTTAAGAAATGGACCAAATCCTGCAGGCGAAGCCACTCCGGCGCCGATTATGATACCCCCTTCACACCTGTTAATAGCTTTCCTATAATGACCGGCACGTGGCGCAAGTGAAAAGATGTGAGTATCAGCAATACTGTTTCTTCGTTAGATAAATTTGAAGGAGGCCCGTATGAATAATCGTCGCGATTTTCTAAAAGCTATTGGCCTGGGTGCGGCATCCCTCGTTTTTCCAGGGTGTATGACGGCCTCTGAGCAGTTGGCAGGCAGGGCTCGCACGAAGAGACCCAATATCATCTTGATTATGGTTGATGATATGGGCTTTTCCGACCTCGGCTGTTACGGCTCGGAGATTCAGACTCCCAACCTCGACCGATTGGCCACGCAGGGAATGCGCTTCGCACAATTTTACAACGCCGCAAGGTGTTGCCCGACCAGAGCTTCCCTTCTGACCGGTTTATATCCCCATCAGGCCGGCATTGGAGGTATGACTAATGGGAAAGGCGACATAAATCCGCCGGGCCCTTATCAGGGTTATCTTAACGACCAATGTGTAACGATAGCTGAAGCCCTCAAGACTGTCGGCTACACTACGTTGATGTCAGGTAAATGGCACGTCGGTGAGAGCAGGCCTCACTGGCCGGTCGATAGAGGCTTTGACAGGTACTACGGCCTAATCAGTGGCGCCGCTAATTATTTCGATATTACCAAGGCCAAGCGCAAAGGTGTGATACGCAGATTTGCAATAGATGACAAGCCCCATATTCCAACCGAAGAAAACTTCTATATGACCGATGCAATCAGCGACAACGCTGTGAATTTTATGGATGAATACGGTCGCAGGAAAGAGCCCTTTTTCTTATATGTTGCCTATACCGCTCCTCATTGGCCGTTACACGCCTTGCCGGAAGATATCGCCAAATACAAAGGTAAGTATCTCGAAGGCTGGGACGCCTTACGCAGACAAAGATATAAACGTATGGTCGAGATGGGAATTATTGAAAAAAGATGGCCGCTGTCGCCGCGCGATAAAGGCGCGGTACCGTGGGACAGCGTGGAAGATAAGGAACTAATGGACTTGAAGATGGCAGTTTATGCCGCTCAAATCGACCGAATGGACCAGGGCATTGGAAAGATACTCGCCAAACTCAACCAAGTCGGCAAAGAGGAAAACACACTTATTATGTTCCTGTCTGACAACGGCGGATGCCACGAAACCGGACCGCTTGGATTTGACAGCCGCAAGAACGGCCTGCCGCCAGGGGGCGTTGATTCATATATGAGTTACGGGCAGTCCTGGGCCAACGCCAGCAACACACCATTCCGCCTATTCAAAAAGTACACGCACGAAGGCGGCATCGCAACGCCCCTTATCGTTCGCTGGCCTGCCGTGATAAAAAACAATGGCTCCATCACCCATCAGGTTGGTCACATCATTGACATTATGGCTACCTGCGTTGATGTGGCTGAAGCAGAATATCCAAAATCCGTTGACGGCAGGAAGATTATGGCCCCGGAAGGAAGAAGTCTCCTTCCAATTTTGCAGGGCAAAAAGAGAAAGGCACATAACTATCTATTCTGGGAACATAGAAAACACGAAGGTATTCGCCACGGTAAATGGAAACTGGTAGCAGAAAATCGAGGCCAATGGGAGCTGTATGACCTTGAGCAGGACCGCTCCGAGATGAATGATCTTGCTGACGAATATCCCGAACTTGCGCAGCAGCTCAAATCAAAATACGAAGATTGGGCAAATCGCGTCGGAGTGAAAAGGTAGAAAGACAATAATGCAGCCATTTACTCTTCTAATCAAACCGTCCGGCTCGGATTGCAACCTTGATTGCAAATATTGCTTTTATAAAAATCGGGCGTCTGAAGTGGGCCAGGGCAGACAGCGGATGAGCGATGAGGTGCTTGAAAAGCTCGTCAAGGATTATATGCAACTGCGTTTTCCGGTGGCAGGATTTTCCTGGCAGGGCGGAGAACCCACGCTGATGGGGCTGGACTTTTACAAGAGGGCGGTGGAATTGCAAAAGAAGTACGGCTCGCCCGGTCAGCAGGTAAGTAATTCCCTGCAGACCAACGCAATTTTGCTTGATGACCAGTGGTGTCGATTTTTACACGACAACAAGTTTCTTGTCGGTATTAGTATCGACGGCCCGAGAGAATTGCACGACTACTATCGCAAAGATTTCTCGGGCGCAGGTACTTTTGACAGGGTAATCAAGGCCATCGAAAAATGCAGAGAATATAAGGTTGAATTTAACATACTTACCCTGTTAAACAACAAAAATGTTGAGCGTCCGGACGAGTTGTTTGATTTTTTCATCGGGCAGGGTATCAATGCCTTAGGCATCAAATATC
>CAZQYB010000076.1:0-12337 GCA_964597535.1 uncultured Pirellulales bacterium | reverse complement strand
TGGGGCCGGGATTGACTTTTCCCTGTAAATGGTCGTAGTAGAACTGGCGGAGCCAGAGCAGGTCATCCTGCGCCCTCTGTACTTCGTGGTTTCCAACACCGGGATACCAGATTACATCATCTCCAAATTCGGCCTTCAGAGTCTCGTAGAAATCCGCAGCCAAGGTGCTCCGGTCATCTTCGAAATAGTCTCCTGCGGTGATATGAAAAGCGAACTCTTCATCAATGTTGGCCTTCATCTGTTTGAGCGTATGTCGCCATCTGGAAAGCCCGCTGCGTGGGTCGCCCGTGACAGTAAACCTAAATATGGAACCTTTATCGACAGCGCCACTAATATCTGTTCCCTCAGCGGATTTGCCGGCAGCGACACCGGCCCTGGCTTTGCTCAAAAGCCCGTTAACAATCCCGGAGGGAACCGGCAGTATCGAACCGTGCTTGCAATAACCAGGGAAGTGCATTTGGTCTGAGACATCGACCCAATCCACAAGATTGGTTGACTTGACCGCCCCATAATATGAAGGAGCTGCCCCTTTATAATGGTCGTAGAAAACGTAGTATTCAGCCCCCACCTTTATCGCACTGGGCCCTTCATTCTGCCACTTCCCGGGGCCCTTGCCGGTAATCGTTTTTGAAATCGAGCTGAACGGCCCGAAAGGACTCTTGCTGCGGGCAAAGCGCATATTCTGAATATCAGGATTAAAAACTTCTGCGTCATTACCGCGCTCATCTTTGAAGAACAGCAAATATTCGTTTTCGTCTTTCAGCAGGTAAGCATCGATACAATTGTGGCCGGGGTCGAAAAGCAGACGGGCCTCGCTGAAATTACTAAAGTCCCTTGTGGTGACATAGAATATGCGGTTTTGTTTCGTAGTATCGGGCTTCTCCGGCGGGGGGAAAGTCCCATCATCAAGCCAGGTTGACCAGAGTATCATCCACTGCTGCGAACGCTCCTCGTAAAACAGCTTGGGCGCCCAGCAATTTTTGGCTTTCGGCTTGTGCGCCATCACAGGGATTAACTTCTGCTGGCTCCAGTTTATCAGGTCCGGCGAACTTGCATATCCAATGTCCTTCCGCCTCCACCCTGTGGTCCAGACCATATGAAAGATTCCATCGGGACCGCGTGCGATGAACGGGTCACGCATAACTTTGTCCCCGATTTCCGGAATCAGATGCGGGCCGGAAATTTCGGCCCAATTATAAAGGTCATAACTGTACGCTAACCGCAGACCATCCTTTTCAGATGTAAAAAAGGAAAATAAATAAACGGTCTGCTCGCTCGCTATACCCTTCGAATCGACTGAATTTTCACCCTTAACCGCGGGAGCCAGGCCGAACATGCCAAAGCCAAACAACAAAACAACAGTGAATACGAACGCCCTTTTTCTAAACATAATACACTCCCTTCAAAACCTATAAGCAGCTACAAAAATACAAAGCAGATTGTATGTTTCATTTACGCGCTTATCAAGAAAATTATAAGCAGGTGTGTTATAATACTCCCCAAAAACCGGACGCATAATTTATGCCATAGGTATTTATGCCATAGGTATTTATGCCATAGGTATTAAGGTGGATTTGTCGCCGAGCGGTCATTGGTGAGTGGATCCCCGACTACGACATTTGGGGACAGGCTGTACTCTAAGCAATTAGGCAGGCGGTCCCCACTACCTGCTTGCGCAGGTACGACGCGGGGACAAGGGATTTGCAGAGGAAAGAGCAATTCAAGTCTTGATTTGATAGAAGCCCTCCGTATAATTCAATCGTAAAGTTTACCATTTTCTATAGGAGACAGAAGCTATGAAAAGAAGGGACTTTTTGGCCGTGACGTGCCTGGCGGGATTGGCACCGCTGAGCGAAGCCGCTCAAGCCGAGGGCAGAAGCGCTAAGTTAAAACGAGAGTGCTACGAGCTGAGGCACTACCAGATAAAGTCGCAGGACAAGCAGAAGCTTGTGCTCGAGTTTTTGAAGGCCGCGGCGATACCGGCACTGAATCGCATACATATCGCACCGGTCGGCGTCTTTACAATACTGGAAGGTGACAATCCCGACCTTTATGTGCTGCTGCCGCATAAATCTCTGGAATCGGTCGTTACAGCTTCATCGCTTATCGTATCAGATGCCGAATACCAAAAAGCCGGTGCAAAGCTGTTGAACGCACCGAAATTCGATCCGGCTTACGGGCGCATTGAGAGTTCGCTTATGATGGCTTTCGAGGCAATACCAAAGCTGGAGATGCCCACGAAGAAGCGCTCGCGCATTTTCCAGTTGCGTATTTACGAAAGTCACAACTTGCTCGCCGGCAAGAAGAAAGTTGAGATGTTCAATACCGGCGGAGAAATAGCAGTCTTCAGGCACACCGGCTTGAACCCGGTGTTCTTTGGTCGGTCATTAGTCGGGACCAGACTGCCGAATCTGACATATATGCTCGGCTTCGATGATATGGACGCCAAAGAAAAAAGCTGGGACAGATTCCGCAACGACCCCGGCTGGAAGAAGCTCAAAGCAAATCCATACTACAAGGACACCGTCTCCAAGGTCACGAACATAATGTTGTGCCCGGCATCGTGCTCGCAAATCTGAGCCTGAAGCTTTTAGGATAATAAGGATAATGGGGACTCTGGAGCTGTTTCAAAAGCCGCATTTATTGCGGAATCCAAATATATTTAGCCCCGTGATTTATTGCGCGGGTTATTTCGAACGGTTCACGAACAACGAACTACGAACAACGAACTTCTACCCTGAACCCAACGTGGTGCGGGGTCATTCCCGCGAAGCTTGCCCCTACCTGATTGGGGGGAGCTCCAAATCCATAAGAAATTGTCATTGCGAGCAAAGCGCGGCAATCCCTATCCGCTATCCGCCAAACGCTAATCTTCGCCGGCGGACTCCGTCCGCCTGCGTGGAGATTATAAGCTCATTCTTTTATGGTGTAGGTCAGGACGTTTATTGATGCCGGGGGATTATTCCTTAACTTCCGGGCAGGACATAGCATAATCGAGGAGGTCGCTAAAGTTGGTTGTTGCAACAGCAACGGTGCAGTCGGCGGCGCCATAATAGAGATTAAACTGGTTGGTTTCCTTGTGAACAATGGCCCCGGTCGGAAACACAACATCACTGACGTCACCGACCCGCTCATAAGGTGCGCGTGGCCCTAAAATCCATTCATCGCTGCGCCGTAGGACTTTCCAGGGTTCTTCCATATCCAAAAGTGCCAGTCCAAGGCGGTATATTGCTCCGGAAGTGGTCACGCGGACGCCGTGATAGAATATCATCCAGCCGTGCGGCGTTTCTATTGGTTGACAGGCCAGGCCGACTCTGTGGCAATCCCAATAGGCGTGTCTTGTCTTAATCAGCGCTCTATGGTCGCCCCAATGTTTTAAATCGGGTGAGAAGCTTAGCCAGATATGAGCCTGACCACGAACAATCGGGCGATGAATCAATGCGAATCGTCCCCTGAACCTGCGGGGAAACAGGCAGGCGTCTTTATCTTCCGGCGGCAGAAGAGCGCCGAGGCGGGCAAAAGTTTTGAAGTTTTTGGTAATCGCCAGTGAAACTACGGGCCCGCCTTCACTAAAAGAGGTGTATGTGATGCCGAACTGGTTCTGCTCCTCGAGCCAAATAATACGGGGGTCTTCCACCCCCCATCTTTCCTCTCGAGAACTATGGTCAGCTTCGAGAGTTGGGGCAGGGTCGATTTCCCAGTTCGTGAACCCATCAGCGCTGCGAGCAACGGTCAAATGCGAGAATCCTCGCATATCCTCGACGCGAACCAGCAACAGCGTCTCGGTGTTTAACTTAACTGCTGCGGGATTAAAAACCGCATTTGTAGAATAAGGCCAATCTTCCGGCTTTAATATCGGGTTCCCTTCATACCTTTTGAAAAGTTCGTTTGCTTTTTTTTGCCGTAAAAGCTCATTCATAATTTCAGTCCCAAAATATCAAGTGATACCGCAAGGTATTGTAACACTGATTCGGGTTCTTTCTTACGTCACTTAATTTTAATCGGCAAGATGAACAATTTTTTGTGAGTCAAAGTACGAATTTTAAGTCCGGTCATACAAAAAATCCCTCAGTCGGCGGCCGAGTTTTAGCAATAGTTGCAGCCAGTCTCAGCAATGCCGATAGTTATGCGAACCTAACTCGTTCGTGGTTCGCGGCTCGATACGCAATTCGCGGTTCGCTATACTTTTACTAACTGCGTTTCGTACAAACTTTGATATAACGAGCAGCTTCGTATCAATTCATCGTGCTGACCCTGGGCGATGATTCGGCCGTCATCCATTACCACTATCACATCCGCAGTAATGACGGTGCTGAATCTATGGGCAATTACAAAACTGGTTCTGTCCTTCATAATATTCTCGATGGCCTTGTGGATTTTGGCTTCGCTGTCGGCATCGACCTGACTTGTGGCCTCATCGAAAATCAGGATGGCAGGGTTTTTCAAAATCGCTCTTGCAATAACAATTCTCTGCAACTGGCCGCCGCTAAGACCCGCACCCTGCTCGCCGATTATTGTATCATAGCTGTCGGGCAGAGGTTCAATGAATTCGTGGGCAAACGAACCTTTGGCTGCTGCAATTATTTCTTCTCTGGTGGCACCGGGCTTACCGTATGCGATATTTGCCGCTATAGTCTTGTTGAATGTTACCACGTTTTGCGTGACCATTCCAATCTGGCTTCGCAGACTGACAAGCGTGGCATCCTGAATGTCTTTGCCGTCTATCAAAATCCGGCCGCTATCGGGGTTGTAAAACCTTGGCATCAAATTTGCCAGCGTCGTTTTACCTGAACCGTTGGGGCCTACAATGGCAACATTATGCCCCGCTTGTACCGAGAGATTGATTCCCTTTAACACCGGCTTGTACGTTCCCGGATAGGTAAATACGACATCTATGAATTTGATTTTGTCTTTCAAAGGTCTAAGTTCAATCGCACCAGGTTTTTCAAACTCAACCGGCTCATCTGTGATGGCAAAGACTCTCTCAGCGGCAGCGTTTGCCTCTTGTATCTTGTTCCAGATATTGCTTGTTTTTCGCACCGCCTCGGCCGCTGCACCCAGTAAAATCAACAACACTAAAAATTCAGGACCGTCCATCTGCCCGCTCGTGACCCAATGTGCCCCTACTATCAACGCAGCTCCTCCAGCCACCATCCCCAAAACTTCCAGAATAGGCATTGTTGCAGCATCAATCTTTGATATCTTAAGCAATTGCTTCAATAATCTGTTGTTTATATTCCTGAAAGTCCTTCCCTCATAGTCTTGCTGATTATAAACTTTCACGACTCTGAGCCCTGACATTGTTTCCTGCAGCTTTCCCAGCATCCGTGAGCTCACCATCAGAGACTTTTTTGTCGCCTTTTTTATCTTCCTGCCGAAGATAGCCAGCAGTCCCAGCACAAACGGCGCAGCACACAGAAATATCAGCGTCAGCTGCCAGTTCAGCAGCATCGCACAGCCCAGCATAAACATGGCGTTCAGCGGCTCACGAAGTGCTTTACCAAGCATTATTTTGATTGCCTTGCCCATCACACTGGTATCGCGGACAATCCTGCTGACCGTGTCACTCGGCCGTTCATTTGCAAAAAAGCCCATCGGCATGTTCATAACATGCTTGAACGTATCTTCCCGCAAATGGTTTATTCCCACCTGCACTACCTTTTGCGCCAGGTAACTCTGACAAAATTTTGCCAGGCAGCGAGCTACCGTAACTACCACAATTGCCAATATAATAAAAACGATGGCTTTTGTTTTGCCGGACGGGCTCTCTTCTCTTGGAAGGAAACTAACCGCCCATTGTGCGGGTTCAATAACCGCCATTTTGACTGACCACTTCATACGCCCAATACCACGCAATTCAAGACCATCAACGTAAGCCTTATCCTCGGGAGTGTGTAAATCCAGCTCTAAAATACCCGCTTTGCCGGGGCGCCTTAACTGCACAGTTATTCTGCTCTTGTCGGTCGTGGCCAGCTCCCCAAGAAGCATGGGAAAGGATATTCTTTCGGTGTCCTCGGAGACCAAAAAAACACCGGCACCAACAATTCTATCCGCCGGTCTGACTCCTGCCATATCGGCCAGGCTGTCCTTCTTGACATCTGTTACAAGAAGATGATATGCAATATCTCGACTGTTGCTGTCGGCAAAATCTCTGGTGTCCGGAACGTAGAAATCAACACCGTATTTCCAGTCGCAGCTTTTTCTATCGACCCAGCCGTGCAGCCCTTCTTTGCCAATCATCACTCTCAGCAGCGGTATAATCGTCATAAAGCTCAGTGATAAGAGACTGGCGACAACTATAGCGCAGACCACAACTACAATGATGCTGGGCCACTGAGGCCAGACATACTTAAACACTCTTCTGAAATCCTTCATTCGACAAACTTCTCCATTTTTGCTCGGGCCCTGATATAGCCCAGGCACAATAACAAACTCACAGCTACCGGTCAAGCCCAAAGATTGTTGACCGAAAATGCCGCCTCTGTTAATATATTTTTTTTAAGTGAGCTGTTAAATGAAAATCGACCGTTTAATTTTGGGCTCGTTTGAAACGAATTGCTATATCCTTCGCGAAAGCGAGGCGGCCAAGGACTGCCTGATTGTTGATACAGGCCTTGAGGCCGGCGCGCTTGTCGATTTTCTACAAAAGCACAACCTGAATCCGGCGGCTGTGGTCCTTACTCACGGCCATGCGGACCACATTGCCGGCTTGGTTGTACTGCGTCAGAGTTTCCCTGGAATAAAGGTCTATATCCATAAACTCGACGCTGGGATGCTTACGGAAGCTGAGAATAATATGTCCACCCTGGCGGGGATGCCGTTCAGCACCGAGCCGGCCGATGGATTTATCGAAGAGGGGGACAAAATAGAACAGGCCAATATAAAATTGGAGATACTTCATACCCCCGGCCATACGCCCGGCGGCATCAGTCTGTATTCAAGGGAAGACCGGCTTGTTTTTGTGGGCGATACCCTGTTTGCCGGTTCGGTTGGCCGAACCGACATACCACCATACGGAAATATGGAGCAATTGATAAGGGGCATAAGGGAAAAACTCTTGACGCTGCCCGATGAGACTGTTGTTTGTCCCGGCCACGGCCCATCAACTACAATAGCACAGGAGAAAACGCATAACCCATTTCTGCAATAACCACCCTGCGAAGTAACTCGACCTCGACGCTCGAAATGGTGCGTTCGCAACAGCATTTTTTTGCCTTTGAAATTGGGTTTGATACCACCTATGGTGCAAGCTATGGCATAAATTGGGTTTGTTTTGCCCGCGTCTGCGAAGTGGTACATTTTCATAATACTTTGTTAAAACAGAACTTATGTTTATTTGAGCCTCCCGCAAATTGGGTTTGATTGGGTTTGTATTGGGTTTGTTTTATGGGTTCATTGTTCATAGTTAATTGTTCGTAGTTCATTGTTTTAACAGAAGTTATGTTTATTTGAGTATCCCGCAAATTGGCTTTGTTTTGCATATTAATCGTCGCTCGTCGCTCCTGTCTCCTGTCTCCTGTTCATATTATACCATACTTCCACCAAAAGTTCAATGATTATCTAACAAAAATAACAAAAAAATGAATAAAAAGAATTCACCACAGAAATTTTATCTTTTTTATTAACCGCGGATTTACACGGATTCTGTTCGGAATAACGCAAAGTCCTTGATTTTACCGGTTTTTGGATTATAATTTGTCCAGTTTTAATAATAGACGGCCATCAGATGATGGATCGTCGGGGTGGGCTTGAGCATATGTTGCGGGCTCAAACTTGCATACACACCGCTTTCCACGTCTGAGATTGGTTTCCGAAGATTAATTTAAGGAAGAATTGTTAATATTTTAATGAAGGACAAGATTATGGAACGGTATAAAAATGTCGGTGGTGATTCAGGCGTTACAGGATTTGAAATTGGCAAGGACTTTATTAAAGTTTGGTTCAATAACAATTGGTACCTATACACATATGCAAGCGCTGGTTCTGACAACATCGAACAGATGAAAAAATTAGCAGTAGCGGGCAATGGACTAAATTCGTTCATCAATAAATATGTTAGAAACGATTACGAAAGTAAAGGATGATAGTTTTTTCTCTCAATAGCTGGAGAGTGTAGTCTTAAATGAATTTAGCCGCAAATATTGATGAACAAATACCTGAAGGGAATAAAACGAAAGCTTTTATTGAACGTAGTTTTAAGGAGAGAACTAATATGCGATATATAATCACATTAATAATTAGCATTGTGGTTGCGTGGATGACGAGTCCATATTATTTATCAATTACACCTAATGTCAACAGTGTAGTTGCAAAATTTGCCGTAGCTTTAATAATGTGGATTATATTATCATTATTGGTCAAGAAAAAATGATTGTTATAGTTATGTAAATAAATCAAATCCGCCCCAAAAGGAAGTATTAATAATGAACGATCCGAGAGGTTCAATTTGGCGAAAATGGGATTTGCATCTTCATACACCTGCCTCTGAGGATTACCAAGACAAATCAATTACAAATGAAGCGATAATACAAAAATTGAAAGATTCAAATATCGCTGCTGTAGCTATAACTGATCACCATATAATTGATGTTGATAGAATTATAAATCTTCAAAGTATTGCAGCTACAGACATAGCAATATTTCCGGCAATAGAATGTCGTTCGGAACTCGGAGGAAGTGAATCTGTCCATTTTACTGGGATTTTTCCAAACAATCTTAATAAAGCACAATTGCAGGATATATGGACTAAATTTTCTGCAGCCCAAAAGATCACAGAACAAGACAAAAAAGATAAAGGCGAGGACAAAATATATTGTATTTTAAAAGAGTCGGCAAAACTCATACATGATTTAGGTGGTCTGGTCGTTGTCCATGCCGGAACCAAAAGCAATACCATTGAGAATATAAAAAGTAATCTTGAGAAGTTTAAGGACCAAGTTAAAACCGACTTGGTTACTGATTTTATAGATATACTTGAAATTAGCAAACCGGAGGACCAGAACGATTATAACACTATTGTTTTTCCTTCTATTGGCTTTAGACTGCCAATGATCTGCTGCTCAGATAATCATAAAATAAGTGAATATGAAAATGCACGATTTACATGGATTAAAGCCGACCAAACATTTGAAGGATTGAAGCAGATAATAATCGAACCCGAAGATAGAGTATTTATCGGTGATGAACCTGACATATTAAAAAGAGTTAGAAATAATAAAACAAAATACATTCATTCATTTGCAATCAACAAAGAAAAAGGAGCAATTCTTGACGAAATATGGTTTAGCGAAAATCCAGAAATTGTTTTAAATCCGGGTTTAATCTCAATCATAGGCAATAAAGGAAGTGGGAAAAGTTCGATCGCTGACACATTAGGTCTGCTGGGTAATACACAACAAAGTAGTCATTTTTCATTTTTAAATCCCACCAAATTTAGAGATAAGAGAGGTAACAAGGCGAAACACTTTAAAGCTTTATTGAAATGGGAGAGCGGCGACCCTTCGGAAAAAAATCTTAATGATGATATTGATAGCAGTGCTGTTGAAACGATTAAATGTATCCCACAAAACTATCTTGAAAAAATATGCACAGAACAACTTGAAGGAAGCCTGTTTAATGATGAATTAATGAAGGTGATTTTCTCTTGGGTTAGTATTGCTGAGAAACTAAATTTTAATAAGTTAGATGATTTAATTGAATTTAAAACCAAAGAGAAGAGCAATTCAATCGAAATCATCAAGAATGAAATCTCTACGCTCAATAAAGAGATCGCTATATTAGAAATAAAATTGCACCCTGATTATAAAACACAGATCAATAACAAATTGCAGATAAAGAAACAAGAAAAAGTTTCTCATGAATTAGCAAAACCAAAAGAAAAAACGAAACCGGGAATAGACCCTGCCAAACAGAAAGAAATTGATGCTATTACGGCTGATATTGACAAAAAGGTTGAAAATATTCAGACGTATGAAAAAGAAATTGAGAGGATAGAGAAGGAAAGCAAAAGCGATTACAGTAAATATATAAACTCAAAGAAACTATTAGACAAGCTCGACAACTTTCAAAAACAATATGATCTTTTCAAAAGCGAATGCAAAGCAATTGCAGAAGTATTGTCTCTCAATGTTGATGATATTATTAACTTGGAAATTAAAAAGAAAGATATTGAAAAATTAAACACAGAGTCATGGGCCAGTTATACAGCCAAGTCTGATATGCTCAAAGAGGATAATGAGGATGGTCCATTTTTTAAGAAGCAGCAATTGCAAAAAGGGATTGATGCTCTGCGGAATAAGCTCGACCAACCAAATAAAGAGTATCAGGCATTCCTTAAAGAAAAAGCTGAATGGGAAGCAAAACTCAAAGCGATTGAAGGTGCTGAATCAACGCCTGACACAATAAAATTTTATGAAAAACAGATAGAGGAGATCTCTCGTATTCCAACTGATTTGGAGACAAAGAAACGTACCAGGTTGAGCAGAGTGCTTGAAATTCACAACCAACTCAGCAAATTGAGAGACGAGTATAGCACTTTGTACAAACCTGTTAAGGATTATATTGCCATTCATGAGCCTGCCAAGAAAGATAGATTCTCAATGGATTTTCGAGTTGCTATATTATGCGAGGGCTTTCCAGACCAGTTCTTTAATTTCATCGTTCAAAATAAGAAGGGGTCTTTTTACGGGGCTGATGACGGTCAAAAAAGACTCAAAGATATATTAGATAGCTCGGATTTTGATAGCAGTTCAGGATTAGAAAAATTCCTCCAGCAAATAGAAAATAATCTTAATATTGACCAGAGAGATGGATTTAAAGATAACAAGCGTTATATTATTGACCAATTGAAACAAGGTGTATCATCGATTCAGGAATTTTATAATTATATATATTCGCTCGATTACTTAAAACCCAAGTATATTCTACGATGGGCTGGTAAGGATTTAAGTCAATTGTCCCCGGGTGAAAGAGGGACTGTTTTACTAATATTTTATCTGTTTATTTCACGGGATGATATACCATTGGTTATAGACCAACCGGAGGAAAATCTTGACAACGAAACAGTATATGAAGTTTTAGTTCCTTGTATAAAAGAAGCTAAGAAGAGACGGCAGATTATTATTGTGACACACAATCCTAATCTTGCCGTAGTTTGTGATGCAGATCAAATTATACACTGTGAAATGAAAAAAGAAGAAAAGAACAAAATTACATATATCACTGGTGCTATTGAAAATCCGAAAATTAATAAGGCTCTTATTGACATCTTAGAAGGAACTCAACCAGCATTTGATAACAGAGATCAAAAATATTACGCAGAGAGATTGAATTATGTCCGATCAAACAATTAAATGCCCGAAGTGTGGAACGCAGATTCCTTTAACAGAAGCCTTGACCGGCCAAATAGAGCAGAGCATTAAGTTAAGGTATGAAGCCGAAGCGGCAGAAAAGGCTAAAGAGCTTGATAAGGAAAAATTGATTCTCAAGCAGAAAGCTAAAGAACTTGAGGCTAAAGGGCAGACTATTGAAGAACAGGTTGCCGAACAGCTAAAGACTGAGCGCAAAGAGATTGCCGAGGCGGAACGCAAGAAAATACTTGCCGAACAGTCTGAACAGACAAAGGCATTGCAGGAAGAACTCGAAGAGAAGAATCAAAAGATCTCTGAGGCAAACAAAAAAGAGCTTGAGTTTCTAAAAAAGCAGAGAGAACTTGAAGAGAAAGGCGAACAGTTAGAACTAGACGTTGAGCGGAAACTTTCCGAAGAAAGAAAAAAGATTTCCGATGAAGCAGGTAAAAAAGCTGCTGAAGAGCAACAGTTAAAAATGCGTGAAAAAGATAATCAGCTTGCGGCAATGAAAAAACAGATTGACGAACTTAAACGAAAAGCTGAGGTCGGGTCGCAGGAAGCACAGGGCGAAGCACTGGAACAGGAGCTTCAGGAATATATGGAAAGAACTTTCCCTTATGACAGATTTCAAGAAGTTAAAAAGGGCGCAAAGGGAGCGGATATATTGCAGATAGTCCATAATCAAGCTGGCAGGGAATGTGGTAAAATACTATGGGAATTAAAGAACACAAAGGAGTTTCAAAAAAGCTGGATAGAAAAACTCAAAAAAGACCAGCAACGGGATAATGCTGATATTGCGGTTTTAATGTCTGTTGCATTGCCTACAGGAATCGATAGCTTTGATATGTATGATGGTGTTTGGGTTACTGATTATAAATCGTTAAAAGGACTTGCCACCGCCCTCAGACAAGGTTTGATGGAAGTAGCAAGACAAAAGCTTATTACAACTGGTCAAGATAGTATCAAAGATGTACTTTACCAGTATATAA
>CAZQYB010000075.1:0-12389 GCA_964597535.1 uncultured Pirellulales bacterium | reverse complement strand
GCCCTTGAGGCGCCACCCGCCGCGTGTGCAAACAAGTCCCTGAGGGACAAGTTGCACACCCTACCCGGCTGTTATGTAAGGAAAGCAAATATATTTTATAACTTCACTACTTTCAAATCAAGTGGTGACAGAGGGATTGACGATTTCCCCCCTTGTCTTCTGCCGAAGACAGAAAAGGGGGTGGGTTCGGCCGACGGAGATGCCTTCGTTGCGAGCAGTGCGGATAAATGCGTACTTTATGAGTTCATATACGATGTACAGCCGTTGGCGGATTTGAGCTTTCGAATCAACAGGGCGAGGCTTTCCATAACCATCGAAAAATTCGGGGCCCGATAAAAAAAGACGAGACAATAGGTTATCCGTCTCGGCGCACGATGGGAAAAAACGAAAAATAGTGCCCACGCGTTCGGATTATAAAAAAGCAAAGAGCCGCTTACCAACAGCTCTTCTCACTCGCAACAGAGTGAACGTAAGACAGGTGAGTTCTTTAGCAGTCTCAGGCTGCGAAAAAAAAGAAGCTAAAGACAGTGGTAATTGCAACGCGCATTTGGTATATTACCAAAACTAAACTTCAGCAGCATAACTGAGGAGGTTTAAATGGGAAATGTCAGTTTATTCTTGCATAAAATGGGGGTTGTGATACGTTCTATATCTGAAGTTTTTTGCACGCATCCGGGTTGTGCAGCCCCTTTCGCAGGCTTGAGGGCTGCCAATGTGAATCCAAGAGAGGACGTATTATGTGTAAGAAAGCGATTCTGGTCGCTCTGCTGGTGGTTGTGATTGGTTTTGAGGGGACTTCGCGTGGGGCGAAGATGCCGCCACCAATAGAAGAATCGGCTGTTGAACCTGTCAGATATATTGGCGCTCGACAGACAGATAAACGGTTCTTCGACGGAGCCATCCCCCACGCGGTCGGGACCCATTCTTATCAGGCCTTTCGCGCCAATCGCACTAATCCGTCAGAAGGCGGCAATGTTGGCTGGACCTACAACCATCAGCCCTACCTGTCTTACTGGAACGGGCAGTTTTACTTTCAGTATTTGAGCAACCTGTTCGAAGAGCATCATCCACCAGGTCGGACTTTGGTGATGACCTCAAAAGATGGGCGGGAGTGGTCGAAGCCAAAGGTCGTATTTCCCAAATATCGCTTGCCAGAAATTAACGAGGGCGAACACAAGTCACCTGCCCATATTCCTTCCGGCACATACTCGGTTATGCATCAGCGGATGGGATTTTATGCAGCACCCAACGGGCGTCTGTTGACATTAGCATTTTATGGCTTTTGCGCTACTCATCGTCATTCGCCAAATACTGGTAATGGGCTCGGCCGGGTTGTACGTGAAATATACAAGGACGGAACATTCGGGCCGATTTATTTCATTCGTTACAATCGCCACGCTGGCTGGAACGAAACAAACACCAATTATCCGTTCTATAAAACAAGCAAGGACAAGGGTTTTGTCCAGGCCTGTGAATCCATACTATCCGATAAGCTAATGAGCCTGCAGTGGTGGGAAGAGGACCGGGCAAAAGATGGCTTTTATACAATCGACCCCGGAGATGTAGAAGGCGCTTATAAATTCACAGCTACGATGGTGACCTCGCGAGGTGCAGGCAAAGCATTCTGTTTTTATCGTCGCCCAGATGATGTGGTGGCAGGACTGTGGAAGAATCAATGGTCGGTGCTTAGCCCTGACGAAGGAACAACCTGGACACCCATCACCAAGTCGCCCACTCTGAGGGTCTGCGGGGCAAAGCTTTGGGGCCAGCGGACCAAGGATGGCCGCTATGCCCTGGTCTATAATCATACGCAAATTCGCGGAAACCGCTTTCCTATGGTGGTGATGACAGGTGATGACGGATATGAGTACGACAATATGCTCTGCTTGCATGGTGAAGTGCCTCCTATGAGATACAAGGGATTCGCAAAGGTCTGGGGTCCGCAGTACATCCGCGGCATTATGCCGGGCAACGGAAATCCTCCCGGAGACTATCTGTGGAACGTCTATAGCGTGAACAAAGAAGATATCTGGATTACCCGGGCGCGATTACCGGTTTCCGGAACGGTTTATGAATATGTCAATCAGGATTTTGAAAAGGCCCAAACGGAGGCAGATTTAGAACTGTGGAACCTGTACATTCCCAAATGGGCCCCGATTTCGATAGTGACGGACCCCGCCCCCTTGTCTTCTCCCGGTAAGATGGAGTCTGCGACTGGCGAAGACAGAAAAGGGGGCAACAAATGCCTGGAGTTGCTCGATAAAGAGCCCTACGACTATGCGTTGGCTGAACGAGCTTTCCCTGAAAGCCGAAATGTTACAATTAAATTCGATATGATGGCTAAGCAGACAAAAAACGGCAGAATGGAGATTAATATATTTAACAAAAACGGCGTGCTTCCGGTTCGCATTATGCTGACGAAGACGGGGAAGATACAGGCTATTCGTGGAAATCAGGCGGTTGACCTGTTGCCGTATAAGGCTGATACCTGGCTGCCGTTTAATATCAGCATTAACGCCGCTGCCGGTAAGTTCACGCTGGCCATCAACGGCAGGGAGGTCCTGAAGGACGCCGCCTTTTCTGAAAAGACCAATACCGTGCAAAGACTTTCCTTTCGCACAGGCAAACACCGGCGGCTTGTCCCACTGCGGAAGAAAAAAGTGGACCTGCCGAACGCCGATATCCCCGTGAAAGAAGCGGCCTATTATATTGACAATGTGTCGATTACGCCGTAACAGCAATTACGGATAATTAATGATATATTAAAGTATCATAATTTAGATAAGGATAGATATTATGAAACATCTACCCGTGGATTTTGCCGGTCTTAGAAGAAACAGAGTGGGTCTCTTTTTCCTGGTTTTAGTTTTTAGTTTAACCGACTTTGCCGGCGCGGCTGCCCGGCAAGTCTTAGCTGCCGAGAGGACCGACCTTGCTGAGGCGGTAATCGTCACAGCTTCCAAAAAGGTGATTGCAACCAAAGCTGCACAGATGCTCAGAGACGAGATAGAGAAGAGGACAAGGATAGGACTTGAGGTCGTTTCGAAGATGCCGGGCAAGGATAAAGCGGCTATTGTTGTTGGTACGGCCAGGGAGTTGGCCAAGCAGTCGTATCGTCCCGGGCAGTTCTTTGCTGTCCCTGAAAAGGCGGACGCCTACGCGGTATGGGTTGACAGGTCAAAACGAGATGCAGCTACGGTTTGTCTTGCCGGCTATGATGACCGGGCGGTTTTGTATGCCGTCGGCAGGTTATTGCGCGAACTTGAAATGAGCAGGGACAGGCTGGAACTCGACAGCAATTTCAGGGTGGCGACTGCACCGAAATATCCACTGCGTGGCCATCAGGTTGGGTATAGGCCCAAGACAAACGCATATGACGCATGGACCATCAAGATATGGGAGCAGTATTTCAGGGACATGGTAGCATTCGGAGCGAACGCGGTAGAGTTTGTTCCGCCGGAGAGCGATGACCGTGATGACAGCCCTCATTTCCCCAAGCCGAAGCTTGAGATGATGACCGCGATGAGCCAGCTTGCCGACGATTACGACATAGATGTGTGGATATGGTATCCGGTAGTGGACGATGACGACCTGGATGCAGAGGCAATCGCTAAGGCCCTAAAGGTTCGGGAAGCGGTATTCAAGAA
Organism: uncultured Pirellulales bacterium; assembly: GCA_964597535.1. Lineage (GTDB taxonomy): Bacteria > Planctomycetota > Phycisphaerae > Sedimentisphaerales > Anaerobacaceae > CAZQYB01. Next base: position 8,742 of record CAZQYB010000075.1, on the reverse strand, counting down.
GCTTCCAAGGATAGATGCGATATTTGTCCCGGGCGGCGACCCGGGCGAGGTATATCCTGATGAGCTTTTCACACTGATGGAAAGCCTTAAAAAGGTATTGAATAAGTATCATCCGGACGCTGAGATGTGGGTGTCTCCGCAGGGATTCGACTTCGAGGGCGATGCACCGGGTTACCTGAAGGTATTTTACGAACAGATGGCCAAGGAGCCCGCCTGGCTGGACGGGGTGGTATTCGGGCCCCAGGTGAGGGACAATCTGAAGGTGCTCAGGGAGAAGCTGCCGAAGCAGTATCCAATCCGGCGATATCCGGACATTACGCATTGTCTGGACGCACAGTACTCGGTACCGGACTGGGACCCCGCCTATCACGTGACACTTTATCGCGAGCCTATTAATCCGCGGCCTATGGGTTACGCGAAGATATTCAGGGACTGGGACGAGTACACGGTCGGCTTTATTACCTACAGTGAAGGTGTCAATGACGATGTGAACAAATTTATATGGGCCTGTCTGGGCTGGGACCCGGAAATGAAGGTCGAGGATATATTAAAAGAGTATAGCAAGTACTTTATCAGCGGTCGATACGCGGAGAAATTCGCTGATGGTCTGTTAGGCCTGGAGAGAAACTGGCAGGGGCCACTTTTGACGAACGTGGGAGTTTATGAAACGCTGAAGATTTTTCAGGCGATGGAAAAAGACGCGACACCTCAGGAGAAGCTTAACTGGCGTTTCCAGTTGGCCCTTTACAGGGCTTATTACGACGCCTATACCCGGCGAAGGTTGATTTACGAGACAGAGCTTGAAGAAAAGGCCATGGACGTTTTGAGGAACGCAGAACAGCTCGGCTCTCTTTCTGCAATGGACAAGGCCGAAGCGATACTGGACAAGGCCGAGAAGGAGAAGGTAGCCGCCGATTGGCGAGCGAGGACATTCGAGATGGCCGAGGCGCTGTTCCAGAGTATCCGCTTGCAGCTCAGCGTGAACCGCTACCAGGCCAAATCGACAAGGCGCGGGGCCAATCTGGATTTGATTGATGAGCCGTTAAATGACAGCGAAAAAATCAGGAAGCTGTTCAGAAAGATTCGCAGGCTCCGTGATGAGAACGACCGGCTGGCGGCGATAGCTCAGATTACCGCTGAGCGATACATTATGAAGTTAGAACATGACAGAGATGTTATACTTGAAGGAATACAATAATTTTAACCAGCTTAATTAGGAGATGTATTATGCGTAAGATTTGGATGTTACTATTGGTATTGACGGTCATAGTTTCAACGGCTGCTTCGGCAGCGCAGATCGACCTTTCGAATGCGAAGGTCGTGGTATTGAATCCCAAAAAGAAGATACAGGCCAACGCGGCGGACATGCTTCGGGATGAGATAGAGAAGAGGACGAGGATAAGACTTGATATCACTTCGAAAATGCCGAGCAAAACAACGCCGGCTATTGTCATCGGAACGGCAAAGTACCTTTCGAGGAAAGTATGTGCGCCGCCTGCCGGTCTGAGCGTTCCAAAAAAGGCCGATGCTTATGGCGTTTGGGTGGACACCAGCAAGCGAAAGGCTGTGACGGTGTGCCTGGCGGGGTACGATGACAGAGGCGCTTTGTATGCGACCGGCAGGCTGCTTCGGGTGCTCGAGATGAGCAGAGACAAGGTCGCGGTTGATGTTGGCGTCAAGATAGCGACGGCGCCGAGGTGGGGGCTGCGAGGCCATCAACTTGGTTACAGAGCAAAGACCAATTCTTATGATGCCTGGACCGTCGAGATATGGGAGCAGTACTACCGGGATATGGTAGTCTTTGGGATGAACGCCTTGGAGCTGATCCCGCCCAAGAGCGATGATGACGACGACAGTCCGCATCTTCCGCTGCCTCAGATGGAGATGATGGTCGAGATGTCGCAATTAGCGGACGATTACGGACTGGATGTGTGGATATGGTGGCCTGCTATTGACGGTGACTACTCGGACCCCGAGGTCGTGGAGTCTGGTTTGAAAGACCGAGATGAGGTCTTGAAAAAGCTGCCGCGGGTCGATGTTGTCTTTGTCCCCGGCGGTGATCCCGGCAGGACGCATCCGAAAATCCTCCTGCCGTTCATGGAAAAACACAAAGAGGTCTTAAATCGCTATCATCCCAAGGCCCAGATGTGGGTCTCACCGCAGGGCTTTGACCGTGGTGATAGACGTGAAGGCTGGCTCAGGGCGTTCTTCGACATATTACAAACCGAAGAGCCCAAGTGGCTGGACGGTATCGTATTTGGACCACAGGTCGAGACGACCCTCGAGAACCTGCGGAAGGAAGTACCCAAGAGATATCCGATTCGGCGATATCCCGACATTACTCACTGCCGCAGCAGTCAGTATGCGGTTCCGAACTGGGACAACGCGTATCGAAGCACGGAGGGCCGTGAGCCAATCAATCCAAGGCCGCGAGCTTATGCCAAGATATTCAGGGACCTGCAGCAATATTCGATGGGGTATATAACCTATAGTGAAGGCTGTAACGATGATTTGAACAAAATCGTGTGGAGCTGTCTGGGCTGGGACCCGGAAATGAAGGTCGAGGATATCCTGCGAGAGTACAGCAGGTATTTTATCAGCGCAAGGTACGAGCAGAAATTCGCCGAGGGGCTGTTCGGTTTGGAGAAGAACTGGGAAGGTAAAACACTGACCAATGAGAATTCGTATGGTACGCTGAAGCTGTTCCAGGAGATGGAAAAGAACGCGACGCCGCAAGAAAAACTTAACTGGCGATTTCAGCAGGGACTGTACCGGGCGTATTACGATGCTTATATCAAACAAAGACTGATGTACGAGACGAGCCTTGAGCAGCAGGCGAAGGCTATTTTGAGGGCCGCCGACCAGGCCGACTCTGCCGAGGCGCTCGAACAGGCACAGGCCATACTCGATAAGGCGGTCACTGAGCCGGTTGCAACTGAGTTGCGGGCAAGGGTCTTTGAGCTGGCCGAGGCATTGTACCAGAGTATTCGCATGCAGCTCAGCGTCGATAAGTATCAGGCCATCAGGATTGGCAGAGGCGCCAATCTCGACGAAATCGATAAGCCGTTGGCGGGTCTAAGAGATCTGAAAAGGTACATGGAGCAAATACGCAAGCGCAAAAGCCTGAAGTCCGACGGCGGCCTGGTGGGGACGTATTTTAACAGCTCGGGTTTTGCCAACCCCGAAGAAGGGATGATAGACATCCTGACCACCATTAATCACCAGTGGGGCGACAACCGCGGTAATGACTGGTCCGCCCAATGGGCCGGATTTATCGAAGGCCCGGTGACAGGTGAGGTGACGTTCACGGCCGAGGCAACGGACGGCCTTCGTCTTACTGTTGGAAATACGGTTGTTATTGACGGCCTTGGAAGGGGTGGGCCTCGCACGGGCAAAGTCAATATGACCAAGGGTACAAAAGAGCCCATCGAACTGGAATTTTCCTGCGACGATGGAGGAGCAGTATTGCGTCTTTACTGGCAATGGGCCGGCCAGGGCAGGCAGCTCGTTCCGGCTTCTGTTTTGAGCCATAGTCCGGACAAGGTTCCGGCGGAGGCGCTGCTGTTTGATTATGATAACAGGTAGTCGCAGCAATGATAACAGACCGTCGGAGCAGGACAAGACGATGACGAATGAGTCGCGACTGATTTGCGCTTGTTTGACCAAGCACAATCTAACTAAAGAAACGTGAAAGGGTAACTCGTATGGATGGCAAAGAATTGATTGAAGCGCTGCACAGCGGCAGGCGAATTTATGGCACATTGCTCACCTCATCCTCGCCGTTGTGGTTTAAGGTCATTGAGCAACTGAACTTAGACTGCATCTTCCTCGATACCGAGCACAACACGATGGACTGGCACGAATTAGGCTGGATGTGCCGGGCTTACACGGCAATCGGAATAGCCCCGATAGTTCGAATCCCGAAAGCGGACGCTTTCGATGCGTGCAGAGTGTTCGACGCTGGCGCTACGGGAATTGTCGCCGCCTACGTTGAAACACCCGAAGAAGTCAATCAACTCAGAAGCGCAGCGAAACTACGGCCTTTGAAAGGCAAAAAGCTCGCCCGGATACTTTCCGGCGACAGTAAGCTCGAAGGCGAAATGGTCGATTACGTGCCGAAACGCAATGAGGGCCACGCCTTATTGGTGAATATCGAAAGTGTCCCGGCCATCGAGGCACTTGATGAAATCCTTGCGGTGCCTGACATCGATGGACTACTCATAGGTCCGCACGATTTATCGTGTAATCTCGGCGTTCCGGAGCAGTACGACCACCCACTTTTTGAAGAAGCGATGCTTAAAATAATCAGCAAGGCCAGAGCGAAAAACGTCGGCGTCGGTTGCCACAATCTGCCGCGAGTAGACCAGGATATCCGTTATGCCAAGGCAGGTCTGAACCTGATACTGCGCCTTATCGACAGGACACTATTCAGAAGGGCGCTTCAAGAAGACTTGAGCAAGCTGCGGCAGGCACTTGGTGATGAGGGCGGTGCTGAAAATTTGGGCGACGTTGTGGCCTGACCGGCAAGTTTCAGAGAGAGCCGAAGCTGAAGTTGAGAACTGTCATTGTGACCGGTCACAATAATATGGACACAGAATAAAGTTTTTTGAGGCCGATTATGAAGTTAGCTAAACGTTTGTCAAAACTTGGGACTGAGACCGCATTTGTCGTTTCCGCTGAAGCGGCAAAACATGCTCAAAAAGGTAATACGGTCTATCCTTTCCACCTCGGAGATATGAATATCAAAACTCCGGACAATATCATTGAAGCTACTTACAAGGCGATGAAAGACGGCAAGACCGGATATTGTCCGAATTACGGTATTCCAAAATTGAGGGAAATTCTTGCCGAGGACATCAATCGAAGCCACGGCACTGATTACACGATTGATAACGTGGCCATTCAACCGGGTGGTAAACCGACGATAAGCAAGTTTTTTATGGCCATGATGAATGCCGGCGAAGAAGTTCTTTATCCAAACCCGGGCTATCCTATTTTTGAGTCACAAATTGAGTTTCAAGGCGGTATTGCCGTGCCCTATACTTATCACGAAGGAAAGAATAACTTCGAGCTGGATATAGATGAAATCGAGGAAAAAATTACTCCGCGCACGAAGTTAATTGTGGTAAACGACCTTCAAAATCCCACAGGTGCCGAGGCATCACTGCAGGAACTGGAGGGGCTGGCTGATTTAATTAAGCGACACGACCTTTTTGTGCTTTGTGACGAAGCTTATTTTGACATTCGTTATGAAGGCAAATCCCTTTCACTGGCGGCTTTGCCGGGGATGGCGGAAAGATGCTTACTGTTATACACGTTCTCAAAGAAATTCGCAATGACGGGCTGGCGGCTCGGCGCTGCTATAGGTCCCAAAGAAGTGATCGACGTAATAGCAAAGCTTAATGTCAATGATGAATCCTGCTCCAATCATTTTATTCAGTACGGCGCAATAGAGGCGCTGACCGGTGACCAATCCGGAGCAAGAGAAATTGTCAAAACACTGCATGCCCGACGGGACATGACTGTCTCAATGCTGAATTCCATCGATGGCATCAGATGTTTCAAACCCAACGCCACTTTTTATCTTTTCCCGAATGTAACGGATTTAATGAAACGTAAAGGCCTCGATGATTATGGGCAGTTTCGCAAGGCTGCATTGCGGGAGACGGGCGTTTCTTTCTGCACTCGGCTGCATTTCGGCAGGCCTTTACCGGACGAGTCGCAGTTATACATCCGCTTTGCCTACTCAGGGATAGATGTTGATGATATCGAAGAAGGACTGACCATGTTCAAAAAATGGCTTGAAAATTAGAACAAAGAACCTTGCGGTTATACCGGTTCAAAACGTTATTTTTGATGCTCGCCCCCGCGTCTCCCGACGCAAGGCGGGGCGGCGGGTGAGCAAGAGAATGGTTTTTAGAACGACCATTGGTGGAAGTGACAGATTAGTATCTATTTGGAAGATGTTGGAGAATGAATATTAAACAACTTCAATCTGCAGCGCGCAGGATGCGGGCCTATAACGTCCTGGCTATACATTGTGCAGGTTCCGGTCATCCGGGCGGGACGCTTTCGATTATGGATATAGCTGCCGCGCTTTATCTTGAAGTAATGAAACACGACCCCCATAACCCCAATTGGGAGCAGCGCGACCGTTGTATATGGTCAACAGGTCACAAAGCTCCTGCTTTGTACGTTGCTTTGGCGGCGGCGGGTTATTGCAAGATGGAAGATGTGATTACGGGATTGAGAAAGCTGGACAGTCCCTTTGAAGGTCACCCGCATTGGCTTAAGCTGCCCGGTGTTGAAGTCTCAGGCGGTTCGCTCGGGCAGGGACTCGGTTTTGCCGTTGGTCAGGCCCTCGACGCCAAAGAACGCAATCTCGATTATACCACTTACTGTATCCTGGGCGACGGTGAGCACGATGAGGGGAGTGTGTGGGAGGCAATTATGGCTGCCGGTAATTTCCAATTGGACAACCTCGTGGCTATAGTGGACAAGAACGAGCTGCAAATTGACGGTCCTACGAAGGAGGTTATGGATATTAACCCCCTTGACGAAAAGTATAAGGCGTTCAATTGGTATGTTATCACCATCGACGGCCATAATATGAAACAGATACTCGATGCTTTCAAGCAGGCCCAAAAGAACAAAGGCAAACCGACATGTATCATAGCGCAAACGGTAAAAGGTAAGGGGGTCTCTTTTATGGAAAACCAGGTCGGCTGGCACGGCGCAGCGACCAAGGGCCGTGAGCAACTTACCCATGCCCTGGCAGATATCGGCGCCAAAGAAGTCAGCGAAGAATTTGTTGACAGGATGCTGGCTTTGTCCGAGGAAGCTGACCGGTTTAATGAAGCAAAAACCAAGGATTCCCTTCCGAAATTCTCCCGTGATTTCTGGTGGAACAGCGAGGACCGGATGAAGGTGGAAATGGAGCCCACGCGTTTTGGATTCGGTCGCACGCTTGATGAGATTGGCGACGATGAGCGCTTATGTACCCTGCATGCCGACATTTCCGGAAGCATAAAGATTACCGAGTTTGAGGCCAACCACCCTGAACGAAAATCGCGTGTGCACAGCGTGGGTATAGCTGAACAGAATATGGTCAGCGTCGCCTGCGGGCTGGCCCGAAACGGCCGAATCCCCATAGGCGGCACCTATGGTGTTTTCGCATCGGGGCGATGCTGGGACCAATTACGCACAACAGCTTGCTACAGCAATCTAAACATCAAGATGGCCGGTGCACACGGTGGTATATCAGTCGGTCCGGATGGGGCCACGCATCAGTCACTGGAAGAAATATCACTAATGAACATTCTGCCTAATATGCATCTGGCGGTTCCTGCCGATTCGGTGGAAACTCAAAAAGCCGCCAAAGCCGTCATTCTCGATGTTGTCGGCCCAGGTTACATTCGCTATGCGCGGGAGGCCACGCCGATTATAACCACCGATGATACACCATACGAATGGGGTCTCGCGAACATCATCCGCTACCGCGGTCCGAAGTCCAGGTTTATTGACGCCTTCGAAACAGTTCTTTCAACCCGATACAAGAACGAAAATGAGCACATCGCTATTATTGCCTGTGGGCCTATGGTGCCGGAGGCGATGCGGGCCGGGTACATTCTCAAGGCCGAGTATGGTTTGGAAACGCGAATCATCAATATGCACACTATCAAGCCGCTTGACCGTGCCGTCATCAAAGCTGCCGTAAAGGACATCGGCGTAATCGTCACCGTCGAGGAGCATCAAACGGGTGGTTTTGGCTCCATAATCGCCGCTGCGGCCTGCGCCGAAAAAGAGTTTAATGACCCGCTCAAGATTGATATGGTTGGTGTTGATGACCGTTTCGGCCAATCAGCGCCACCCTGGCAGCTCTTGAGAAAATTCGGCCTAACCGCGGAGCATATCAGCCGGCGTGCCTTGGTTTTGACCAAAGAACTCAGTCCATCAAACCGACAGGATTGCAAATAATACCCTTGATTGTTTTTCAAAAAGAACTTCTCAGCGATACTATAAAAGCTTTTTCTCCTGGCGAGAGCGGTTAGAGTTTATAAAAACACTTTTTCTTGCATAAAAATCAGGTTTTGATACGTTATATAAACGAATCTGTGTTCGAGAACAGGCAAGCCCAAATAACGGATTTGTGGCTGCCTGAAACTGACGAAATATTGATTTTTTGAAAGGAGAGTATTATGTACAGGGTAAAGGTCTTTACGTTGGCAATTGCTTCCGTGGTGGGATTGCTGCTTGCCGGCAGTACCGTGCCGAACGCTATGGCTTCACTTGCCGAGCAGGAGAAAAAGGCAGCCAGACAGCAAATACTAAACGGCGAAGGGCTTATAGGGGTGTATTACAACGACGATGAATTCGACGAGCGGGAAATTGGGATGATAGATCTTCTGCCGACGATCGACTACGAATGGGGAGGCAGTCGCGGCAGTGACTGGGCGGCACGATGGTCCGGCTTCGTCAAAGGCCCGATTACCGGCGAAGTAACATTCATCGCCGAGGTACAGGACGGTATCCGTCTTACAATAGGTAATACCGTGATTATCGACAGCCTAATAAAACAAGGCGGAATTCACACCGCCAAAGTAAATATGACACGCGGCCAAAAGGCGCCGATAAAACTTGAGTTCGTATCCTCGAGCAAGAGGGCGCTTTTGCGTCTTTACTGGCAGTGGGCCGGCAAGGAAAAAGAAATTATTCCGGCTTCGGCCCTGAGCCACAGCACCG
>CAZQYB010000074.1:0-12609 GCA_964597535.1 uncultured Pirellulales bacterium | reverse complement strand
GGTCTTTTAGGTACTCGGCTATCTGCCTGGCACGGACGGGGCTATCGGTGGTCAAAAGCTCGACGGCTAATCGTGCGTGCCCCATCCTGCCTGCGGCGTTGAGCATTGGCGCCAGCCGAAAGCCGATGTGGAAACTATCGAGCCCCTGGCCCGTCAGGCCGGCTGACTCAATTAAGGCCTGGATGCCGCAGAGTTTGCATTGGGGCAGGGATTTCAAGCCGTAGCTTGTCAGGACTCTGTTTTCGCCCCGCAGGTCCATAATATCAGCGATAGTACCGACGGCGGCGAGGGAGGTTGCATTTATCATAAATTCGCGTAATGTCGGCTCAAGTCTTCGGCCTGTGCTGAATTCGTTGGCTATCGCCCAGGCCAGTTTGTAGGCGACCATCGAACCGGATGAATCCTGGTTGGCATAGGATTCGTCCAGCGCAGGGTGCACTATGGCGAGGGCTTTGGGCAGCTCGGGGCCGGGCTGGTGATGGTCTGTTATTATCAATTCAAGGCCCAATTGCCCGGCAAGCTCGGCGGAGCTAAATGCGGTAACGCCGCAGTCAACGGTGATTAAGAGTTTCGTGCCGGTTTCGGCTAACGACCGGATGGCCTGGTCGTTTAGTCCGTAACCTTCGTCGATGCGGTGCGGGATGTAATAATCGACATCAGCGCCGAGCAGTGTCAGGAGCTGCCAGAGGATTGCCACGCCTGTAATACCATCCACGTCATAATCACCATAGGCGGTGATTTTTTCTTTTGACCTAATGGCCTGCTTTATTCGACTAACTGCCTTTTTAGTACCGGGCATCAACTCCGGCTGGATAAGCTCTGTCAGTCTGGGATTCAGGAAGGTGGAGCCGGCGTGGGCGTCGGTTACACCGCGATTTATTAAAACCTGCGCTAAAAGAGGCGAGACCTTCAGTGATTTGGCAAGCTGCAGGGCCCTGCGGTCTCCAGGCCGAATTACCCATTGTTTTTTTTGCGTCCGTGCAGAAAGTCGCATTGAGTATTTATCCTGTCTTTTTGATTTATTGTGCTGTCAACTATTCGTGTACCACAAAGATGCTCGGGAAGCAAGCGCTGTTTCCGATTCTCCCATATAGAAGCCGTCATTTGCGGCGATATATTTACCGGTGCTCGTAAATCAATTGAGGTTTTTTCTTTGGCTGGTTCTTTGCCACCCACAGCTTCAACAGCGCCATCATCAAGTCATCACCGCCGGTGATGGTCTCGTAATGGTTATGCCTGGAACTGGCTTTGGGCAGCGGCGAAGTATCATCCAGAAACACCTTAACCGCCTGCTGCCCGAAATAGTCTGCGCGCTTTAGATAATAATCCCGGTCTGTAAGCTTGTGCGCGGCCAGCGTAAGAAAAATCGCCTCAGCCATCGAACCCGGATATAAGGTTATTCCTACGTCCGGCTCGGTGTACAAGTAACGGGAAGCCGCATCAAGTACTAACTTCTTGTAGCCGTCCGTTTTAACCTGCTGGTAGCGCAAATAGCAGAGCATTGCAATCTGGGCATCGGTGGCCTTGCCGTAGCCGGTGGCCCATACTGCAGTATCAGTCCAGGGGCCTTCGGTAAGACGCTGGAGCGTGTGAACATTGGCACCGGCGACAAAACCTTTGCCGTTCGGGCTGAAATCGTGAGCAAGACTTAGATAAACACGGTCGGTCTTAAAGGCCCTTTGACGCATTTTCTCGGCCAATTTCCCCGGGACTTTCTCGGCACCGTCCCACAGGTCAACGGCGAGCGAGAGGTTGCTTTCCGGCCACATAATCTCTATGCGGCCCGGGTTTGTAGAACAGGGAATAGCGCCGGATTGCTTGCTGGCAGTTCTTTCAAAATGGTCAACGAGGGTCTCGATGGCCTTGAGGAAAACGGGGTCTTTCGTTTGTTCGTAGGCTTTGGCCCAGGTAGCGATGTAGAATCCGCCGTGCCGAGGATAGCCGTTGTTGACACCGGTTCTATGCTGTGCCCAGCCGGCGTGGCGGGAAAAATCCCCACCGTGTTCGTGAATTTGATGGTCCCAAAGTCCACGGGCAAATTTCGCGCAGGGCTGCGGCGCCAGCTTAAACGAACGGCCCCACAAAACCCACGGTGCGAAGAACTCATGGGTGTCCCCCCTTCCGATAATTGTTTCCTTCCTGAAGCCCCATCCAATGTGCTCACCCCAGGTCAACAATCCAGTTGCAGGACTCTGACAGTGCTCAAAGAACCACTTCAGCGCCTTGTCAGCTTCTTTGGCGTATTGTTTCCTGCCGGTGAGTTTCGTCAGGGCGTAGAGTATTTGATACAGGTTCTGGTCGTGCATAGGGTTGGCGCCGGTGAGCGTGCGGTCGCCATTTCGAATACCTTGAATCTTGCCCGGTGCAGCCGTCATCAGCGACAAAGCGCTGCGGTCAAGAGTTGAAGCAAACAGCGGTGAATGTTCTGTGCCGTAAGTGTCTTGGCCATGCTCAATCAAGGCGTCCGCATACGACCTGACAAACTGCAGATAATCGGGCTGTTTCTGAGCAGCAAGGCATTGACAAAAAGATGCGTGAAGGAACAGAAAGGTAAAGCTGACTACCAGTACAACTTGTTTTGTTCTCATAATATTTCCCTTTCAAACCATTAAAAAAGGCGTTAAAGCAAAATCGCAGCTATCAAGCTCTCATATAGAAGCCGCCGTTGACGGCGATATATTCGCCGGTGATAAAGCCGGCGGCGTCACTCGCAAGAAACAGTATCGCTTTTGCGACGTCCTCGGCGGTGCCGTTTCTTCCGAGCGGGGTCCGCTCGGCAAAAGATTTTACAAATTCGGGCGTGCTGAACCGCTCATGGAAAGGGGTCTCAATAAGACCAGGAAAGACGCTGTTGACCCTTATGCCGTATGGAGCGAACTCTTTTGCCATAGCCATAGTCTCGGTGGCGACCGCTCCTTTGGTCCCCGCATACATACCAGAACCGCCGGCGCCGCCGGTATGTCCGGCGACCGAGCCGATATTGACGATGCTGCCCCTGCTCTTTTTTAAGTACGGCAGGGCGGCCTTTGTTATCAAAAGAATACTGCGGACATTGGTTGCGTAAACGTCATCGTGGTAGGCCGCTGTCGCGGTCTCGAACGGCTGTCGGTCAATAAGTGAGCCGGCATTATTGATAAGAATATCAATACCGCCAGCGGCTTTGGCGAACTGCTCAACCATCTCGTTCACCTGGCTTTCGTCGCGGACATCCGCACAAACCAAAACACCATCGCTGTTTTTCCTGACTTGCTGGAGGGTTTTCTGACCGCCGGCTTTCGAGGTGAAATAGTGGACGCCGACGAAGCAGCCCTGCTCGCTGAACAAAACAGCCGTTGCCTGACCGATGCCGCTGCTGGCGCCGGTAACTAAAACCTTTTTGCCCTTCAGGTCTTCGTATGTCATTGATTTACCTCCGTATATGTAGATAGATTATCAGCTATCTTCGGTCTAAACCCCCGGTAAAACCGGGGCTGCTATGAACCGGAGCCTGTCAAGATTGTTTTTAGGGTCGCGTACCCGCCTTTTTTGCCTTTTTGTTACATAGCTGAGTTTGAGTATAGATTAAAAATACGCTCTACGTTTCCAATATCAAATAATAGTATAGCGGGTAGCTGTTTTAGGTGCAAAACAACATTTTGGGAAAAATTATAGAAGCCGGCGGCGATTTCTGCTAAAATACCGACTTTCGGTTTTGAAGCTTTATGATTTTGTTCAGGAAATCGCAAAAATGAGGCAAAGAGAACATCTCACACCCTACGGCAATAAGCCGATGGTTACGCCGATTGTATCAGCGGTCAATTACGAATACGTCTCCTTTGAGATATTGCGTCAGATTACGGACGGAGAGATTGACGGCTACACATACCACCGTGACGATAATCCGACCTGCCGGGCGGTGGAAAAGGAACTCGCTCTGATGGAAAAAGCTGTGGACTGCGTTATCTGCACTTCAGGTATGGCAGCGTTGATTATGGTCTTTTTGACATACCTCAAGGCCGGTGATAATCTGCTGACATTTCATGATATATACGGTGCGAACTATAAGGTTTCCCTGATTCTTGAGAAATTCGGTGTCGAGGTTACCTGGCTGGATGCCGCCGACCAGGAGAAAGTCGCTGAGAACATCAAAGCCAACACCAAAATGATTCTTTGTGAAACGCCGAGCAATCCTCTGGTTAAAATAGTCGATATTAAGTACCTTCGCGACCAGGCCAACCGCGTCGGCGCAATGCTTGTCGTTGACAATACCTTTGCGACCCCATACCACCAGCTACCGTTGACGCTCGGAGCGGATTTAGTGGTACACAGTGCGACCAAAGGGCTGGGCGGACATAATGACCTTATGGCAGGGGCAATTTGCTGCTCAACAAAAGAGTATTACGATGAGCTTTGGTTTACCCGCCAGGCGATAGGGACCACTTTAGACCCTTTCGCTGCGTCACTGCTGGAGCGTGGTTTAAAGACATTCGAGATACGTGCGGCAAAGATGGCTGAAAACGCTATGGCTATCGCGGAGTTTCTTTCGAAGCATCCGAAAGTAACCGGGATATATTATCCGGGTCTGCCAAACGACCCGGGACATAAAATCGCCTGCGAACAAATGAAAAACGGCTTTGGAGGAATGCTGGCATTCGATGTGGGAAAAACGCAGAAACAGGCAAAGAAGTTTGTCGAAAATCTGAAGGATATTTATCACGCTGTAAGTCTTGGCTGCACCGAGACTCTGGTGTGCCTGCCTGTTCTTACCACGATGCTCTATTTGCCGGAGGAACGAAGGACAACCTTCGGAGTCAGGCCCAATACCGTTCGTTTATCAGCGGGTATCGGGGATACACAAGAACTTATAAATGATTTGAAACAGGCGCTGGGCTAAATATTTTTTAAGAGTTTATTCTTGACGGACAAGCTTTTAATTGATAATTGATTTTAGCGTATAGAGGTTTGTTATCTGCGATTTTTAGCCGGCAATTGGAACCTGGCAATTATTTCAATCCGCAGGATTGGGTTTAAGTTTGAAAGGAGGCCATTATGGCAAGAGCAATTCTGACCGCAGTGCTTGTAGTTTTATTGAACGTATTAGTTGGCTGCCGTAGCATTGACAGCGGGGCATCTCAACTTCTGCCGTCTCGCACAAAGGCCGTTCCGGTCGCTAAGATGGCGGGTGTGAGCGAAACTGATATTATCGAGCAGATGGCGATTAACCGACAGGCGTACCGGAACGGACTTGAATCTCTGATAGCACACTACGCCAAAACGGGCGATAATATGAAACTAAGGTGGGCTAAAGATGAGATGAAGAAGCTGAACAAGGTGCCGCAATATAAGTACATCGTCGAGGCGAGCGTGGCGCCGGCGAATTTGAAAGCGACCACCTCCATTGCCTTGGCCGACTATATGTACAGGGAAACCCTGCAACTTGAAAAGAGAGCTAAAAAATGGGTCATTACTAAGAATGAAAATCTCCTGCGTTTGGCTCTGGATAAATACAATCAGCTTATAAGAAAACACCCGTCGAGCGATAAGATTGATGATGCGGCATACAGGGCCGGTGGAATCTGCGAATATTTCAAGGACTACACGATAGCGCTTTTGTATTATCAAAGGACCTATCAGTGGGACCCAAAAACGGTTCAGCCCGCCAGGTACAAGGCGGCGTATATTTTGGATAAACACCTGCACCGCAGAGCAGAAGCACTTAAGCTTTATCAGCAGGCCCTCAAAAGGACAAGCATGAGTAAGCAGCAAAGAGATTTCGCAGAAGAGCGAATCAAAGAGCTGACCAAAAGTGAGGAAAAGCTAAAAGAGAGTAAGTAATATTTGTAAAAAGTTGAGGTAAATTTTCGTCACAGAGTTTCGGGCCTGGCTGGATATCAGGCCCATTTTTTATGTGATAGAGAAAAGGATGCTGCCGGAATTTGAAAACAAGGTGGCTGGTTTTATCAAAGCGAACGAACTTTGCGAGTCGGCAGATAAGATATTGCTGGCTGTTTCCGGCGGGGCCGATTCAACCACGCTTTTGTATGTTATGGCAGCGCTAAAAGCTGAGGGGGTTTTAAGTACTGAACTGCTCTGCGCTCATATAAACCATCAGTTAAGAGGAGCTGAAGCCGAGCGTGACCAAGATTCTGTTGTGGCACAAGCAGGCGAACTAAAATTAGCTATAACAACCAGGCGAATCGACGTCCGAAGCTTTGCCCGTGAGAATAAACTATCAATTGAAACAGCGGCTCGTAAATTGCGGATGGAGAATTTGATTGATATTTCAAAGGCAAACAATTGCAAATGGGTGGCGACTGCGCATCAAAAGAACGATAACGCTGAAACGGTTTTGCATCGGCTGCTTCGGGGGACAGGTTTTCGCGGGCTTGGCGGCATCCGGGCGGTACAGGTCTTCGGCGAGGATATTAAGTTTATAAGGCCGCTGCTCTGTGTGGGGCGGGATGAGATTGTCGGATATCTAAAAGAGCGAAATCTGAAATGGCGGACAGACCATACAAATTATGATTGCACGTACAGGCGAAATTTTATTCGTCACCGGCTGATTCCGGCATTACAGCAAGAGTGCACCGGCTCTATTGTCGAAGAGTTGTTTGGGCTGTCCCGGTCGGCCCAGCGATTTTACAGTTTGGTTTGCAGTTGTGCAGAGAAGGCCTGGCCAGTGGTTGCCGCGCGTAGCGGTGATAATGTAAAGCTGGATTTACAGAAGTTTTTGACTCAACCCGCGCCTGTCAGGATTGAGCTTATTCGACGAAGTTTGGGTGCACTCGGCAGTGGAGAGAAAAATTTAACGCAGGGACATTTTGAGAAGATACTGCAATTAGTGGAACAAAGGATTGGTAACAAAAGAGTTGAACTGCCGGGCGGGTTTGTTGTTCGGTATGAATATGGGAAATTGGTCTTTACCCGGACTAAAGAGCCGAAGCCCGAAGAGCGGACGCGTGACAGTATAAGGATAGAAGTTCCGGGGCGGACGAGGTTTGGCAACTATTTGATAGAAGCCGCTGTTTTGGAGGCTGATGGGGAGGCAGTTGAGAAATTCAAAGCGCAAAAGAGCGAATTTGTTGAGTGGTTCGATTTGGAAAAGCTAAAGCTGCCGTTGGTTGTTCGTTTTCGCCGAGTCGGTGACCGTTTTTGGCCTTTGGGTCTGGTGGAGGAGAAAAGGATAGGCAAATTTTTGACCGCTGCAAGAGTTCCACAGCAGATACGAAAAAAAACACTTATTGTCGCCGATGGTGAGAAGATAATCTGGGTCTGGCCGATTCGAATAAGTGAGCAGGCCAAGGTTACCGATGAGACCCGAAAGATTCTTCAATTAAAAATAACTGATACGTCGAGCGCATAAAAAAGCCGAGCGCAGAAAGCCCGGCCTTTGATTTTTTGAAGGCGTGCGCTTATCGAGCTATTGCTGCAGCGCCTCGGCGACGGTCTGCTCAAGTTGTTCGCCGGCGATACCCGTTGCAAGAACTGTTCCGTTGGGGTCGATGAGGACATTAAACGGATAAGTTGTCACGCCGTAAGACTGCATTAAATCCTGGTTTTCAAAGCCGATTGTGCCCTGTTTCCAGGTGATGTCTTTTTCAGCCAAATACTTGTTTGCGATTTCTATGTACAGGTCAACGGAAGCGGTCATTGTGATGCCAAGGATGTCAAAACGTTCGTCGTCGCCATAGGCCTGATAGAGCTGCCTGACTTTCTCCATTTGCTCGTCGGCTGCCGGTTGGGTTTGCATTTGCAGCATCCAGAAATTCAGCAGCAGGAATTTGCCGCGGTAGTCTGCGAGGCTGACCTTGCCGCCGTCAAGGGTATCAATCGTAAATTCCGGAGCGGTTTGGCCAATCTGTATTCGGGAATGCATTTCCAGATTGATGAGACCCAGGTCCAAGGGCTGGTCAATGTTGTCGTCTGTGATTTCGGGCATAGTGAACCTATACTTGCCTACGCCCAGTCTGTTACGGTAATCGGGTTCGCCGGCCCTTTTGCCTTTGCCCATAAAGGTAAGTGTTATAACGTAGTTGCCTTCGGCCACGTTATCCGCTTTGAAGCCGCCGTCGGAGTTTATCTGCAGGCCGTAGTGCTGCTGCTGGATGTCGCCATGCTCTTCTTTTATTCTCTGCTCAATTTCTTTTCGCCAGGCCAGGCCTTCTTCGCTCATTGCCCATTGCTGGAACCATTGCATTATTTCGGCGGAAGTCATCTGTTCAAACTCTGCCGGCCTGGGCAGTTCTATCTCTTTGTAGATTTGAGCCATCAGTTTCATTTGGTCCGGGCCATCCACGTTAATACGGCCATGTGCGCAGTTCCAGGGCCAGTCGGGTTCTAGGTGAGCAGGCCTGGCAATTTTTCCGACAATTGTCCTGCCATCGCCACCGATGGTGACATAAGAAGTTTCACCGCTGACGACCTCGACATCTTTCCCGCCCGAATATGAAGTGCGTCGTCCGTCTTCGCTTACGATTGACCTTGCTATTTTCATCAGGCCCGGCGTCACGCGGTCGATTACGAATCGGCCCTGGTCATCGGCGGTTGCGTTATAGCCAAAGTAGAAATTGATGCCTTTGGGGTCGTTGTGCGAGTAGGGGTTGTAAAGGTGGACTTTTCCTCCGGCTCCGGGTTTGCTGCCTACAAATATTTCTCCCTCAACACGGCCCCACTTTTGAAGATAAATCTCAGGAGATTCGAGGAACTGTTCTTCAGTGACCTGGGCGAAGCCCTCGTCGTGAATTGCCACGAGTTTATAGGGTTCAGTTTGGGGTGTGAGTTCGAAGGTCCCGTTGGCGTCTGTTGTAACATAGAGGCAGTCTCTTTTATCGGCGACTGTGGCGTTCTCAAAATGCACCCACTTACCTTTTGTCACCAGATACACCTCGGTAGCCTCTGCGGGTTTGCCATCGGGCAGATAGACAATACCCTGAGGACCCCGGCCTTTTGCAAGCTTAAAGTCAAAATGCACAAGGCCCTCATTGCTGTCAAATACTCTTGAGACGGCCGGCAGATAACCTTTGGCATCGATTCTAATCAGGTGCCCTGGATAGGAGGTGCTGAATTCCCATTGATATTTTCCATCTGTGAAGTCCTTGACGGAAGATGAGCCGGTTTGCCAGTGCCTAGAGCCGCCTTGCCATTGTATGCCTTTAGTTGCAGTGAATATCTCAATTGGCTCGCCGGTGTTGGCGTCAACCACTGTGCCGCTGACCTTTAGCTGTGGTCCGAGGACGATTTCGTATTCGTCCTGGCTTGCGACGAGGAAATTATGGCGGCTGTCCATATATCCGTTCTTGCGTACATAAATCTTGATTTCATCAGGCGGTGCACTGTCCCAGACGAAACGGCCGTCTTTATCAGTATTGCTCCTCCATTCGATAGTTGAGTAAGAACGCCATTCTTCAACGGACACATAGGCCTCGTTGATTGGGTTGCCATTAACATCGACTACACGTCCGTAGATACTGTAGCCCGGCTCAAGTGTAAACTCAACAGGTCCCATATCCCTGCGAATGCCTATTTCCTTCAAATCGGGCGCGTACCCCTGGGACTGGACGGTGAGTATTTCGGTGACGTAATCGACTTGTCCGAATTCAAACTTGCCCTGGTCGTCGGTTTTGGTTTTAAGTTTGTCGTCGGCATGACGGGATTCTCCGCGCAGCACTGATGCATCTTTTATCGGATTTCCGGCCTGGTCGCTGACATAGCCGGCAAGTATAACACCTTTTTTCATCAACATTTGTAAGGTTCCGGCCCGCAAATGTTCGAGGTTGAGCCGTCTCCAGCTTCGTGAGTGAATGTCATCGACGTATTCCGGATGGCTCAGCATAATGCCAAATCTACCAAGCTCCTTCGGCATAACGTTGCAGCTCCACTTGCCGTTCTTATCTGTTTTGACGGCATAGTCCCTGATGGAAATCCAGGCTTCTGTCTCGTGTTCACCGTCACTGTAACGGTCGATTTTGACAGTTGCGGCTTCGATGGGCAGACCCTGCTCGTTATGAACGATACCGCCCATTGAAACGGTCGGCCCGAGGGCGATGGTATATTCATTCGGGATGCCGGCGCCGCCGCCTTCGGTCGTGCGGAACCGGGCCTGCATTGACACGAAGTTTTCTTTGCGTATCTCTATAGAGACATATTTTGTTTTCCGTGGGCCGATTTTTATTCTGCACGCGCCTTGTTTGTCCGTTACATTCTTGTATTTCTCGTCCGGCCCGTCCCTTTGGATATGAATATTTAGCTCAACGCCCTGTAACGGCGCATCGGTTTCTTCGTGTATTACGAAGATGTCCAGCACTTCTCCGGTTTCTTCCGCCGGTCTATTAGCATCGACATCCGGTGTGGGTTGCCCATCTTCGGATGCAATACGGTCCTGAATTGTCGCAGCCGCGTCTGCGAACGGGTTGTCCTGCTGGTCACCTGTCCATTCTGCGCTCAGTTTTTCCAGAGGCTCAATGGCCCGCGAGTTTCCAATCTCGGCCAGATAATTTGCCGCCAAGACCTTACTATCTTTAAATTTAGCATCTGAGAGTATTGCCACCAGGCCGTCAACGTCACCAGCGGCAAACATTTGCTCAATCCGCTTCATCTCGGCGGCAAGCTGGACTTCCGGTTCGACTCCCTCGTAAAGGACTTCCGCCGTAGCCGGCACGCCAAGGGCATAGATATCCTTCGGCCCGCTTTCAGGGTATTCGAAATACAGCTTCTTTTCTTTGATTAGATTGCCCTTCGAGTCGAACAGTTTCTGGTGCGCGAAAACAGGCAGATTTTCTTGTACATCTGCTATGATTTGGCCTCGAAAAGTCTTGAAAGTCCTATCAGTCAGTTGACTCTTGTCGTCTATAGAGTGCTTTACTTTGTAAATCCTGGCTTCCTTACCCTCGTATAGACCTTTGTGCTCGGTCAAGCGTACGCCCTCTTCAGTCATTTTTTTCAACCAGGTTTCCCAGAAGTTCCAAACAGACGTCGCCCCCTTTGTGATTTCATCTGCATCAACGTATGAAACCGTAATCGATTGTCCACCTGGATTGTATATGTATGAGAGATGCTTTTGGCCATCAAGGTAAGTCATCTCTCCGGAAGAGCGTTTAGTGGCGCCAACCTGTGATTCAAACGAAACCCAAACCTCAAATCGTTGCTCTGACTCATCCCTCTTACTTTCCATAACGATGTGCATCCAGGGTTTTTGCTTCATTGCATCTATCATCTCGGCGATTGCGGTACTTGTGATGTCAATCGGGCCACTGATTTGGTGTATGCCGATGAGTACCGCTATTATTATCGCCGCTGCGGCGGCGAGTTTTGTTATTCTGCTTTTGAGGATTGCACGGGTTATGGTTCGCCACGCGCCTGCGGACGGTGTCTCAACAGGTCGGGGCCGGCGTGTTTTGCTAAAGGCTGAGAGCATTTCGCGCCGCAGGTTTTCACGATGGTTGGGACTCGGCTTAGTGTCGATATCGAGCCGGTCAATCAGCTTTTTGAAGTCGGATTCGTTTTTGAACATTTTATGCTTCTCCATCCATAATCGACTGTAGGTGGTCTCTCAATTTCCTGAGAATCCTATGAAGTCTCACGCGTACGGTCGAAGGTTTTGCCTTTATAATTTTTGCTATCTGTTCGAACTCGAGGTTTTCAAAGAATCTGAGGATGATTATGGTTTGATGCTTGAGCTTTAGTTTTGAGATGGCCGCATAAAGGGCCGGCCAGTCAAGCTCAACAGAGTTGTCAGCCCGGTTGGTGCTTCTGATTCGCATCATTCGTGCCGCCTTTTCGAAGAGCTGTTTGCGTCGCGATGTTTTTCTTATGTGCGAGTTTGTGTGGTTGGCGGCTATCCGATACAGCCAGTTTCTAAAATCTGTCCGTGTTCGGCCTTTGAAGCCGGCAATGTTACGTGCGACGCTCAGGAAAACAATTGAGGTTATGTCTTCGGCGGCCTCGCGGGAGAAAAGCCGGGACAAGCAGAACCGGAAGATTTGGTCGTAATATAAATCGTAGAGCCGGCCCAGGGCCTCGGCATCCGTGCGGGCCCGCGATACCAAATCATCATTGTCTGTTCGCGTCGCGAATTTTGCCATAACATCAACCATTGCCGTTAGTTTAATTGCGCCAGATTCAGATATGTTACAAAGAATCGCAAAAAAAATCCCGCAAAATGGGCTCCGATGCGTGCGGTGGGCGGCAAATCGCGCTCCATTAATAACACATACAACAGTTCCCTAATCACACGAAACTAACTGTTTATGGGTAAAGCCACTTCAAAAATGGGGCGTCGCAGGTCAAAAATTTGTTTGACTGCCAAAAGAAACAAACTATAATGGAAACGGTTTGCCAGGGGTGGCCCGCGGATAAGTGGGTCTGAGAAAAAACCCTTTGAACCTGATCAGGACAATCCCCCTTCTTGCTTTCGCAAGAAAGCAGGGGGGTATGCCTGCGTAGGAAAGCGGTGGACTCAATTGGATACGACAGTGCAGCGGAGAAATAAATCGCTTCCTATGGGAGTGATTTATTTCTTTTATACCCTTCAGGGTAGTAAATTTCCGCGAGTAAGATTGTAACTTCTTATTCTAAAGCCGGTTGCCCGCGAGCAAACGGGAAAACTTAATCGTGAGCACTATAATAGCAAAG
>CAZQYB010000073.1:0-12946 GCA_964597535.1 uncultured Pirellulales bacterium | reverse complement strand
ATCGATATAGTCAGAAGGACGGCGCAACTTCATAACGAAGTCCAGAGTATTTCAGTTTATCGCGACAATCTAACCAGCCAGAAAGACCGCCTGGCGGACCGCGCAACCACCGCAAAAACGGAACTTGAAAAACTATTAACTGAAAAGGCACAACACCAAGCCCGCCTGAGTGATATCGAAAAGGTGCTCGCTGAGTTACAGGAAAGCTTAGGTTCCAAGCGCAAAAGAAGAGAAGAAATCGACAGGCAAACTGCAGGGGACAGCAAACGGCTGGCCCACAGCAAAGAAGTGCGAAGTGCGCTGAGCAGCGAACTGGAGATATTAACTGATATGGAGAAAAGGCGTGAGGGGCTTAAAACGGGCGTTAAAAGCATTTTGCAGAGCCGGTCGGTTGAAAATGGCAAATTCGATTATGTCGAAGGGATATTGGCAGATATTATTTCCGCCGATGTCGAATATGCAAGCGCGGTCGAGGCGGCCCTTGAGGGCAGAACCGATGCGGTGATAAGCAATAACACACACAAACTACTGGCCGAGATAGAAACAATAGAAAAACTCGAAGACAGAGTGAATTTCATTTGCACGGATAGAATAGGGCCATTCGTGGACAAAGGGGATTTATCAAGATTCAGTTGCGTAAGAGGGAGACTTGTTGAATTCGTAAAATACAAGAGCAAATACGCACCGTTAGTCTGGAAACTGTTAGGCAAAACGATAATCGTTGACTCGATTGAGGCGGCGATTGAACCGGCTGAAAAGACAGGCGGGGAGTATAAATTTGTTACTCTGAAAGGTGAATTTCTGAACGGGGACAGCTCAATAAAACTCGGCTCCTTAGGGAAAACAACGGGCTTGATATCGCGAAAGAGCCGACTACATCAACTGGAGGAGACCATCTCAAAAATACAATCGGAAATTTCGGCGCTCGAGGAACAAATCGATAAAAACAGTCAGACAAATGAACATTTAGCTAAATTGTGCAAGGAGCTGCGAACGGCTGTTTATGAAGCGAGCACGGAAAAGATGCAGATGACTTCAAAGCTAACCATTATCGAGCAAAATATAAAACGACTCAGTGAAGAACAACCACTGATTGCAAACGAGATTGACCTGCTGGAGGAACAAATTGCTCAGTCGGTTCAAAAAGAATACGATTCGAAACAGAACTTGCAGGAACTGGAGGCGGTAAATACCGAGCGGACGGCACATATAAAAGAACTCGAGACAAAATACGCCGAAGAAAAGCTGCGGCAGCAGTCGGCGAGTGAAAAACTTACGGATTTGAGGGTCGCCCTGGGACAAACTGCCGAGCACCGCAAGGCACTTAAGCAGACAATCGAAAGTTTGCAATGCCAGATACAAGAGAATCAAACGACCGCCGAAACGGCACAAGCAGAAGTAGAAAGCTGCGGTGAGCAATCAGCAAAAGCGCAAAGCGATATGCTCAATTGTGAAGCAGCGGTGTCAGAGTTGTTTGTCGAAAAAGAAAAGGACCAGCAAAGCGGTTACCTGCTGCACAGAGAAATAGAAAAGCTGCTCGAAAAACAAAAAGAAACAGAACAACTTGTCCGGCAGAAGAGAACAGAACAAGGCGAAATTGAGCAGAAAATAAATGAGCTTAAGATAGAATTGAGCCAATTAGAGGTAAGAGGTAAGGACCTGGTTGAAAGAGTTCAGGACGAACTACAAATCAACCTGGCGGAGTCATACAAAGATTATGAAGAGAGCCAGGTGGACTGGGAGAAGATAAGAGAAGAAATAGCTGAGCTTCGCGGCAAAATTGAGCGTCTCGGTAATGTGAATGTGGACGCAATAACCGAGCAGGAAGACATAGAGAAACGATATAACTTTTTAAGCAGGCAGGTCGAGGACCTGAATAAGAGCAAAGCACAACTACAACAGTTGATAAGCCGTCTTAACAAAAAGAGCAGAGAGAAATTCGCGCAGACCTTTGCAGAAATCAGGGTCCACTTCCAGGAGGTTTTCCGCAAGCTGTTCGGCGGAGGCAAGGCCGATATAATGCTTGAAGACACCGAAGATATCCTCGAAGCAGGGATAGAGATAATAGCTCGGCCGCCCGGCAAAGAGACACGGAGTATTTCATTGCTCAGCGGCGGCGAAAGGGCGCTGACAGCAACTGCACTGCTTTTTGCAGTTTTCAAGACAAAGCCATCACCGTTCTGCTTCCTCGACGAAATTGACGCTGCACTGGATGAGGCCAATAACGAGCGTTTCAACCTGATGCTGCGGGAATTTCAAAAGGATTCACAGTTCATAGTAATCACTCACTCCAAACGCACAATGAGTATTGCGGAAGTGCTGTACGGGATTACGATGCAAACACGTGGCGTGAGCAAGAAGATAAGCGTCAGGTTCGACGAATACGATGCGGTTGAAGAGGAAACAGTCGCGGTAGCGTGATTCGTATTGCGTCGTTCGTATCGCGCATCAAACTGTGCATACAATTCTCATTCCTGTGGAAGCACTGCATTCACTGGGACATCAAAGATAATGTCAATAAAATTGTACTATGCAGGAAAAGGGGAAAATGATAATATGCCGAAGAATTTATTATTGATTCCTTCGACTTTGCTCAGAACAGCAGAACGGAAAGGTGTTGATGGCAGAATTAGTTGATAAACATATTTTGAAGAACGGGATGGTGCTCCTTGGTGAGCGGCTGGAGGCGGTTGGGTCGGTGGCGTTTGGGTTTATGCTGCCGGCGGGGGCGGCGCTGCTTCCGGAGGGCTGCTGCGGGGCGGCAAATGTTATCGCCGACTGGATATTCCGAGGCGCAGGTGATAGAGACAGCAGAGAGCTCAGTGACGCACTCGACGGGTTGGGTTTGCATCGGGCCAGTTCGGTCGGCAGCAGCCATATAATCATTGGGGCTATACTGGAAGCCAGCAACTTAGCTGAAGCAATAAATTTATACGCTGACATCATCCTCAGGCCGAGTCTTAAAAAAGAGCAGTTCGAGCCGGCAAGGCAATTAGCAGTCGATGATGTGTTAGCCCTGGATGATGACCCGCGACAAAAGGTAATGCTGGCACTGCGAGAACGATTTTATCCGAGTCCTTTGGGGCGCAGCACCGCGGGAGACGTGGAGGAACTGAAGGCTTTGACGTCAGAGAAGACAGAAGAAGTCGTAAAGAACAATTTCAATTTATCGCAAACAATTTTCGCAGTGGCGGGTAAATATAATTTCGATGCAGCTGTTGCACAAATGGAAGAGCTATTCGAGACAAACACGCAGAAGGCTCTTGCGTCAATTACACCTGAACCCAAAGCAAGTAAATACACACATATACATAGTGAAGGTGCGCAGGTGCATATTGGGCTTATGACGGAGACGGTCAAGCCGACCGATAAAGACTATTACAATGTGAGGTTGGCAGTGTCGGTTCTTTCGGGCGGGATGAGTGCAAGACTGTTTACAGAGGTGCGGGAAAAGCGAGGCCTGTGCTATGCGGTCGGAGCCCGGTACCACGGGCTGAAGGAGGCGGCCGGCATAATGTGCTACGCAGGGACAACGCCGGAAAAGGGGCAGGAAACACTTGACGTGATAATTCAAGAGTTCGAACGACTCAGTGAGGGAATCAGCGAAGAAGAAATCAAACGAGCAAAGGTCGGGCTAAAAAGCGCGCTTATTCTGCAGAGCGAATCATCCGGCAGCCGGGCCGGTTCTATCGGAAGCGATTACTATATGTTAGGCAGGGTCCGAAGTCTGGATGAAATCAAGAACAGAATAGAGCAGACCACCGTGGATTCAGTTTTGGAGTTTTTGCGAAGCAACAGGTTCAGAAATTTCACAGTAGTGACAATAGGGCCGAATCAATTGATTATTGATGAGTGATTATTGATTATTTTCTATTGATGGTTTGTAAAGTATGGAATTTAAGAAGAAGATACTGACAAACGGTTTGGCGATTATCGGAGAGGTCAATACATCGGCGAAATCAGCGGCGGTCGGATTTTTCGTCAAGACAGGTTCGAGGGATGAAAGTAAAGGAATAAACGGGGTGTCACATTTCCTCGAACATATGCTGTTCAAAGGCACGGAGAAGCTGAGCGCGCTTGAAGTGAATGAGGCGTTCGACAAAACAGGGGCACAGTTCAATGCCTTTACGGGTGAGGAAAATACTGTTTTTTACGCGGCTGTGCTGCCTGAGTATTTGGCTGAGGTGACAGAACTGTGGGCAGAGTTGATGAGGCCCGCGCTTAGAGATGACGATTTCAACATTGAGAAAAATGTGATTAAAGAAGAGATTGCGATGTATAAGGACCTTCCGAGCTATGATGTTGTGGACAGATGCCGAAGTCTGCATTTCGAGGCGCATCCCTGCGGCAATAGCGTTCTGGGCAGCGAGGAGAATATAGATAATATGACGGCTGAACAGATGAAGGGGTATTTTACAAATCGCTATGCGCCGAATAATATGGTTCTGTCGGTCGTGGGTAATTTCGACTGGGAGCAAATCTGTTCAATTGCCGAAGGCCCCTGCAGCAACTGGGAAAAGGAGGACGTCGAAAGAAAGCTGGAACACTACGAGGGCAGCAAAAGAAAAGAGCGAGCTGAGAAATCAAATCTTGCACGGGAGCATATATGCCTGATGAGTCCAAGTGTGTCGGCCCAGGACCCGAAGAGATTTGCGGCCTCGCTTCTTGCGATTATCGTCGGAGACAATGTGGGTTCGCGATTTTACTGGGAGCTTGTTGATAAGGCATTGGCAGAAGCGGCCGTGATGCAATTTGGCGGTATGGACGGTACAGGGACACTCTGCAGCTATATCAGGTGCGGCAGTAAAGAAGTTCCCAAGGTACTAGAAACGGTCAGTGGTATATTCGGCAGTCTGTCCCAAAGCGGCATAACCGAAGACGAATTAAGAAAGGCCAAAAATAAGGTCCTGAGCGCATTGGTGATAAAGAACGAGGTGCCAATGGGCCGGCTGATTGACCTGGGCTTCAACTGGACATATTTGGAACAGTATCGCACCATTGGAGACGATGTTAATGCCATAAAAACTGTTACGGTCGGCGATATTCACTCGCTGATAAAACAGTTCGACCCAGGCGATTTCACACAATTTTCCATAGGTCCCGCTTGAGCAAGCTGTTGGACAAAGAAGATTTCTACTTCTCAGGAAGGGAGAAACGAAGATGGTCAAGAAGACAATTCTGCCGCTGATATGCGTCATTGGTCTGTCAGCAACATCGCTGACGGGGATGCCAGGGAAACCGGTCAAGAAACTACCCTTTACTAAAGCGGAACTATTAGACAAGAAAGTGCGGTGCGGCTATGAGGGCGATTATCTCAACCGTGTGGCGTTTCCGATGGGAGGTATCGGCAGCGGGTGTATCAGTTTGTCAGGGACGGGCAAACTTATCGACTGGGAGATTTTCAACAAGGCCAACAAAGGTTATCAGCCGAGATTTACGTTCGTTTCGGTCTGGGCCAAGGCGGAGGGTAAGGAGCCGGTTTTTAAGGTGTTAGAGGGACAATGGCGTGGACGTCTTGATGACCCGATAGGCCCGGAACAGACAGAGGCGCCCGGCCTGCCGCGGATGAGAGAATGTCGTTTTGAAGGTAAGTTTCCTTTTGCGAAGGTTTATCTTTCCGACCCAGCTCTGCCGATAAAGGCGGTTATCGAGGGCTGGAGTCCGTTTATTCCCTGCAACTCGCGCGAATCATCTTTGCCGGCAGCAATTCTCAACGTAACGCTGATTAACCCAACAAGAAAGAAAGTCGAGGTTTCGCTTGGAGTCAATGTGCAAAACCGAGCAGGTAATTTCAATAAGATAATTCGTGAGTCGGGGTTTTGTGCTTTGTATATGCACGACGGCAAGGAAGACGGCAATTCCGTGGTTGTGGCGACACCGGCGGCGGTGACAACGTGGCAGCAAAACTGGCGTGGCAGGGGCAGCTGGAAGAACAATTTTATGTGTCTGCAGCACTTTGTGGACACATTCGGGCTGCATGGGCGATTCGACAACACAGGGAAACCTGTTACTGAAAAGACGAAATCGGGACAGATCGGCGAAGCGAAGGCTGCGGGTGATGAGAATTCGAAAGTCGGTTCGCTGGGTGTGCAAATGACACTGAGGCCCGGAGAAAAACGGACAGTTCCATTTGTAATAGGATGGTATTTCCCGACAATAGGGGTGCCTCGTGCCTGGGGGGGGCCTGATGAAGTTTTCTGGAGGAATTACTATGCAACGCAGTGGGACAGCGGGCTGGACGTGGCTCGTTATACTATTGCAAACCTCGAGCGGCTGGAAAAAGATACGCGGCTTTTCCAGGAGACGTTCTTCTCGAGCACGCTGCCGGGGGTCGTGCTGGAAGCGGTTTCGAGCCAGCTCTGCATACTTCGGTCGACGACGGTGGCGCGTTATCCGGATGGCACGCTGTATGGCTGGGAGGGCTGTCACTTCAAGAAAAGACAGGGATACGGCACGTGTAATCACGTGTGGAATTATCAGCAGGCGATTCCATATCTTTTCAGTGACCTGCAACGGTCAATGCTGGGGAATTTTATGTTCAACGGTTTGCGGGAATCGGATGGCGGCGTGATTTATCGTATGCCGGTCGGGCCTGGCGCGAAGGTAAAACAGGATGACAGGTTTACATCTGCGGCCGACGGCCAACTGGGGCAGGTATGCCAGGTTTATCGCGACTGGCAGATTTGCGGCGATGATGCGTGGTTCAAAGCGATTTGGCCCAAAACGAAAAAGGCGCTGGAATATGCGTGGGTTGCCTGGGATAAGGACCGGGATGGCCTGCTGGAAGGGCGCCACCATAATACTCTGGATTTAGATTTCAGGACTCCCGAGACAATGTGTGGGAGTCTTTACCAAGCGGCGCTTCTGGCCGGCGAACGGATGGCGTTATATATGGGTGAGACGAAGGCGGCAAAGGGATACCGGCGGGTTTTCGAGTCAGGAAAGAAACTGTCCGATGAGAAACTGTTTAACGGCGAGTATTACCACCAGATGCTGCCGGCGCCGGGCGCTTATCAACTTGGAGGGGGCAGTATCTCGGAGCAGATACACGGTCAGCTTTATGCCCGAATGCTGGGATTAGAGGACATCTACAGGCGGGAGAATATCCACAAGGCCGCGGCGTCACTGTTTAAGTACAATTATGTCGATGGCTTTTATGACCGAATCAATACGAATCGAGTTTATTCGCTCGGCGGCGAAGGCGGACTGCTGATAGCGTGCTGGCCGAAGGGAGGTAGGCCAGAGAAGCCGCTGTTGTACTGTGACGAAACGCAGATAGGGTATGAATATCAGGCGGCTGGTAATATGCTGTATGAAGGTTATATTCTCGAAGGCCTGACGGTAATCAAATCGATTCGCGACCGATTCGACGGCAAGAAACGGAATCCCTTCTGTGAACTGGAGTGGGGCAACCATTATGCCCGCTCTATGGCCAACTATAATGCTCTGCTTGCCCTGTCGGGCTTTCGTTATTCCGGCGTGGAGAAGATGCTGCGATTGGCGCCTAATGTATATGAAAAAGATTTTCGCGTATTCTTCAGTGTGGATTCCGGCTGGGGTCTTGTATCCCAGCAGAAAGGTAAGAAAAAACAGACTGTGAAAATTGGGGTCAAGAAAGGAACACTCACTGTCGAAAAGCTCAATCTTATGGTGAGCAAGCCCGTGAAAAAGCTGAATGTTCGGTTCGGTGATAAGAACATCGGCGGTAAGGTTCAGAAAGCGGTCAACGAGTTCTGGGACGCAGAGAAAATGCTAACGGTGGAGTTAGATAAGAGCGTTGAAATTGTGCCCGGTCAACCACTGATTGTGGAGATGAAATTTTAGAACCAGGGCGGTTACATAAAATCGTGAAGGAGTTGAGACTATGCAAAAATCAATTACAAAGGACATAAAGGCGGCAGGGCTCGTGGCAGCTCTTACCGTGGTAATATTGGTTGCCGGCTGCATTAGTAGCGAAGACAACACGTGGCGGAACAAACTTTCGAGGGAGCTGCCTGTTCTGGGGCATCGTAACTGGATTCTCATAGCCGACTCAGCGTATCCGGCCCAAAGCCGAGCCGGCATCGAAACCATCGCAACAGGTGCAGAGCAAATCAAGGTGGTCAAGGCCGTATTGAAAGCTGTGGATGACGCCGAACACGTTCGCGCCACCGCGTACGTCGATGCAGAGATGAAATACGTCTCGGAAAAAGATGCGCCTGGTATAAATGCTTATCGTAAAGAGCTAACCGCCCTGCTGGGAAAGCGAGAGGTCAGACGGGTGCCGCACGAAGAGCTGATAGCCAAACTTGATGAAGCAGCAAAAACGTTCCGGATACTGATTTTTAAGACCGAACTTACGCTGCCTTATACTTCCGTATTCCTCGAGCTGGATTGCGGGTACTGGGATGCAGAGTCAGAGCAGAAACTGCGCGAAGCAATCGGAGAAGAAAAGTAAGTTATTGTCCCTGACAGAGACTGCAACTTTATCTAAGTCCGGCAATTTATTCTTGATTGATACCGACAATTCTGTTAGACTAAAAGAGGAACAATAAAGGAGGTTACGGTGGCAAGTAAGTCTAACGACAACGAACAAATTGACGCTGAGACTCTGCAATCCAAGAAGGACATCCTCCGCGCACATGACGTAATGCCGCCATATAAGAAGATAGACGCAGAGGACAAATCACATAATCAGACCGAAGGCAGAGCAGCAGAAGCAGTAGAAGCACAACGGGGAAAAGGTGAAATCCCGCGATTTGATTTGGCTGAAGATATTATGGCTGAGCAGCGAAAGATTAGCGCAATAAGAAGAAAGGGGCCAGGCAAAACAATTGAAACTCAGAAAGCAGAGCGGGCCGGCTATATTATTGGGCAGCCAATACCGGCACAATCATATCAGCAGCAAATAATCGCCGAGATTGTGGCGAGGGATATTGAAAGACTGTGCGGGGGGATTATTTAGCGGACAGCAAATAGAAAAAAAACAGCAAATCAAAAAAATCCTTGCTTATCGGATGCCAAACGGATATAATGTCTCTTGAGTTCGGTCAACTGTCTGAGACTGGAGGTTGCAGAAATGAGACATGTGGTTTTTGCCGTCGTTTTTCTGCTCTGGGCTATTCCCTGTGGGGCGAGGATAATCACTGTCGATGACGATGGCCCTGCGGATTTTAACAATATCCAAGCGGCAATCAACGATTCTGATGATGGCGATATCGTTGAGGTTTATCCCGGCACATATACCGGCGAAGGCGCCTATGACATCGACTTCGGCGGAAGAGCCATCACCGTTCGCAGCACCGACCCGAATGACCCGTGTGTTGTAGCCGAAACAATCATCGACCGTGGCAACTTCCGTTTCGCTGGAGGAGAGGGCCCTAACTCGGTGGTAGATGGTCTTACAATTAGCAGAACGACCGGACAAGGCCAAGGGATTGAGTGCCGCCAGAGCAGCCCCACAATCCGCAACTGCGTTATCGTCGATGGCCCTTATGGTGGCATGTACCTGCGGGACAGCAGTGCCTTTGTCAGTGACTGTACCATTACGGGCTGCAGCTTCTTGGGCGGAATCTGCTGCGCTGGGGGTGACGTAAACGCGACAATAACGGACTGCGTCGTCAGTAATAACACAGGCGGAGGAGGCATCAGCTGTTATGACTATGGGGGCCCATCTTCGATCTTGGAGTTAAATGGCTGCACGATTACCGGCAACTCGACGGACTACGACGGCGGCGGAATTTGCTGGGGCGAATCCATCGGCGGCTCAATAACCCTGACGATTACCGATTGTAACATCAGCGGAAACTCAGCGGATGGCAAGGGGGGCGGAATCTACTGTGACGCTGCCGGCGCAAGTAATTTGACCATTACGAATTCTACCGTCAGCGGCAATTCGGCGGCTGGCGACGGAGGCGGAGTCAATTGCGGCGAAGAGATCACCACCACGATTGCCAACTGCAGCCTTACCGGCAACACGGCAGAGGGCTCGGGAGGCGGAATACACTGTGACGACACAGGCGGACCCTTTAGCCTGACAATTACTAACTCCACCATCAGCGGCAATTCAGCGGCTGAGAATGGTGGTGGCATCTGCTCAGGCCGCGAGACTGGCGCAACGGTTACCAACTGCAGGATAAGCGCAAACCGGGCCGGCATCGAAGGGGGTGGGTTGTGCGTGTACCTCCCCAGCCAATTCTACGCGGCAGCAGAAAATTGCATAATAAGTGGTAACTGGACAGGTGGGATAGGTGGAGGAGTTGTCGGTTACCGCAGCATTAGTAATTGCACTATTACAGGCAACTTTGCTGAGGTTGATGGTGGCGTCTTTATGTGCATGGAAGTCAAGAACAGCATAATCTGGGGAAATGTAGGGGGACAGATATGGTTCGCAGTGGTGGTTTATAGCGATGTTGAAGGTGGCTGGAGCGGCCTTGGCAATATTGATGAGGACCCGTGTTTTGTTGAGCCGGGCAAGTGGGTCGATGTCAATGACCCGAATATCATCGTCGAGCCGAACGACCCAAATGCGATTTGGATTGATGGCGATTATCACTTAAAGAGTGAAGGGTGGCGTTGGGATGTCATACACGAACCACCACGGTGGGGATATGACTATGTTACAAGCCGCTGCATCGATGCGGGCAATCCCGGTTCGACGCTTGATGAAGAACTATTAAGTATTCCCGGCGACCCCTGTAATGTGTACGGCGAGAACCTACGAATCAATATGGGCGCCTACGGCGGCACGGCCGAGGCATCTATGCCGCCTTATGACTGGGCACTTCTTTCTGATATAACAAATGACGGCATAACTGACTTTGTCGATTTTGCGTACCTGGCAGATATGTATACTGACCAGGATGATGAGCTGCCCGCCGACTTCGACCGCGATGGTGACATAGATTATGATGACTTATCATTGCTTGTAGATAACTGGCTCGGACAAACAACCTGGTACGAATAAAAAGATGGGTCCGGAGGATAGCAGAGTGAAAGGACTGCTGTTATCATTGATTTGGCTGTTCTTAACGCTTCCCTGCGGGGCAAGAACAATCACCGTCGATGACGACGGGCCTGCGGATTTTAATAATATCCAGGCAGCAATAGACGATTCCAATGATGGTGATATCATTGAGGTTTATCCCGGCACCTACACCGGCGACGGCAACCGCGATATCGATTTTAACGGCCTTGCCATTACCGTTCGCAGCACAGACCCAAACGACCCTAACACCGTCGCCGCGACTATCATCGACTGCAACGGAACAGAGGCAGAGCCACACCGTGGGTTGTACTTCCACAATGCTGAGGATGGCAATGCGGTCCTGAACGGGTTTAGTATTACTAACGGTTACGCGAAGTTTGGTAGTGGAATCCGTTGCGATGACAGCAGTCCTATGATTTGCAACTGCGCTTTGAAGGCTTGCTCAGTGGTACTGTTCGGAAGTAAAGCTTTCATAACAGGCTGCACGATTAGTGGCACTGAGAATTATGGACTGTTCTTCCACGGTGGCCCTACCATAGAAGACTGCACTATCAGTGACAACTCAGGAAAAGGCATCGTCTTTTACAACGAGACGGGGGAAGCAGTTGTTGTTCGGATAAGCAACTGCACTATCACCGGCAATGATGGTGGCGGCATATATTGTGGCGGCGGGGGCAGTTTCCCCATTGACCTGAGCATTACCGACTGCAACATCAGCGGGAACTCAACGCAGTATGACGGGGGCGGGATATGCTGTGACGACGCCTTTAGTGGTACCATTACTATGACTGTCGCCGGTTCGACCATTAGCCATAACTCAGGAGGTGGTAATGGTGGGGGAATCTGGTGCTCTGAGACCCCCATGCCAAATAGCGTGACCATTACCAATTGCACTATCAGCTACAACCAAGCTTATGATGGGGGTGGGCTGTATAAGTGCGACTGGCCGATAAGCGGATGCAAGACAGTTGGCAACTCAGCCGAAAACGACGGTGGCGGCCTGTACGATTGCGATGGGCCGATAAGCGGATGCACCATAAAAGACAATTCAGCCGAAAACGATGGTGGTGGCCTGTACGATTGCGATGGGCCGATTAGCCGGTGCTCTATAAGCGGCAACTCCGCCGCTTGCGACGCAGGAGCATTCTATCGCTGCGATGGGCCGCTTACTAATTGCGTCATCAGCGGTAACGCAGCCGAACGTGGTGGAGGGGTGTACTGGTCCAATGGCGGCATCACCAATTGCGATATTGTGGGTAACTTCAGTGCTCTTGGAGGAAGTGCAATGTTCGCTTGTGGAGGCCCGGTTAGCAATTGCATTATCTGGGCGAACAGCGAACCAGCCGTTGGTCTGCCGCCGAGTGCCAACCATACTTGCATGCAGGTTGGATACCCATACCCAGGCTTGGGCAATATTGAGGTGGACCCGTGCTTCGTTAAGCCGGGCAGGTGGGTGGATGTGAATGACCCCAATATTGCTGTCGAGCCAAATGACCCAAATGCTATGTGGGTTGACGGTGATTATCACTTAAAGAGTGAAGGGTGGCGTTGGGATGTCATACCCGACCCACCACGGTGGAGATATGATTATGTTACAAGCCGTTGCATCGATGCCGGTAATCCCGGTTCGACGCTTGATGAAGAACTATTAAGTATTCCTGGCGACCCCTGTAATGTGTACGGGGGGAATCTTCGAATCAATATGGGCGCGTACGGTGGAACGGCCGAGGCTTCTATGCCGCCTTATGATTGGGCGCTTCTTTCCGATATAACAAATGACGGTATAGTCAACTTTGTCGATTTCGCCCACTTAGCAGACATCTACACTGACCAGGATGATGAACTGCCCGCCGACTTCGACCGCGATGGTGACATAGATTATGACGACCTGCACCTGCTCACCGAAGATTGGCTCAAGCAAACGGGCTGGCCCCATTAGAGCCTTTCCCTTGCCTCAGTTAGAGCCTTTTACTTTCGGGT
>CAZQYB010000072.1:0-12968 GCA_964597535.1 uncultured Pirellulales bacterium | reverse complement strand
TTACGATGATTTCGCGGTCGCATTTTCAGGGTATGAACCGGCTTATAGGCGAAGGTTCGTTCGAGCTCAACATGGCGTTCAAAAATATTCATTTCAACCCACGAGGACCCACTGCCTCACCCGGCATCACCATCTGGATTAAGGATGCTATGATGCGTCGGCTGCATTTCTATGTCAGAGACGACCGGCTTTCTCTGGGCCTGGCGGACGAGGAAGACCCCCCCTTGCCTCCGGCAGGAGGCAGGAAGGGGGGCGACCTTGAAGTCAGGTATTCGACGCCGCCGACCTCGGCCAAACTGAAGTTCATCTATAACGAAAACACAAAACAGGTCCGTATCTTTTATGGTCTCAACGGCGCCGAGGCGACGACGGAGCTTGGGCACAGCAAGGCCGGAATTTACTTCGGCAGGCCCTTAAGTGAATCAACCGCCGCCTACATTATGATGAGTAACGGCAACGTTGACCTTGATTATTTTGAAATCAAGCCGATTGACCCTTAAACCTTGAGGATTTCTGCGATGGCTGCTCGCCAGTGCGCCGGCAAGTCAATTGATTATCGATTATTGGTTGCTGGTTGGGTATTTTGCACAATCCCGCCAAAAATCAGGTGTAATCGTGCCAATAATTAAAAAATCCTTGACGAGAAGGCAGCTAATTTGGTATAAATAGAGATGATAGGATTTCCGGGTTTTTTGAGTTCAGAGGAGTGTTTTTTGGGGGGGGAAACTGAGGAGTTGAGGTAAATAGTCTTGATGAGAGGTTTGTGCCTCGAAATTGAGTTTTCTTGAATTCTAATACACGCCCAGAAATTCTAATACACACCCAGATTGCCTTTTGAATTTGAGGAGGACAAAGGCCAAGTCTTAAAAGCTGTTGGCAGGTACAATTTTGGTGTGGGCCTGCCTGTTTTTAGCCGAAATAAAGGAATCTTGGTTGTTTTGGTGTTTGGCTAAAGCAAAACGTAGTCATAGTTTAATTTTTGAAAAGGAGGAATGTTATGTGCAGAAAATTAATTTTTGTAGTTTCTTTCGTGGTTGTGCTGGGTATGGCCGGCAGCACTTCGGCTGCTATCCTTGAGTGTGACGCCGGAACCGAAGCCCTTCAAGATGGCTGGACTCAAGTTGTCAACGGGTTAAATACCAATGTCGCTGGAACAGGTATTGACGTGAACCTTGCTACCGGCAACCCCGATGCAATCTCGGAACGAGCACCGGGACCGGGTAGTAGTGAAACGCTGCCTGATGTGGAGAGAGATTTATATTTTGCCAATGATGAGGAAGGCAGCCCCGGCGGAGATTTCATCCTCACGCTCGCTAATCTGCCTGCCGGAGATTACATCTTGCACAGCTACCATAGCCGTACGGACGAAGACCCCACTACTATTCCAGGCGTGACGGTAACCGGTGCGACAAATATCGTCGTGCCGGACAGTATCGTTCAGGATGACCCTATTATGGACAACCCGGCAGAAATTCAGTTCACGGCCAACGGCAACGATGATGTGGTCATCAGATATCTGGCCCCGGAAGGGGGCGGTGACGCTGACCAGGCGTTCTTTAACGGCTTCACCCTAGATCTTGGCGTGGCATATCCGAGACCAGCAAACCCCAGCCCATCCAATAATGCACCAGGTGTGTGCCCGACTACTGTGCTGCTTTCCTGGACACCCACAGACCTGATAGAAGACCCGAACCACGATTTTTACTTGGGCACAGATTACAACGATGTCAGGGATTCCTCTCGCTCTAATCATCCCGACGGCGTGATAGTTTCGGAGGACCAGGACGCCAACGATTACGGCCCTGTAGGTCTTGACCTGAGCACAACTTATTACTGGAAGGTTTATGAGGTCAACTCCACTGAAGACGGGACTGTATTTGATGAATACTCACAGGTCTGGCGATTCACGACCGAGGATGGAAATGCCTATGACCCCGACCCGCCTGATGGCCGCAGAGGTGTGAATCCGGCAGATGTGGTCCTTAGATGGACGCCTTCCTGCGTTGCAACTGCCCAGACCGTGTACTTCAGTACTGATTTCGACGATGTCAACGAAATGGACGAGGACGCAAACGTAGCCACCCTAAGCGCTACCGATAACAACTGTCCGGTAGGAGCACTTGACACATTCACGACTTACTACTGGCGGGTCAAAACGACCGGCGGCAGCGACGGCGAAATCTGGGAATTCGGGACAGGTCTTGGCGGGCTTTTGCTGGAAATGCTCTTCGAGGGCACCCCTGATAACGACCTTCCGGCCACAGTCACCGACACCAGCAGCAACAACCTGGTGTTCACAAAATACACTAACGTCGGTTCGGTGAAGTATGGTGCCGGGCGTTTCGCCGGGACTTCGGCAAATTTCGACCCCAACGCAGGCCTGTACAGGAAAGACCCATGCGGTCCAAACGAACCCGATATTCTACGCCTGGACGGCTATCAATATAGCATCCATTTCTGGGTAAAGCCAACGTACTTATCCGGTACTGACATGGACGATATACAGCTGGTTGGGAAAAGCGAGGGTACATGGTTGATACAGATAAACGACCCAGGTAGCGGCGAAGATCGCAACAACAGTTTCAAGATTTTTCATACCGGTGAAACTGTCTCCACCTCGGATGATAGTGCAAGAGAGAACGACTGGGTTCACATTGCGGTAGTTTATGACCAGCCTGATTTGGATATCTATCTCAATGGTATTTGGGATGACAGCGAGTCAAGACCGAACCCGCCTCCTGCCGACAATAACCACCCGGTAGGTATCGGCTGCAGGATACGGCCGCCCGAACCTAACGAGACTACTTATCGCTATGACCAGTTTCTTGAAGGTTCGATTGACGAGCTTAGGATTTGGGATATTGTTGTTCTGCCGGAACTTGAAGTCTCCTCTGACCCCTATCCCGAAGATGGCTCGACACGTTGGGACCCGAACGATGCGAACTTAGCAACCTTTATGTGGACGCCGGGTAAATACGCAGGTAAGCACGATATCTACTTCGGCGACAGCATCGACGACGTAAACGAAAGCGCAGACCCCTGTGAAGAAGACTGGGACAGCAACAGCTGGACGCACAATATGACATTTAAAATAGGCAAAACCTACTATTGGCGGGTCGATGACGTCAACGGCGGCGACACATATAGAGGTAGCATCTGGCGTTTTTCAACCACAAGTATTATTGAAGACCCGAATATGTGGCTCTGGTACAAGTTCGATGACACCAGCGACGACGAGCCCATAGATTCTTCCGGCCATGATTATCATGGAGAGGGGGACGACTTTGACGATGACACGTGGGACCCGAACGATGGTCGGTTCCCCGGCTGCATCAATATGGATAGTGACCAGGTTATAGAGGTCCCGGAAGAAGCATTTATCGACAACATTGGTAAGGAAGCAAGTGTTTCGGTCTGGGTCAAGGGTGCGTACAGAGAGGACGAGGACAACTGGCTTTTCAGCATAGGTTACGAGCGCGAAGTCGGCGAGGACGAGGAGGATGTTCACTTCGGCGTGGCCCTGCCGGATGATGATAGTTCACCACTAAGGCCGGTGGTGTTCCAGGCGGGCAACGAAGCTAATGATGTGCTGGTGTGGACAACGCAAGATGGGGCTGACTACGAGGCCTGGTTAGACAATTGGCACCACTTTGTCTTTATCAAGAATGAGAACGAAGGCACAATGAGTATATGGTTCGACGCTGAAGAAGTAGCTTTTGCGAATGATGTCGATACTACCTCCCTGGCCGATATATGTAGTAATGCAGACGACTTCAAGATTGGCGCCAAGTACGACCACAGCAGTGATTTCGTCGGCAGGATAGACGACTTCAGACTCTACGATTATGCCCTGCCGCAGAGCAAGATAGAGGAGCTGTACAGGGGAGGCAATGTTGCAGTTGCCTGGGCTCCTGACCCATACGATGGCGAGTCAGGTGTGCCTTGTAAGGTGGTCCTCGAATGGAGACCGGGCAATTATGCAAGTTTGCACCAGGTTTACTTCGGCACAAACTGGGATGATGTCAACGATGCCAACAGTACCAGCCACAATAAAGTCGAGTATTCCGAGCGCAGTGTTACCAGCTACGACCCCTGCGACCTGCTTGAATTAGAACAGATGTACTACTGGCGCGTCGATGAGGTCAATGAGGCCAATGACGATACGTGGAAAGGCAAGGTCTGGAAATTCACTGTGGCCGACTATATTGGAATTGACGATATGGAGAAATACACCGAAGGCTCCGGCAGCGACTACCCAATAGCCTATGGGTCAGGCTCGTATGGATGGGACTGTGGTGGGTCCACCGGCTCAAGCCTTGGCCTTGGGCTTCCTTCTGGAGGCGTACCGGTCCGCGACAAGCAATCGATGGTGTACGTGTATGACAATACTGACGCCTTTTATTCTGAGATTTCAAATCATTTCCCTATGGACCCGTGTGACTGGACTTACGCCGATGTGAAGATGTTGACCTTGTGGTTCTACGGGGATACGGGCAATGATGCCGATGAGACAGAGCAGATGTATGTGGGTCTCGAAGATGGCGACGGCAATTATGCAGAGGTCAAATACCTCATGGAAGATATGAATGACATAAAGATTGAAGAATGGCAGGAGTGGAATATCGCCCTGAGTGACTTCAACGATGACAACTCCGACCTGACCCTGACCAACATCGAGAAGCTCTATATCGGCTTTGGCGACAGAAACGGCTCGGAGAACGGCGGAGTAGGTACTGTATATTTCGACGATATCCGGCTGTATCCGCCCACATGCGTTCTTTCTCAGCGCCCCGAGGCATTCGCTAAGATTGATTTCAACAACGACTGCATTGTTGACTTCGGAGACGTCAAGATAATGGCAGAGGAGTGGCTAAAAAGTGATGTCAATCTTGGCGAAGTAAGCGAGCCCTGCGATGCCAACCTTGTCGGCTGGTGGATGTTAGATGAGGGCAGCGGCAGCATGGCCTACGATTCCAGCGACTACCATAATGACGGGACGCTACAGATACTGGATGTTAACGTATCGTGGGTTGCCGGCCGCAACGACGTGAACTGCGCGCTGGAGTTTAGCGGCGGCAGGGTGCGAGTGCCCAATGCCCAATCGCTTATGCCGATGCATCAGGTCAGCGCGTGCGCATGGGTCTATTATTCCGATGAGCAAGACAGTGCCCGCATAGTGGTCAAAGGTGCAGATGACAAGGAAACGTACGACCTCGAAGTCAGTGAAAACGACGAGCTGGTGTTCCTGGTGCGTGACGGTAATGATTATGATGCTGAGGAGGATGACTACGAGAAGTACGCTGCAGAAAGCGGCGAAGATGCTCTCGGCCGTGATGAATGGATTCATATAGCCGGTACGTACGATGGCAACACGGTAAAGTGCTACATAAACGGTGAACTTGCCGCCGAGAATAACGATCCAAATATAAGTGCGATACCCTTCCTCTCCCAGGACACCAATGATTTGGCGATAGGCAACCAGCCGGACGGCACGGACAATGGGCTTGGAGGTACGATAGACGACGTTCGTGTTTACAACTACGGTCTGTCAGCGGCGGAGGTTGCATACCTTGCGACCGACGGCGGCCAGAATGGCGTAGGCATCTTCCGGATGCAGTCAGTCGCTAACCTGTACACTGGAGAGCCACCGGGCTCTGGAGCGGTCAACTTGAGGGACTTTGCTATGTTGGTGGACAACTGGCTACAAGAGGAGATGTGGCCTTAGTAATCAGGTTGTGTTGTAACTTTGAAGAAGTTCGGGGTCTATACCAAATCGGTATAGACCCCGCTTTTTTTGCATTATTTCGTGCGTGATGGGTATTGCGGCTGGGGCGCTCAAAAATTATAATTGGGGCGAAGATAGCGCTTGCGGGCTACAACTTGCGCTTTTGAATTGATTATTGATTATTGGTTATTGATAGTACTTTGGGAGCAGGGTATAATAGCTACGATTATAAGGGCGAAGTCAATATTATTTTTTTGGAGGTTTATAACTATGTTACTTAATGTTTTCAGAGTCATCTTTATTATCATCATTTTAGCGGCCTTATTCTTTAATATAAGTTCGTCTGCCATTGCCGCAGACACAAAGAGCTTTCATATAATCCTCTGGAGTGGGCTGACGCTGGCACTCATTGCCCTTTCTGTAGATATTTTTACGCCGAGGAAATCTCTGGCCGCATTAGCGGGCGTGTTCTTCGGGCTCTTGGTGGGCATATTCATAAGTTGGGGCCTGGCACAGGTGGTAGACCTAATTAACAGCATTTATAACTTGGGCCTGAGCGCAACGGCAATTCAGGGAATTAAATGGATGATGGGGATATGTATATGCTATCTCGTCATAAGCATAGTGATTCAAACCAAGGATGATGTCCGTTTTGTGATTCCCTATGTCGAATTTGCCAAACAGACCAAAGGGGCCCGTCCTCTGATTTTGGATACCTCGGCAATCGTCGATGGCCGGATTGCAGACCTCTACCAGAGTAAATTATTTGACGCTCCGCTGATTGTTCCGCGTTTTGTCCTCAATGAATTGCAATTGATAGCAGATTCGGCCGATAAGCTCAAACGCAACCGCGGCAGACGGGGACTTGACGTACTTAACAGAATGCAAACGGATTCGAGCATCGACATAGAGATTGATGACAGCACCATTCCAGAGGTCGAGGAGGCCAAAAATGTGGACCAGAAATTGGTGATGTTTACCAAGAACTGCAACGGACGACTGACAACAACCGACTATAACCTCACCAAGGTCGCACAAGTACGTGAGGTGGATGTAATGAATATTAACAATTTGGCCAATTCACTAAAGACGATTGCTTTGCCGGGTGAGACTATGGAAGTGAAAATCATCAAACCCGGCGAAGAAGCGGAGCAAGGTATTGGTTATCTGGCTGATGGTACAATGATTGTTG
This sequence comes from uncultured Pirellulales bacterium, assembly GCA_964597535.1. Taxonomy (GTDB): domain Bacteria; phylum Planctomycetota; class Phycisphaerae; order Sedimentisphaerales; family Anaerobacaceae; genus CAZQYB01. The sequence goes on along the minus strand of CAZQYB010000072.1, from coordinate 6,051 downwards.
TTGAGGACGCCCGCAAAAGGATTGGGCAAGAAGTGCTCATTAGCATAACCAGTTCGCTGCAGACCTCGGCTGGTAAGATGATTTTCGGAAAATTCGAAGGTTACGCAGAGAAGAAAAACCGTAACAAAAATTGGTCATCGAACGAAAAGCCGAACAAAATAAATAGCTCAGAGAACAACTAAAAAATCGCCAGGCGGACTATTTGGATTTAAAAAGGCATTTCAGGAACAGCGCAACGGCGAACGCATTGCCCGGCGCAAATAACGACCAATAGAAATGGGATTGAAAATCAGGCTCTGTGATGTACGAGCCGGCAATGCAAAAAGAAACAACCACAACAAGGGCGGTCAAGAAAAAACAAAGCCACTCTGCCAGGGTAACTTTCAGGGCTGCGCCGCAAGAGCAGCGATAAAGTATTATTATCGCAAACAGAAGTAGTGTAAGGGATATAAGAAGGGGGGCCAGAACAGGTCCTGCCCACGTGATTGGTATCAGAAATAGTATATCCCAATCCATAATTGAACCGGGCCAGTTGATGAGGACTTTGAGCCAGATGTAGTAGAAGATGTCCCAGATTGCAAAGATTGCCAGGAAATAAGCAAATCGCTGCTGAAGATTTCGACCGATGAGCCAGGCACTGCTTAAGATTAAAACCAATGTGGCCGTCTCTCGTCCGATTTCAGTTAAAAGAAAGTTATAGTGTTGACCGATGGGAAAATCGTGTAACGGAAAGGCAAAGCCGTCAGGGTGAAAAATTGCTCGCAGATAAACAACAACAGCAGCTTCGATATATGCAAAGGCAATACCGAAGATAATAACGACGCAAAATCGCTTAAATGTTGTTGCCGGCGGCTCCAGATGTCGTGCTTTTTCGCACATTTGCATTACAGATTTTCTAATTCCTTTAGCAGTGCAGCGATAATTTTGTCCTCTCGCACCACTGAGATTTTTCGGCCATTACGATAAATGTAAGCTTTGCCCTTTGCGGCACATATGGCCAGGTCGGCGTCGGCGGCTTCGCCGGGGCCGTTGACAACACAGCCCATCACAGCAACACGCAATGGCTTATCAATCTCGGTCAGGGCTTTTTTAACTCGGCGAGCCAGCTTGACTACGTCAATTTCAGACCGGCCGCACGTCGGACAAACTATCAACTCCGGCTTTGACCGTTCGTACAAGCCCAGTGCAATCAGAATCTCTTTTGCAATTTCGGCTTCTACAACCGGACTGCCGGCGGCACTTATCCTGATGGTGTCGCCAATGCCTTCTGCCAGCAATGTGCCCAGCGACACAGCCGAAGGTATCTGAGCATCTTCAGGCAGGCCTGCGTGTGTCAGGCCAAGGTGAATTGGATAATCGAAGGCTTCAGCAATACGGCGGTTGATTTCGACGGTCCTCAGGCAATCGCTGCTTTTTGCACTAAGCACTAATTGAGTGAAACCACGATTTTCAAACAGCCGAACATACCTTTTCATTTCCTTAAACATCAAAGTCGTTCGCTTTTGAAATGGAATATCCTGCTTTCTGAGGTCACGAATGCTTGCCTCGTTGACGCCGATACGGATGGCGGTCTTATGCACTTTGGCCGCGTCTATTATTCGCACAATGTCTTTTCGATTTCTTATATTGCCGGGATTGAGCCGTACTTTGGCAGCTCCGGCTTCTATCGCTTCGATAGCACGGTTAGAACTGAAGTGAACATCGGCAATTAAGGGAACAGATACCTTTTGAACAATTTTTGCAAAAGCAGAGGTGTCAGCCCGTGTAGGGACGGCGATTCGCACCAATTGGCAGCCGGCCAGGACAAGCCGTCTTATTTGCCTCACACAAGCGGCAATGTCAGTGGTATGCACCTTCGTCATCGACTGGATAACTATGGGAGCGGAAGAGCCGATTTTTACCGAACCGACTTTGATTGTTTGTGTTTTTCTTCTCTTAATCATATCAAAATTGTAGCTTGTTTTATCCCTCGGAGCAAATTAAAATACCACCAAGTGTATTATTGATTAACCGTTATTGATTGTTGCTATGAGCTCGATGTTGATATCTATTGCTGTTGTGCTGTTTGTTGTTTACTGGGGTTTGGGCATAATCCTTTACATTATGCAGCCGACGTTTTTGTACGGCCCCGTGCGGGAAGTTCCCTATACGCCCGACGAACTGGGACTGGATTTCGAACATGTACTTTTCAAAACTGCGGACGACCTACAACTCACCGGCTGGTACATACCTGCCCCGTTAGAAGTCCGAACTAAAGCTGCATCAGTCCAGCCTGGTGATTCACTTCTAACGGGGCCTGCAGAGAATTCGGAGCTAACGGTCCTGTTCTGCCACGGTAACGGCGGCAATATGATGCACCGCCTGGACAGCATAAATTTCCTTTATAATCTCGGATTGAATTGCTTCATTTTTGATTACCGTGGCTACGGCGGCAGCGAAAGTAAACCGAGTGAGGAAGGGACATATCTGGACGCCCGGGCTGCATACAAATGGCTGACCGAAGAAAAAAAAATATCGCCGGATAACATTATAGTCTTCGGCAGGTCCCTGGGAGGAAGTATTGCGGCACAACTAACAAGCAGGACACAAGCAAAAGCATTGATTATTGAGAGCGCTTTTACGTCATACGTTGACATTGGCAGAAAATTTTACCCTTATATGCCCGTGCGGTGGTTCGCGAGTTTTAGTTACCGGACAATCGATTATGTCAAAGAAGTCAAAAGTCCCGTGATGATAATTCACAGCAGAAATGATGAAGTTGTGCCGTTTGAGTTTGGTCTGGAACTGTACGAAGCTGCGAACGAGCCGAAAGAATTTGTTGAAATGTTCGGCAGCCATAACGACGGTTTTTTGGTATCCGGCGAGATTTACAAAAAGGCCTGGACGAAGTGGTTAAAATTCTTGGAAGAACATCAAAGCCAGGCAGGCAGCCAACAGGCCTCATAACTATTCATACCTTGTATTGCGTGACGCGTATTCCACACTTATTGCCCGCACCCGGCAAATTAAGTCTTGCCGCCGGCTATCCGATATAACAAACATCCTGTCTTCGGAGCAGGTGTCCCATTGAGGATGGGTTTTATCGAGTCCGGCAATATGCAGCTCAGGGACGCTGCAATATCGGGATAAGATGTAACCAATGGTTGAGAATCTGCCTATAATCACGTTGGCTAAGCATGAGAGGGTCGAGGACACTTGCGGCAGTGGCGCAGCGATTATCGGTCTTGAGTTCGACACTTTCGGTGAGCCGGTACATTTTCGCATCGGCGTTGCGCACAAGCAGGCGAGACTGGCAGATATAGTTCCAATGGCACGGATGCTTTCTACAAAACTGGCACTGACGGTACTGAAGCAACTCGGCAAAGAGGAAAAGTTTGTTCCCTGCTGCAAGGGCTGCTCGGCGTGTTGCAACTACCTGGTTCCCCTGTCGGTCCCCGAGGTCTTTCGTATGAGACAAGAAGTGCTGGCGATGCCGACAAACCGCGGCAGAGCGGTATTGCAATCCTGTCTCAATGCAGCAAAAAGAGTTCTCGACAACAGCTCCGAAAGCTCTGACCTCCACCCATCGACAGAAATACTCGGTCCAACCCGGGTAAGCCGACTTGGCAGATGGTACGCAGGACTCAAACTGTCTTGTCCATTTCTGTCTGATGGTCTTTGCACAATATATGAGCAAAGGCCGACCGCCTGCCGTGAGCACATAGTAACAGGCTCGCCGTCTCTGTGCGAAGCTGAATGGACGGACGAGTCCCAGGTGGTGCAGATGCCTGTAAGCGTTCTCGAGGCCCTTGGTCAGTTGGCCAGCGAGCTTGAGGGTACCAGCACCGAGGCGGTGATGCTGCCGCTGACATTACCCTGGGCACAGGAGAATCTACCGCGCCACGAGCAGACATGGCCTGCAGTGATGATGGTCGAGCAGTTTATTGAGATTGTAAAAACGACGGCCGTGGAGAATTCCGCAGCGGCTGTCAGATAAATATGGTTCAAAGTTTTCTTAACAGCCCTACCACGACTGCCTCGATTCGGCAGTTGTCTGAATAAATCGGGTCGTAATCATCATTAGCCGACTGGAGCCGAACCTGCCTCTTTTCTTTATAGAATCTTTTTAGCGTTGCATCCTCATTATCAACGATAGCAATAACCAATTGGCCATTATTGGCCGAGGATGCGCGACGGCAAATCACATAATCACCGTCGCGGATATCATCGCCCAGCATACTGTCGCCCGTTACCTCAAGAGCAAACGTATCTTCGCCGCTGCCGAAATGAGAACTCAGGGACAGGTACTCTTTGTCTTCTATCGCCTCTATCGGCAAGCCGGCGGCCACCTTGCCCACAAGTGCTATCCCTTTCGGCCGCTGGCGATGTGAGTTTGAGTTGTCCTCAGCCAGATGGCTAAGCAGTTCTTGCGCTTTTGAAGTTAGCTTCAAAGAGCGAGCCCTGCCCCGGCAAGCTGAAAGCAGGCCTTTTCTTTGCAGTTCGGCGATATGTTCGAATGTGGTGCTTCGGCTTACGCCCAGTTCGGACGCCAGTTCTCCAATCGTCGGCGAATAGCATCGGCTCGCCTTGAAACCGGCGATTGCTTTCAATAATTGTAGTTGACGCGGCGTAAGCCGGCTCGTCGGCTTTGCTGCTTTTAACTGCATATTTCAGTTTCTCCTTTTCGGTGAGAATCTCGTTCGTAAGGCAGCGAGCACCTGTCGGCGCCGCTGAAGTGCTGTCGGGTTCTAACCCAAGCAGCAAGGCTATCACCTCGCTCAGCAGAGTCAGCAATTTGTGCAGACGCTTCGGCAAGGGCTGGCTGGATACTGGAAATTCGTCCGGCCAAACGGTGATAAAGTCGCCGCCGGGCCCAAATCTGCATAGCGGCCCAATTTGCTCATTCAAACGGCTGTTCATTCTTTCCCCAATTCTGCATACCGACAATTATTCGACTGACAAAACACATAACACCCACAGCAAATACTTCTATCGGTAATGCGAAAGCAAAAACCCTAACAAAAACCGAACAAAAATCAGCGAATCGAAAAATTTTTTAAGGTCTTATATTTCGTTATTTGATAACGCGAATAATATAGGACTGCTAATCTGCATGTTACGTTTGGAGCTGTTGCCAAACTTTCCAGCCGAGCACCGGCTTGCGCCCGCGTACCGCCCTGCCGACAAATTATCACTCTGAGTCAGCCTGATACTATTTTTCAGGTGGGAAGATTTCGATAAGCGTCCGGACAAGCCATCGGATTGCGTCATTTACCTCTGCAGATACAGATTGGCCAAGCTCAGTCTGTGCAGGCTGAATCCCGATGAAATAAACGCCAACATCCATATCCTGACAAATCATATCAACAAAATGACGCGGCGAAAGCGTGTGCGTGGAAATTACCAGCGAGCTCAACTGCTCAGGTTTGAAGATGCTTATCGTTCCGGGCGAGGCGCCAAAATCGATAGCATCGATAATAAGCAGATTCTGCGGGGCTTTCTTTATTATCGGCTGGATATAATTTTCAGGCACAGTGCCGGCATCTATTAGCTCAGCGCCCACTCCGATGTCCCGGAGTTGTTCACAAACCAACGGGCCTGCCCCATCATCGCCTTTTAATGTGTTGCCGATTCCGACAATAACCGTTCTGGAACCGCGGAGTTTATTTAACTGCTCGAAAAGTTGCTGGTCAGTGCCCATAGCATTTCCACCCCGTTAGAAATCGTTTTTCTTGGGGGTTTAGAGTCGGATGTTCAGTTCGCATTTACATTTGGGGCACAGGATTCGCATAAAATCGCTCGTTTGGATTTCTTTACCCCTTTCGGCCTGCTGAATTCCCTCCTGCGGCTTTGTAGATAGTTCGCCGCTCTTGGCAAGCAAAAGGGAAGGATTGGTATAGGCCAATGGGCCGAGTTTTTCATAAAGCCAGATGAGATGCTTTTTGGTGCCTATTATTGCACCACACTTTTCGCATAGTTGAAGTTCGAATTCGTGGGTTTCGGTTGTATCTTCTTTGTTTAGGGTGGCCAGATCCCATTTGTTTGAAAGCTTTATGCCTGTTTCTGTCGTGC
>CAZQYB010000071.1:0-13112 GCA_964597535.1 uncultured Pirellulales bacterium | reverse complement strand
GGACGCTACAGATACTGGATGTTAACGTATCGTGGGTTGCCGGCCGCAACGACGTAAACTACGCGCTGGAGTTTGACGACGGCAGGGTCTTGGTATCGGATGCAGCAGAGTTGAAGCCGATGCATCAGGTCAGCGTATCGGCATGGATATATTACTCCGAAAAGCAAGACAGCGGCCGCATAGTGGTTAAAGGCGCAGATAACAAGGAAACGTACGGCCTCGAAGTCGGCAGTAACGACGATCTGGTGTTCCTGGTGCGTGACGGGAATGACCCTAATGCCGAAGACTATCCAAAGTACGATGCAAAAAGCAACGAAGATGCTCTCGGCCGTGATGAATGGATTCATATAGCCGGTACGTACGATGGCAACAGCGTAAAGTGCTACATAAACGGTGAAGTTGCGGGCGTGAACAACGATGCAAATGCTATGACATACTTTGGCCACCCGCTTTCGCAGGACACCAATGATTTGGCGATAGGCAACCGGTCGGAGTCGGATGTTATGGACAGGCCGTTCAAAGGTACCATAGACGACGTTCGCGTTTACAACTATGGTTTGTCGGCGGCGGAGGTTGCGTACATTGCGACCGACGGCGGCCACAACGGCATAGGCATCTTCCGGATGCAGTCAGTCGCTAACCTGTACTCCGAAGAGCCACTGGGCTCTGGAGTGGTCAACCTCAAAGACTTTGCTAAACTGGCAGGTGTCTGGCTTGAAGAGAAACTGTGGCCTGAGTAATCGGCAATTAAGATAACACTGAGTAGATTAAGGTTTGCAGAAGTCCGGGGCCTATGCCGACAATCGGCATAGGCCCCGGTGGTAAATAGGCGGCGTGCCCCCGGAGGCAAATGGCAGCCCTGGCCCAAAATAAGGGGATTTTTGTGGATTATACTGTTTTTTGGTTTAAGTCTTTATTTTTGAGAAACTTAGCAAGCAATCTTCAGGTGCGAATATCAGTGCTGATGCGCCGAAATTGCCGAAAGTGCCGCTTATAGGGCATTTAGGGCTCTTGTTAAATTCGTCCGAGAAAAACACAAAAAAAACAGAAAAAAACCGAGAATTCGGCAAATAAGTATTGACATATAAGCGTGAAATTGGTAAATTTGAAATAATAAAGCAAGGCAGATAAGCCGGTATTTGTTGTAGTTGCGGGTGATGGTATATCTGCTTTGGAGGAGTCGGTATGTGTTTCTGCCGCCTGCTTGTGTGGCGCAATGGTTAGTAATAAAGCCAATAAGAGGAAAGTGATGAAAGTGAGGAGCGGCGCAAAAGCATTTCTGTTAGTTTCTTGTCTGGTCTGTCTCGCACGAATTCAGGAGGTGCGATAGTGAGTTTTCCGAATATTTTCTTTTCTGAATCCTTTGAACAAATTAAGCCAGGTGACCAGAAAATGCTGGTCGGTTGGAATGAAGGAGATGCCTATGGAACATTATAGTCGTTAATCGAAACGGAGTGCCTTGAACCTAATGGATTGGAAAAAAATAGTCAGTTGTTAGCTGCGGTTGACTCGCAGCGGATAAGAAAAAGTTAAGTATTAAGAACTTGGAAGGTTGTTTTGGACGGGCATATTATCGGTGAAGGTTTCGGAACCGTGGAGTTCCGAATGCCTGTTGAAGACGATGATGGCTTTCAAGAAACTGGAAGTTGTTTTGTTAGAAGTTGTTTTGAAGTTGCTTGAGACAGGCACGAGGAATGGTGATGGTGAAGGTTTTCGATGCTTGTTGAAGGCAGCAAATGTTTTGGCTTTTAGCCAGATTTAAGTATAGATGAAGTTTGATTTTTGAAGGAGGAGTATTATGTGTAAAAAATTGATGTTTTTAATTTCTTTTGTTTCAGTACTGGTCCTGGCCGGCAGCGTTTTCGCAGGAGATGATTATATGTGGGATGGGAATTCCCCTTATAGCAGCTTGTGGGTTGACCCGCTGAACTGGGAGCCGCTGGGTGGACCCGGCCCCGATGACACGGCAGAGCTCGAGCCAGGTTTCTCGGGCGTCGAGCCGGTAGTTTTGGTCGACAACTCCGTTGATGGGATTAAGGGACCCAGGCGCGACGAGAACGGCGATATGACACTCGAGATAGTGAGTGGATGGCTTCAAATCGGCGACAAATGGGAACTGGTCGACGGCAGCGACAGCGGAACCAGTATCATTAATATCGGTTTAGGCATTGGATTTGGCGACCCCTGCGTTACCATAGGTGGCGGCTTCGAGGCATTCACCGACGAAGATGCTGGAGGAGAGGTCTACCTTAATATCGGCGGCAATTCCTATGTTTTGTGCGACGGTGACTTCAAAGTATTTACAGACGATAAAGAGATGCCCGGATATTTCGAAATGAACATAGGTGACACCGCTACGGTTGATGTCAAAGAAATGCGTTTCGGCGATGATACTACTCTCTCGGAGTCTCAGCTTACCGTAAGTGGCAGTGCTACTCTCAACGTTTTTGATGGTGAGTTGCGCCATTCCGATTCAGATGTGATGCGCATCCTTATAACCGATAATGCCTACGTTTATATCAATGATACGTTTAGAGGAGCCGACGGTGACAATGGCAGCGATGAGACTCATATAACCGGTAACGCTCATGTTGTAGCCAACCACGGTTGGGAGAGCCAAGACGGTACCACTTTGTGGACTGTAGACGGCAACGCCCTTGTTGAGGTCTACGACAATGATATGTACTACCGCAATGGTGTCCTGAACATCGGTGGAACTGCTACGGTCCTTGTTGAGAAGGACTTGCAGCTGAACGAGAAGACTATGGTTTTTAATATGTATGACTGTGGTCCTCACGTTGTTTGCGAGGGGTTAGGCCTCCCCAGCGACAACGATTCGGATTTCGCCACGTTCAATCTGCATGGCGGTCTTATCGAGATCGGCGAAAATGGTCTCTACCATGACAACGATGACTGGCTTCTTGACATCTGCGAGTGCGGTGTAATGGTCATAGACGGCGATGTGGTCGATGAGATATGGGAAGGTGTCGATGACGGCAAGATTACCATCTGCGGCTACTATCAGGGCTGCGGCAGCCAGGCCGATTTGATGGTTGACTACGACGACGGCGAGGACAAGACCACGGTGTGGGTAGAGGTTGACCCCAACAGGGCCTACAACCCCGACCCGATTTGTTGCACAGACCCAGAAGCAGAACCTGTGCCGCAAGAGGTTTGCCTTAGCTGGGACGCTGGAGCCACCGCTGAGGAGCACTTTGTCTTCCTGCATACCAACATCGACAAGCTGACCACGCCTGGCGATATGTCCGCTCTTGTAGCTATCACAGAAGAGACCGAGTACTGCACAGAGCCGCTTATCCTGGGTGCGACTTATTACTGGCGTGTGGATGAGGTCTGGGACTGCGGAACAGCCACAGGTCAACTCTGGTGCTTCGTTGTAACAAGCTGCGTTAGCTTTGACGATATGGAAAGCTACGATAACGCCGACCCAGAGAACTACATTTGGGCGACCTGGGTTGAAGGTGCGGGTGATGTTCACGGCCAAGGCGGTAACGGTACCGGCTCGTGTATGTACACTGCGACAGACCCTGTTCATACCGGTGAGAAATCAATGGAGTACTTCTACAACAGCACAGGCTGGGAGCGTGAGTACGCTTATTCAGAGGTCCAGAAACCGCTTGACCCGGCCGAGAATTTCGCTGACAACGGTGAAAAAGTACTGCGGCTGTGGTTCTATGGCGACCCTACCAACATAACTGAGTCGATGTGGGTGGCTCTCACGGACGGCAGCGCTAATACTGAAATCTCAACCTACGGCATTCTTGTCGATAGTCCGGACGACATCAAGAACGCAGAGTGGAAAGACTGGATAATCGACCTGCAAGACTTTGCTGATGGAGGCGTGAACCTGGAGGACATCGTCGAGATATCCATTGGCTTTGGTGAGAGAGGCAGAGACGGAGAACATCCGGGAGACCCCATAGGCGTTGTGAACTTCGACGATATCGCGCTGTGTACGACCATATGTGTTCCGAGGTATGCACCGGACGGCGATATCAACGACGATTGCGTGGTTGACTGGGAAGACGTTGAAGAGATGGTAGAAGACTGGCTCGAAGACCTTCGGTAACCGTAATCGCTGTTGAATAAGCAAGTAAAAACAACAAAGGTTTTTGATGTTTAGTTAAGTAAAATAATGTTAGAGTTTAGCTTTTGAAGGAGGAGTATTATGTATAAAAAACTGATGTTTTTAATTTCTTTTGTTTGTTTGCTGGGATTGTCCGCCAGTGCGTCGGCTGATGCCTTGAAAGTCGACTGGGGAACCACTCATACCGTCACTGGGTACGAAGAGTACGACTATGTTGAGGTTGAGGGCCTCCTCATCATTGAAAGTACCGGTGAACTCGTAGCCAACGGCGAATCGAGGATAGACGGTGATGGAACCGACGGGGGAGGTGGTAGTGAGCATGCCGAGATGATCATCAACGGCGGTAGTTTCATTTGTAATGACAGGTTTAACATCGGCTGCGACCACGATGGATGGCTGACCATAAATGATGGCGGCTCTTTCCTCCAGCAAGACAGCAGCGATGGCTTTAAGTTCCCCGACAATGACGGCGGCGAGCACCGCATCTTCATAAACAGTGGTACGCTGGAGTGCTACCGGATGGAGTTCCAAGGCGACCGCGACGCCGAGATGTATTTGGGATGTGACGCCCCCACCAATATGGGCAAAGTGATTGTCAACAACATTGAATATGGACCGGGCGACTACAGGCACGACCCGCAGGAGTGGTACAATGACGGCTACCTCTTCTGCCAGGGCGGTTGTGCAGGGCCCACGGTTAATTACTTCAACGGTGGTGACGACGGCGGCGAAGCATTCTGCGTCATGGTGCCGGACGAAGCCTGGAATCCGGACCCCGCGGACGGTGAGGACGGAATCCCTGTTGGTGTGGTTTGTACCTGGAGCTCAGGAAAGATGAACGTTCCTCCTCACGTCGGAGACAAGCACTATCTATTCTTCGGCACCAACGAGGACGATGTTAACGATGCCGGCCTACTTGATCCCGAACGCTGTTCCGGCTTTAAGCCCATCGGCATGGAGGAGCTTGACCCGGATGTAGACTGCAGCTGTACTCTTGTGTTGTGGACGAATTACTACTGGCGGATTGATGAGAAGCCCTTTGGCTGCGATACAGCAAAAGGCAACGTCTGGACTTTCACAACCGGCTGTGCGATAATGCCCGGCGATATCAACCTTGACTGCGTAGTCGATGGCACAGACTATGCTATGCTGGCAGACGACTGGATGAGCGTCTCGTTCTTCCCTGATGACTTCTAATCGTTTGTTGCTTAGTATAGCGTAGCTATTTAGTTTGTATCAATTCGGGGCCTATACTGATTTGATTCGGTATAGGCCCCGGTTGTATTTGGGGCCAGCGGCATATCTGCCCCAGCTTTCACAGGTGTGACAATGCCGGGCAGGACCAAGTCGCCGTGGCAATCTCGTTTTTTCAAGCGTTGAGATTGCTTCGGCTCCTTGGGGCTTCGCTCGCAATGACAGAAAGATGGTTCCCGAAAATGCAGAAAAAATACTTGTTTTTTAAAGGAAAGACGAGAATAATGCTAATCTGGTAGTAGTACTAATTGAGCTTATGCTCAGACGTAGTTGGCACTGGAAAGGAGATACGCAGATAGCAGCTTCAGACGGAATTATCCTGGTGGTAATAAAATTCAGCATAGGGGGCAATCTAAGGTTTTTATCGCACGCCGAAACGCTCAAGCTTTTTCAGCGAGCGTGTGCTCGAGCGGGTATAAAAATTCGGTATAGTCAGGGTTTTAATCCTCGTCCCAAGTTATCTTTGCCCCTGCCGAGGAGCGTCGGGGTCGAGGCGGACGACGATTTGTTGTGTATCAAGGTCGAGAGTTCGGCACCGTGGTCTGAGACGAAGCGGTTTAAGGCCGGACTTTCCGGCCAACTGCCTGATGGCTGTGAGTTGCTCGAGGTCAGGGCAGCAGAAGCAAAGACCCCGTTTCAACCTCTGGCGGCTACCTACATATTGGCGGTACGGCCCGAGCATATTAACAAAGAGTTAAAGAGCAGGATTAAGCGTTTGCTGGCAAGCGAAAGTCTTAATATCCAGCGGCGAATCGACACAAGGGCAAATACGCGCAATGTAGATGTCAGGCCTTTCTTGAAGTCAATCGAGTTCGACGATAAAAATATACTTGTTGAATGCAGGATTAGTCTGGCCGGTTCGATACGGGTCGAAGAAATATTAACACTACTGGAGCTCGATGCAGAGAAACTGGCCGTGCCGGTCAGGCGTACGAGTGTGCAATGGCAAACCAATTGATTATTGATAATTGGCCGACCAGTTCGCAGACCAAGAGACGCGAATAAGGCGGTAGAGGTAAAACGATGGCAAGAGAGATGCTTATAAATGTGGCTGAGAGCGAAGAGTGCAGAGTTGCAGTGGTTGAAAATGGTTCGCTCGAAGAGCTGTATGTAGAAAGGGCAAGTTTGGGTAGTCGCGTCGGCAATATTTACAAAGGCAAGATTGTAAACATTGAACCGGGGATACAGGCGGCATTTGTTGATTTTGGGATAGGGAAAAATGGTTTCCTGCATATCAGCGACCTGCACCATCGACATTTTCCGGCGGCGAGCGGTAAGCACAGCGAAAAAATTGGGCGTAGGAAGTTGTTCAAAGACCGTCCGCCTATCCAGAATTGTCTTCGTAAGGGCAACGAACTTGTCGTTCAAGTAACGAAAGAAGGCGTAAAGACCAAAGGGCCAACCCTCAGCACATATCTTGCCTTGCCGGGCAAGTATCTGGTTATGATGCCGTGGATGCGAAAGCACGGAGTTTCACATAAGATTGAAGATGAGCAGGAGCGCAAAAGACTGCGGCAGATTCTCCAGGATTGTACCCTGCCCAAGGGACAGGGCTTTATTATCAGAACAGCGGGTCAAGGATGCTCAAAAAGGGACATACAAAACGATTTGAGATATCTCAGGCGTTTGTGGACCGCCATAAAAAAACGGATAGAAACTGAAAAAGCGCCTGGTGAGCTTTACCAGGAATCCAGTTTGGTTATCAGAGCATTGAGGGATGTTTTCAACAGTAAAATCAGCGAGATAATATGCGATTCGGAAAGTGTTGTTCGCAAAATCAGGGATTTTCTTTCCATAGCGACTCCGCGTTTGAAGCGAATAGTGACATGTTATGACGGCAAGGTTCCGCTCTTTCACAAATACCAAATCGAGGACGAAATCGCTAAAGTTCAGTCTCGCACGGTAGAGCTCAAAAGCGGCGGTTCAATTGTAATTGAGCAAACCGAGGCGTTGGTCTCGATAGATGTCAACAGTGGACGATACCACCGAGACCAAAGTGCCGAGCAGACCGCGTACAAAAGCAATATGGAGGCGGCGGTTGAAATTGCCCGTCAACTTAGATTGCGAGACATGGGCGGATTGATAATTTGCGATTTCATTGATATGCGTAGTGAAAAACACCGCAAAGATGTGGAGAAGGTCTTTCGTACCGCTGCTAAGATAGACCGTGCTCGTTCGAGAATATTGAGGATAAGCAATTTTGGGGTGGTGGAAATGACCCGCCAGCGAATGCGTCCTTCCCTGCAAACAAGCACCTATCTGGCCTGTCCGCACTGTGCCGGGACCGGCTTTGTTAAAAGCCATGAGTCACTGACTATTGAAATCATCAGATTGCTGAATCTGTCGGCGTCCAAAGACCAGATAAAACGGATTGAGTTGTTTGTCTCGCCGGAAATTGCCGACTATCTGCAGAATGAAAAGCGGGGAGTAATTACACACATAGAGCAGCTCAGTGATAAGCGCGTAATTATTCATTCCGCCCCCAGCTACACCGGCGAAAAACACGATTTGCTCTGCTACAACGAACGGGGCAGCGTAGTAAAGCTATGAGTCCGGGATTTCGACCTTTGTAAATGGAAAAGAAGATAAAGCAAAATCCTGCGGCCGGCTTATGAAAAGATATTCACCGTAAGGGCGAGGTAAGGTTGTTATGGGCATTAAGTCACGAAAACTTTATGTCTGGCTTATTTCATTAGGGGCCGTGCTTGCAATATACCTGCTCTATAACCAGATGAGTAAAACTCCCGAGATTGACTTTAATAGCGGAGCAGAATTCACCGACACTGTCCCTGAAAGCAACGTAGGCAAGTTTGACAGTGAAGTTGGGACGGTTGGTAAGGTTGGGGTCGGCACCGTTCAAATGGCTGAGTACGAACATCGGGATGAGAAAACCAAAAAAATAGACAGGGTATTTGGGTTCGAAAAACTTCTTTACGAGCGGGGCGACGAGTGGGAAATTGAAAAGCCGTATATGAACATTTTTCGCCGCAACTTCAAATGTTACATCACAGCCGATAAAGGAAAGGTTCAGGTCAAAACCACAGCGGGCAGGCCTGCGCCGAAAGACGCCACGCTTACCGGAAACGTAGTCATTCGTATTCTGCCTGAGAGAGCAAGTGATATTAAAGAAAGCTTTGTTTATCTTGATGATATTGATTTTATCAGCGAAAGGTCGTTATTTACAACTGCCGGGCCGGTTAAATTCGTTAATGAAGACGCTTTGATGCTCGGCAGAGGGTTGGAACTTGTTTACGATGAGGGGTCGGAACGCCTCGAATTTCTCAGAATAATCCATTTGGAGAGTTTGCGTCTGAAAAGCTCATCAAAAGTAGTTTTTTCATCGGAAGAAACAGACGTTGCCGGTCCAGCCGAGCCGCCGGACGAACCTGTCGCAGCTAATGTCCCTCAAAAGGCAAAGTTGACACCAGCAACAGGCAAAGAAGTAGTTGAGCGAAAAGAAGGTGAATACTACGGATGTGTATTCAGTAAAAACGTTTTCATTGACGCTCCTGAACAATTGGTCTTTGCTGATGAGCTTTTCATCAACAATATCTTCTGGCCGAAAAGCTCGAGCGAGGAATCCGAAAAAACTGAAACAGTCGGTGCAGATAACACAAAGGCGGTTAGCGCTTCTGTAACGAACGCTACCGAGCCGGGCAAAGCTGATACCGTAAGTGCGGACAGTGCAATGACACGCAGCGTCACTGTTACTAAAGAAAGCGAGCCAAACAAGCTGCCCAAAGAAGCTAAGGATATAGTCCTTACCTGTGACAACGGCTGTGTCGTTGTGCCTATGGACTCTAAAAAAGCTATTATTGATTCCGGCATACTTGGTCCTGCCGGGGCAACCGTAACCCGCGTGCAAAGGCCACAAGAGATGGCAGAGGCGAACGGCCGAAACATACTTGTCGCTCAAAGGATTGATTATTGCTCATCTACCGGTGATGCCGCCGCCGAGGGTCCGTTAGAGCTTACATTTTATCCCAACGATGTAACTGGCGCCGAAGCTAATGAACCAATCGTTCCAGTGAAAATAACCGCCCAGAAAAAAGCTGATTTTTTAGCCAGGTTAAATCAGGCCATTTTCGAAGGTGACTGTCTATGCACAATGCCCCAGGGCAACCCGAGCGCACAACAGGATTACACGCTTTCAGCACCAAGGATGACTGTAAATCTACCCAAAGATAAATCTAAAAAGCCCTCTGGTTCGGTTGATATTTTTGCTGCCGGTCCGGCAGAGCTAACATTTTACGTTAATGTAAATGATTTGAGCGGTGCAGGAACCAAAGAAACGACACTTCCGGCAAAAGTCATCGCACAGAAAGAAGCCAAGTTCCTGTCGGCGTCAAATAAGGCCGTCTTCGAAGGTGACACTTTATGTACAATGCTGCGAGAATACCCAAACTCCCGCCAGGAATACAGGCTCTCGGCACCAAGACTAACTGTAAGTTTGCCCGAAGATAAAGATAAGCAAGCTTCTGCATTAGCTGCCGGCATTGAACATCTGAGAGCTGACGGCGGAGTGGTCAGACTCTCAAGCATCAAAACGGCAAGAGAGAGTTCGCATTCTGCAGAAGAAGTGCAGGATGGGAACCGGGGAAAAGTCCTTGGTGGTACTGAACTGAAATGCACCCAGTTTGACTATGACAATGCGGAGCAGCTGTTTCTGGCCACCGGCCCAGGTGTGATAAAATTCTATAATTCAAAAATAACTAAGTCTGAGGCAGGTTCAAATAGCTTCGGTTTGGATAAGCCGTGTTGGGTATTTGTGGAGGATTTTGACACGCTGAAGTATTTGTTAGAGCCCAATCTAATTATTGTTGATGCCAGGCCGCAAGGAACATTACTAATCAATCACTTCCCCATTGTCGAAGGGCAAGTTCACTATGACAAACAAGCTACAACCACTGCCGGCCACATAAAAGCTCTCCTGTATGAAACTGCCGACGGAGAACGCGAGCTTTCGACGCTTCACGCAACAGACGGCATTACTTATGAAGATAAAGACAAACGATTCGTAGGCAGTGAATTATTTTATGACTGCAACAGAGCTATAATAACAGTTCAGGGCGATGAAGTTCAACCGTGTCTTTTGAATGGCGCCTTTGTTGATGCGATTGAGTACGACTTAAAAACCGGTAAAGTCAAAGCTGAAATTACCGGCCCCGGCGCATTGCAGAGAAAAAGGTGAGCTCTACAGCAAAACTGCCTCGGCAATTGCTGGTTTTAGTTTGCGGTTCGGCCGTCCAAAATCGAGGGGAAATCAAGCGCAAAGCTGCTGTAAATCACCCATACTTAGCTCATCCAGTCGCGTAACGATTTTTTCGGCCATACTCAACTGGTCGGCATCGTAGGAATTTGTTACCGCAATAGTGTGCATCCCCGCTGCTTTCGCGGCCTTCAGCCCCCAATGTGAATCTTCTATAACAATGCATTGCTCCGCCAAAACAGGATTCTGACGACCCTGGTTGAGTTTTTGCAAAGCCAGCAGGAACCCCTGCGGGTCCGGCTTGCCTTTTTTTATCTGCTCAGCGGAAACTATCGCTTCAAAAAAAGGACGCAGCCGGGCCTGTTTCAATATCAGTTCAATCTCTACCAGCAGTGCTCCTGAACAGATAGCCATTCCTATATCGTTTTGCTTGAGCATCTCGAGCAAATCACGGACACCTTCGATTATCGTGCCTTCGCTTTTTACCATTTCCTCGAATATCCGGTTCTTTTGTTTTATGAGATTTTTGATTCCCGGCGTGTCAAGTTTGAGTCGGCCTTCCCGGGCGAGCGCATTAAAGCAATCAAGGTCGGTTAAGCCAAGATACTCCTGGTAATAATCTTTTGTTGTTATCTGGGTGCCGTATTGAGCAAGTACACGGTTGAAAGCGCGAAGATGCAAAATCTCGGAATCGGTTATTACCCCATCGAAATCGAATATAAGTGCTTGAAGCATAAACTGACCTTTACTCAACGGGTACAGGCCCCATCAGGGTTTCATAATCGCTGAATGTTGACTTATCGCCGCCGCAAATCATCTCCGCCATCGCCGCAATCCTGGGTGCGTTCTTCGTCACGTATCTGCGGGCAATCTTCGCCTTCCGCTCTTTCATACCGATAGTGCCGTTGTCGCTCTGACCATTGTCTCCGGCCTTCGCAACTTCCATATCCACTTTTGTGCCGGCCTGGCCGCAAAACAAATAACCGTTAATCAAAGCTATTGTAATATCGACCAACGCTCTGCCGTAAAGGTCCATATATTCGGTGCCCTGTTCCTTCACAAAGGCGATTGACTGCTTTAAGTGTTCTCTTCCTTCAGCCAGTTTTTCGAGCAAATCTTTCACTTCAGGTTCGTAGTTTAGCTGTACAAGCTCGTCAATGAATTTTTCGGCTGTGCCGCTGCACACACCCCGAACCGCAGCTACAATCTGTAATTGGCTTGTCCCCTCATAAATGGTCGTAATCCTGGCGTCACGAGCGTGCCGTTCACACGCATAATCCCGCATATAACCGCTGCCGCCGAGAACCTGAATAGAATCATAAGCGATTTTGTTGCACATCTCGGAACAATAATATTTACTCATCGGCGTCAGCATTGCTGCATACCTTTTATATTTTCGCGACTCGCCTTTTAGCTTCCTGGCCCCTTCCTTATCTTCAGGACAATCGCATTCGAGGCGCCTGGCGTACCCAACTTCTATATCCACTACGCGTGACGTCTCATACAAAAGGGTACGTCCAGCTTCGACAGCGGTCTTCATATCAATCAGCATATCCCGCACCGCAGCCAGCTTCTCAATAGCAACGCCGAACTGATACCTTGTGGAAGCGTAATCGCGCGCAACGCGAAAAGCTGCCTCCGCAATACCCACCGATTGCGCCGCAATGCTGATGCGGGCGCCGTTCATCATGCTTATAACGTAAGTTACAAGTCCCCGCTGACGTTCCCCAATCAATTGGCAGGGGGTGTTGTCAAAAAATATCTCGCACGTTGGTGAGCCGTGAATACCCAGTTTGTCCTCCAGCCGACGAATATGGACAGTAGGCCCTCTATCACAGACAAAAAGACTTAAGCCCAGCCCTCCGGCCCTGTCCTGCTCGCTTCGCGCCAATACCAGTAGCACTTCGCCGCAGCCATTGGTTATGAACCGCTTTACCCCGTGCAGAAACCAGTTGCCTTTGTCATCCTGGAATGCACGCAGTTTGACCGACTGCAAATCCGAACCCGCATCCGGCTCGGTCAGGACCATCGCGCCGGTTACTTTGCCCGCTGCAAAGTCGTGCAGGTATTTCTGCTTGATTTCCTCCGATGCAAAGGCGTTGATTGTCTCAGCAATTCCCTGCAGCCCGAATATATTCATAAGCGATGCATCTGCCCGCGAGACAATCTCGATAGCCATCGAGTAAACAAGGTTCGGAAAGTTCAGCCCGCCGAATCTATAAGGCAGCGTAACGCCCATAACCTCTGCCTGTGCAAGCTTTTCAAGAGACTCTTGTATCCCTTTCGGCCGCGTCACTGAGCCGTCTTCGTTAAGTGTATTGCCCTCGCGGTCCACATCCTCAGCCCGCGGAGAAATAAAATCAGCGCTCAACCGCCCAAGCGAATCCAGGACCATCTCGTAGTTCTGTATCGCTTCTTCAGCGTTGGCCGGCGCATAATCGAATTCTCTTGAAAACTTAAAGTTATTCTCGCAAACACCCGCCAGCTTGCCAGGGTCTATGTGCCTGAACAAAAACTGAATATCGTCGTTATCCCTGTAAA
>CAZQYB010000070.1:0-13273 GCA_964597535.1 uncultured Pirellulales bacterium | reverse complement strand
GCTGGACGTTGCTCGATGTTTTCTTTTTATGGTACATTTCGTACGTCCACGGATGTCTTGTTCCAACCGTGCGGTCGTACACATTGAATTGTCCACCGGAGAGCTAATGGGGACGGAGGGAAATCTTATGCGTTTTTTCCGCAGCATTTTTTATATTTTTTTCCGCTTCCGCAGGGGCAGGGGTCGTTTCGGCCGACCTTGGGTTTTTCCAGGCGGATTTGCTTTACTTTCCGCTCTCCTTGCGGTGCCTGTGCGGCGGCCCGCTGCTGCTCGGCCATCGCAAACTGGCCGACCTCGTCGTGGGCTGTTTGACTGACATTCCAGACACTTCTGGCCTTGGCGCCGGCTTCTAAATGCACCTTGAATATGACATCTGTGACGCGGTCCTCGATAGTTGCCAGCATCTCGTTGAACATTCGGAAACCTTCACGCTTGTATTCGACCTTGGGGTCTTTTTCAGCAAAAGAACGCATCCAGATACTGTCTTTTAGTTTGTCCATCGAGTACAAATGGTCTTTCCAGGTGCTGTCGTAGATTTGGGTCAGCACATATTTTTCGAGCTCACTCAGCTCTTTGCGTAAGAACTCTTTTGCCAGTTCGGAAAGTTTTTCTTTGCGTTCGGGTCCTTCTTCCAGCGCATCTTCGTTCAAAGATGTATCAAATCTTTCGTTGGCCCAGTTCACTAATTCGCTGCTGTTCAGCTGGGCAATTTTAGTATCGAGCTCCTGGTCTAATTTGCCATTGTTAAAGTTTTGGCTTAATTCGAGTAGTTGTTTATGCAGCGCGCGGGATTTAGCGTTTTGTATTTGCTCGACAGAAAAGCCGGCGTTATATTTCTTGTTTGCCCAGTCGGCGAGCGCCTCGAATGCATATACGTTAGGACCGCCGGGACCATAAACCATATTCATTGCAAATTCAACCGGATACTCAATCTCTCTTTGTTTGTATTTGGCTGCGGTTTTTTCGAGAAGCTGCCCGCGGATTTCGGAGGTATTCGAGCTCGCCAGCTCGCCAGTGTCCAGTTTTATGTCGAATTTGGCCCGTGCCCATTCGGCGAATGTGCGGACAGGGAAATCTTCTTTCAAAAACTCATTGAGTTGTGAACAATCCTTCCTGTCAATTTGCTCGGCGGCGGCTGAAATCAGTTGCTCTTCAATCTCCTCTGGCGATTGATGTTTTATTTTGCCGGGGCTCAAACTAACACTAAAGGAGCTCATTGCCCACTTGCACAGGCCCGCTATGTCCCAGCTTTTTGAGTCTTCATAATCTTCGAGGTATTCGCCCATGGAAAGCGATATTTCATTAGCGATGTTATCTTTATTTTGTTCTTTGATTAATCTCTCAATTTCATTCGGCTTGATGTTGGCGGTGTCGAGCTTTTTCAAATCGACGCCGAAGTTGGTTCGGGCCCACTCGATAATACAGTTGGTAGGGTAGCTTTTATTTAGGATGGTGTTGCAGTTTTTTTCGATAGTGGCATCTATCATCTCCTCAATAATGTTTTTGAGGCCTTTACCGGCCAGAATTGTGCGTCGGCGCCCGTAGAAGATGCTCCGTTGGTAATCCATCACCTCATCATATTCGAGCAGGCTCTTACGTATCTCGAAGTTTCGCTCTTCGACTTTCTTTTGGGCCCTTTCGATACCCTTACTTATTCGCTTGTGTACGATTGGCTGGCCTTCTTCCCAGCCAATCCAGGAGAGCGCTTTGACGGTCCACTCCGGTGCGAAGATGCTCATCAAATCATCGTCGAAGCTGAGGAAAAACTGGCTGGAGCCCGCGTCGCCCTGTCTGCCCGAGCGGCCTCGGAGCTGATTGTCGATTCTTCTTGCTTCGTGGCGCTCAGTGCCGAGTACGTGCAGGCCGCCAATTTCAGCAACGCCCGGTCCGAGTTTAATATCGGTGCCTCTCCCGGCCATATTTGTCGCGATTGTTACATTGCCGCGCATTCGACCGTCACGCCCTTTGTGCTGCTGGCCGGCCTTGGCTACAATAACCGCTTCTCTTTCGTGATGCTTGGCGTTGAGAAGTTCATGTTCGAGACCGAATTTCCTCTTGAGTACCGCCGAAAGCGCCTCGTTTTTTTCCACACTGACTGTGCCGACAAGTAGAGGGCAGCCGGAGGCGCTGATGCTGTTTATCTCATCAGCTATGGCATCAAACTTTTCCCGTATCGATTTGTAGATTATGTCGTCACGGTCTTCTCTGATGCAGGGTTCATTGGTTGGCATTACAATGACCTCAAGTTTGTAGATGTTCATAAACTCTTCAGCCTCGGTGGCGGCGGTGCCGGTCATTCCCGCTATCTGGTCATAGAGCTTGAAGAAGTTTTGGAGTGTTATAGTAGCGAGTGTTTGAGTTTCTTCCTTTACTTGGACTGCTTCTTTTGCCTCGACTGCCTGATGAAGTCCGTCGGACCACTGACGACCGTGCATTAGTCGGCCGGTAAATTCATCGACGATGATTACTTTGCCGTCCATAACGACGTAGTCTTTTTCTTTTTCGAAGGTCACGTGTGCGCGTAAACTCTGTTCCAGAAGGTGGGGCCATTCCATATTTGAGCCGGTGAAAAATGAGCCGAGGCCCGCTATTTCCTGTGCTGCTCCCACTCCTTCGTGAGTTAGATGAACTGCTTTCTTGTCATATTCAACTTCGTAGTATTCTGTGGCGTCTGTCAGCCTGGCTTGAGCATTTTCGAGCTCGGCCTGACTTATCTCGATTGCATTCTGGGCCTTTTCGATTCTTTTGTTGTCTTTGTCCCTTTTTGCTTCGGCCAGTTCGCCCTGGGTGCCGGCTATGGTCCGCTGGGAAGAATCAATTTGTCTTTTGATGTGGTCGTACTTGCTTTGAATAGTGATTAGCTTTCTTGTTATCTGGTCTGCCTTTTTGTACCGGGTGACATCATCAAAGGCCGGGCCTGAAATAATCAGTGGTGTTCTGGCTTCGTCAACCAGGATTGAATCGACTTCGTCGATTATGGCGTATTGCAGTTGTCCCTGGACAATTTGGTCAAGTGATATTTTCATATTGTCGCGAAGATAATCGAACCCGAACTCGTTGTTTGTACCGTAGGTGATATCGCAGCCGTACTGAGCCTTGCGTTCCTCGCCGCTTGTGTCCATATCGGCCTGGATTGCGCCTACGGTCATTCCCAGAGCGCTATAGACCGGCCCCATCCATTCTGCATCGCGCTTGGCTAAGTAATCGTTGACGGTAACTATATGTACTCTTCTTCCGGTTAGATAAACGAGGTACACAGCCAAAGTTGCGACCAGGGTTTTTCCCTCTCCGGTAGCCATCTCAGCGATTTTACCCTCGTAGAGGACATTACCGCCGGTAAGCTGAACGTCAAAATGGCGCATACCGACATTTCGTCTTGCCGCTTCTCGCACAACTGCGAAGGCCTGAGGGAGAATTTCTTCCGGTCTGGTCCCTGTTTTTAAGGCGTCCTTGAATTCGGTGGTTTTCGCTTTCAAGCCCTCGTCGTCGAGCTTTTGTATTTGCTCTTCGAATTCACCTGACTGCTGGGCGATTACCGAATAGGCCTTTATTAGTCGCTCGTTGCGGGAGCCGAAGATTTTCGGAACGATTTCTTTTACTTTTTCAAACGCCATAGGGTCAACCTGATTCGTAGTACTCCGTCTCTATTCAAATCACGCCGGACAGAGCAGTAGTCTTTAGTCTGCGAACTCCTAACTACCAGCTACGAACTTATTATTCTTTGACTCGTGTTACATACTCGCCGGTGCGTGTATCGATACGAAGAATGTCGCCGGTTTTGATAAAAGGCGGTACTGACACAACCAGGCCGGTTTCAAGCCTAACCGGCTTCAGCTGATTTGTTGCCGTGGCGCCTCTAATCTCCGGCGGGGCTTCTGTAACCTCCAAATCCACCGACTTGGGCAAAGTAACTATAATGGGTTTATCCTGGTACATACTGACCTGAAGTTTAGTATTTGGTTTGAGATATTTCGGGCCATCGCCGAAGGCATCGTCATCGAGGGTGATTTGCTCGTAGTTTGTAGTATCCATCAATACGTGTTCGCTTCCGGAAGAGTACAGGTACTCGTACGTTCGCTTGTCCAGATATGCTTCTTCGATGGTTTCTTCGGAGCGCAGGCGGACATTTTGGATTGAGCCATCGGTCAGGCTTTTTAATTTTGTCTGATAGACCGCACCGCCTTTACCGAGCTTGACGTGCTGATAGTCAACAATTGCATACAGTTTACCGTCGATTTTGACGGTCTGGCCTTTTCGCATTTCAGATGCTCTCATTTTTTTCTCCGTACATTCGTATCTCGTGAAGCGTATCTCGTATTTCGATTCGCGATTCACTAAATACTATTCACGAAACAAGTATTACAAAATTGCTGTAAAATGTCAACAAGCCAATGAACCTGCCGAAATATCAACCCGCGCTTCTTTTACATTTCAATTTCTTCTTCGTGTTCTTTGTGACCTCTGTGGCTTTCTTTTCTCTTTTCTTTTTGGTTTTTTCCTTTTTTCTTGTTTAGGGTTGTCCACCAGCGGCTCAACAGGGGACACGCTTAGCTGGCGGGCCGGGATGTTCACTGAGATTATGCGGACTTTTATGGCCTGGCCCAGATGGATGCTGTGTCCGGAACGCAGGCCCAGGATAGATTGTGTCTTTGAGTTGTATT
The DNA here is from genome assembly GCA_964597535.1 of uncultured Pirellulales bacterium. Taxonomy (GTDB): domain Bacteria; phylum Planctomycetota; class Phycisphaerae; order Sedimentisphaerales; family Anaerobacaceae; genus CAZQYB01. The sequence continues at coordinate 8,612 of CAZQYB010000070.1, read as the reverse complement.
TCCAGGTGTCGGGGCCTAAATCGGCTATTTGGATGAGACCTTCGATGCCGAGTTTGCGCGACTGCACAAATACGCCGAAACCGGCAAGGCCGGTAACAACGCAGTCAAGTTTTTCGCCGATGCGATTGCTCAGCATTATAAGAGTCAAAACGGTGGTCAGTTCTCTTTCGGCGTCCTCGGCTCGTTGTTCGGTGAAAGTTATATGTTTTCCAATCTCGGCCAAATCCTGTTCTTGATGCCTGGGCATTACTTTGCTTCTCAGGTAGCGCCCCAGAAGGCGATGGACGAGCAGGTCGGCGTATCGGCGTATTGGGCTGGTGAAATGGCAGTAGTGGGTCGAGGCCAGCGCGAAATGGCCGATGTGCAGCGGGGAATACTGGGCTTTTTCAAAGCTTCGCAGCACCGCCAGGTTTATTGCCAGTGAGTAATCGGTATCTTTGACGGCAGCTAACAGATTTTGTATCGAGGTGCGGTCCGGCGTTCTCGGCATAGTGAAACCCAGGGTCTTGACAAGCTTGGCGAGATTTTTCATACTCAGGGTGTCCGGCTCCGGATGAATGCGCCGCATAAAAGCGACATTGCGTCTATCGAGCAGTGATGCGACCGCTTCGTTGGCCTCGACCATAAACATTTCGATTATTGTGTGCGGATAGCTGTCGTCGGCGGGGCGGGTGTCCACGACCCGTCCGGCCTTGTCCATTATTAATTCGGTCTCCGGCAAATCCAGATGTAACATTCCGTTTTTTGTTCGTCGTTTTTCAATTGCCCGGCTCAGTGTCGCCATATTCTTTAGCAGTTCGATGACTTCGGGCTTGATTCCTTTAGTGCGGCCTTTCAGCGTCTTGTCGGCCTGCTGATAAGTTAGTCGCTGGGTGGAGCACATCAAAGAGTTGGCGAAGCTGCGGGACAAGATGTTGGCATCCCGGTCGTAAGTGATGTAAACGCTTTTGACAAATCGCTTTTGGCCCGGCTGGAGACTACATATACCGTTACTCAAAATTTCCGGCAGCATTGGAATGGTTTTGCCGGGCAGATAGGCGCTGTTTCCACGAGTTCCCGCCTCGCCATCCAGCGCAGAATTCGATTGTACGAAATTGCTGACGTCGGCGATGTGAATTCCGAGTATCCAGTTGTCTTGCGCGTCTTTCTCAAGACTTATGGCATCGTCGAAATCTTTTGCGTCCGGCGGGTCAATAGTAATGATGACTTTTCCGGTTATGTCTTCTCTGGCGTCGAGCTGCTCGGGTTTGAATTCAGCGGCGGCTTTTCGGGCTTGGTCGATGCAGTCGGCGTCAAATTCAGTCGGCAAATGGTATTGGCGAATTATCGACGCTATCTCACTGTCATATTTCCCGGCTTTTCCGAGCACCTCGGTAATTACGCCGCGCGCCAAGTACTTTTCTGTCGGAAAGGAAAGTATTTCAACCACCACTTTATCTTTTTCTTTTGCGCCTTTTGCAGCGACATCATCAACTGAAATTGGTTCTGTAAAAGCTGTTCCATCCGGCTGAACGACCCATCCCTCGGCGTGTTTGAGCAGGGTTCCGACTAATTTGCTTTGTGCTCGTTCGAGTATCTCAACTATTTTGCCCTTGTATCGCATCTGTCCGGCACGCTTGCCTTTTTTAACGACTTTTGCGGCGACTATATCGCCGGTCATTGCCGCTGCTGTTTCATCGGGCGGTATAAACAGGTCGCCGTGCGCAGCCGGCTCGAGCGGTATTACAAAGCCGAATCCTTTTGGGTTTGCTCTGAACGTTCCTATGATTCGCCCGGACAGCGGCGGCAGGTTGACCAGATTTCTTTCGCCTGTAACGAGGCGTCCGGCCCGGCGAAGCTGGTCGAAGGCCGATTTGAAGGATGGATAATCTTCTGAGCTTACGCCCAGCGCCTTCGCTAATTGCGAGAGTTTCAGCGGCGTATAGTCTGGGTGTTTGAGAAACTTGATTATTCGTTCTTTAAGAATTTCAGGCATTTGACTCGATTATACTCACCCCGACACCTCCGCTCAACAACCTTATTTGGCGAATTTCTGTTGAAAGTGAGCCAGCCAATGCTATGATATAGGAGCGAGATTATAGGGTGGGCCACGCCCACCACCTCTCTGTCATCCTGAGCGAAGTCGAAGGATCTGGCCCTCGCATATATTTCATCCCTTCGTTCTTCCACTGTGTCATTCCGAGCGCAGCCCACCACCTCTCTGTCATTCCGAGCGAGCCCGAAGGGTGAGCCGAGGAATCTATTAAAAAAGGCACTCTCACGCGTTTTTTCCTTGCAAGTCGTTCTTCTATAGTGTAAATATCCAATTGATAGACGGATGCCACATACGCGACGCTGCTGAGCTTTTCCTTATGCGGAAATCATATAAAAAATAGTTACGGGAGCGAAAGAATGAAATGTTTCTATCTCGTTGTGATTGTCCTTGTCTCGCTCGCCGGATGCAGACGGAATCAGCCCCAATCTGCCGAGAAACCAGAACCGCCTATTGTGCTCAATGGCCCGCTTGAGTTCCAAATGAGCCAACGCTCGACGATCGCGCTTCCCAGATCAAATGGCAGAATACTCATCACAATCGATGACATAACGCGTGGCCAAGTCATGACGTCTCTTTCGTGGCGAGATGGGAAGGTCATCGTATCAACGCGTTCCATGCGGCAAAATGACCGCATGACCTTTACGGTGGACAGCCACGCCTACAATATCAAGTTGAAACAACTGAAGAACGTTTTAATTGGAGAAGACTCAGCTCGCTTCGAACTCTCACTTGCCGGGACCGAATCGGGACAGATGCTCTCGGAGAACAACAAGATCGAGAAACTCATCTCATCGTTCAGGGATATCGATGGCGCCAAGTTCATCAGAAACGCACAGGAGCACACAGTTGACAAGGCCATCACCCACTTGACGAACAAGTGGGAACGGAGGAAAACGCAGATTAAGACGGCTCAGGATTTCATCGCCATCGTTGCCTCGAGTTCGTCGACTACCGGCAAAGGTTATGTAATCAGGTATTCGGATGGCTCCGAAATCACGTCCGAAGAGTGGTTTCGCAAGCAACTGGAGATAATAGAGAAGCCCTCCAAAAAGGAGCTGAAGCAATTCCCGGCTGAAGCTTTGGAAAAACAAATTGTGGTCACTGGCCCGAACGACCTAGAGCTTGAGTTGATTTACATAGAACCTGGCAGTTTCATAATGGGACGTGATACAAGACTTGACTCTTGGCTAAGTATTATCAATTTCGAGTTTGGGATTTACCTGGACGAGGGCCCGCCCAGGAAGGTTACCATTACCAAGGGCTTCTATATCGGAAAGTACCCGGTCACCGCATCGCAGTACTGCAAGTTCCTCAACTCCCCTGACATCAACCAGCCTGGGCGCTTCATATCATTCAACTATTGGTCGCGAATCTTAAAGCGGGATGGCCGGTTCGTACCCCGGCCAGAGACAAAGGATTGTGGCGTCAACACCGTACCCTGGGTGGGCGCAAACGCGTTTTGCGAGTGGCTGAGCGAAAGCACAAGCCGTCGCTTCCGCTTGCCCACGGAGGCAGAGTGGGAATTCACCGCTCGCGGCCCCGAAGGAAGAGAATTTCCATGGGGTAATAAGGAGCCCAAATGGTTAGAGGCAACAGAGCCAAACGAAGTAGAATTCTCCAAACCCTGGATGGGGCAGTCGGTTTATTCCATCCCGGAAAGATTTCCAGAGGACGTCACTCCCGATGGCGTAGTTGGGACGCTGAGCTATATCAGGGAGTGGGTGCAGGATTACTATGCAGATTATCCTCGTAAGGACGAAATCGATCCCACCGGTCCCAAAGACCCTCCCGAACTTTGGCCTTACCGTGTACTCAGACGAGGGTGGCTGACAGAAAGAGGACCTGGTCTCGATGCCGACGACGCCGGAATCTATAGCTTCCGGGTTTTGATGGAAGTGGACGAAGACCAGAGCGAGCAGAGCAAGCTGCACTCGATTGACTTGCCGGTCGAGTTTGCAGTGTGGCAACGATCAACCACACCTCTTCCCAGGTCAGCCGGCAAGCTTCTTCTGACACTCGACGACATAACCAGGGGGCAGGTTCTTGTCACGCTGTCAAGGTATGACGGAAAGCCCGTTATTGCGACTCGGTCGCTCCGTGAAAACGACATCGTGGCCTTCACTGTCGGCAAGCATGCTTACAAACTCAAATTGAAGACACTGACTAACAAGCTTATCGGCAACGACTCTGCCGTTTTCCGGCTATGGCCCGCCACAGCCGAACCCAGGTAGGGTAGGCCGTGCCCACCATTTCACTTATGCTCTCCAGATATCCTACATCCTGATATCCCGATACTCTAATAATCATCCCCTCATCAGCAATCCTCGAGCGTCGAGTATCAAGCATCGAGAATCGGGTTAGCGAGATACGCTTCACGACATACGCAATACGCAATACGATATACGGAATTTATGCTTTTTTCGCCTTCAAACTGTTGAGCTTTTTGGCAAGGCGGGACTTTTTTCGTGCTGTGGTTTTTTTGTGCATTGTGCTGGTCGCGGCCGTTTTGTCGAGTTTGCTGACGACAAGCCGGTATTGTTCGCTTGCTGCTTCGGTGTCGCCGCCGCTTAGAGTTTCTTCGAAGTGCTTCACTTGAGTTTTGACCTGGCTCTTACGTGCACGGTTAATGGACCTTTTCTTGGCGTTTTGCCTGATTCTCTTTTTTGCTGATAACGAATGTGCCACTACAATCTCCATTTATTATTTACTATTGTTCATTTATCAACGTTTCTCAACTTATCTACTCGCTGACGGACGTCTTTGAAACCGAAATCAAGTTGTGCAATTTTGCGGTAGATTTCCAGTGCTTTTTCACTATCACCCTGCTCTTCGTGAGCGAGCGCCAGATTGTAACGCAGTTCTTTAGCGATGCTGTCATCTTTTATTTTGTAGGACTCTATCGCCTGCGTAAAAACATCAATCGCATCTGCAAACCAGCCCTTGAGGAAAAAGCACATGCCTATTTTGTCCATCGCAGAAATCTTATGTCGCGGGTCTTTCTGGGCCTCCTGGAACAGGGGTATTGCCTCATCATACTGTTTGTTCCGGACCAGCCGAACAGCAAACTCATACTTGGCCTGCAGGTCGGTTGGATAGTTTCTGACACAGATACGGTAATGTCCTAATTCGATATTGTCAAGTTGTGCCGAGAGCGTGGCGAGTCTGGCCTTGGCTCGTACATCATCAGGGTTAGTTTCAACAGCATCCTTTGTTTCTCTGATTTTGCGCTTGACGTGTCTTATTCTTACCTGGCCCGCCCGCTGCTTAAAGCTAAAGTCGCTTTTTGTTTTATACGCCTTTTCCAACAGCTCTATGGCCTCCTTATCGGCTTTGTCATTTTGCAGCTCGGATAAAACGTCAGCCAGACTAAAGATGTTCCTGGCCAGATTTGGGTCCTTGGCCAGTACTTTTCTCGCCTCTCGGACTGCCAATGTGCGGTAATCCTCGGTCTTTACAACGCCTTCCTGGGCGTGAAGCTTATCCTGGGCCTCGCGGTCCTTTATCGATATCCTGAAATCGCCTTCCTGGTCGTATTTGCCTCTGGCAACGGTTAGTTCGGCTGTGAGGTTTTTAAGCTCGTCTGCTAATTCTGCGTCCTCGGGTTTAACTCTGACGGCGTATTGGCAAGCGGCAAGTGCTCTGTCAAATTGACCGATAGCTGCGTAGGAATTTTTTAGCAGGATATATGTTTGGAAAGATGGTTTTTTTGCAGTATTATTTGCCTGGAAGATTAGGTCGGCAATCCATTTAGCTGCTTGCGTGTAACCACCTGCTGCCGCAGCCCTTAGCATTGTCTCGGCATATGGCAGATGTCCCGGGTCCTTTGCGAAAAGATATTCGCCGTTAAGCATCTGTTCGAGGGGTGTTTTACCTCGCAGACGCTTTACTCTTTCCATCATTGAAGGTTTTTTGCCGCCTTTGCTCTGCCGGAGCATAGCCAATTCATAAAGCTCTATATGGCCCTGTTGCACTGCATTCGGGGCACAGCGGAGTCCTTCAAGGTACGTATCGATAGCGTAATCGAAATCTTTTATCTCCGCTACTTGTCGGGCTCTGTCGAAAAAGACCCCTGCCTTAGCCAGTGCGATGGCATCTTGATTTTGGAGATTTGCCTGTCCTGCGCCGTTCTTGACAGATTTACCGGAATCGGACTCCTGCCTTTCCTTTTCTCTGGCGGCGGTCCATTCATCTGAGAGTCTTTGGAACTCTTCTGCCAAATCTCCATCCTCAGGTTTAAGTTTGATGGCGCATTCGCACGCAGCGACGGCCCTCGCGAGTTGGCCAATTGCTGCGTAGGAATCTTTTAGAAGGCAATATATTTGTGAAGATGGTTTTTTAGCGCCATTGTTTGCGAGGAACACCAAATCTGCAATCCATTTAGCGGTTGCTTTGTAACCGCTGGCTACTGCGGCGTTTAGTATTATCTCGGCATAGGGAAGATGAGTGGGGTCTTTTGCGAGAAGATATTCGGCGTTAAGCATTTGCTCAAGCGTTGTTTTGCCTTGCAGGTGTTCTGCTATTTCTGCCGGTGAGGGTTTTTGACCCCCTTTTTCTTCTCGCAGAAGGGCCAATTCGCGAAGCTCTATATGGCCGTGCTGGACCGCACCAGGGTTGCGGCGGAGACCTTCGATGTACATATCAATGGCGGAATCAAAGTTGTTTGCCTTGGCTGCTTTACGAGCTCTGTCGAAAAAAAATACGGCCTTGGCAGAGTCTTGAATATCTTTTTCTGGCATATCCGGCGTCTCGTATTTTGTATCTTATATTACACTTCAGGAGAGGCGTTTTACATTTACAATCTCATCTGTTATAGTAGTATTCAGCCTGAATTTGTCAATAGATAAATAATCTTGTATAAAAACTAAGGTCGTGTTATAGAGCAAGTTGCATAAAAAATAGGTGAAGGAGAAATCAAATGATAACGGCCCTTGAACAATATGACCCGCAGATTTACGAGCTTATAAGGCAGGAAAAGGCACGTCAGAGTGCTTCAATCCGTCTGATTGCATCGGAAAACTATGTATCCAGAGCTGTGATGTTGGCCAGCGGCGGTTGTCTTACCAACAAGTATGCTGAAGGCTACCCCGGCAAACGGTATTATGAGGGGCAGCAGGTAACCGACCTTATCGAAAAACTGGCTCGGGAACGGGCCAAAAAGTTATTCAGGGCAGACCACGCAAACGTACAGTCTTATTCCGGGTCAGTAGCCAATCTGGCCGCTTATTTCGCCCTGGTCGAGCCGGGCGATACGATTATGGGGCTCGCCCTAACACACGGTGGCCACCTGACCCATGGCTGGCGAGCCAGCGTCTCCGGCAAAATTTTCAATTCCATTCAATATACCGTCAATCCTGATACGGGAAGATTTGACTATGACCAAATTGAGGCCCTTGCCAGGAAACACAAGCCGAAAATCATCATCTCCGGCGCTACGGCGTATCCGCGGGAGATTGACTTTGAGATATTCGGCCAAATCGCGAAGGATGTCGGCGCATATCACGTCAGCGATATAGCCCACATTGCCGGCCTTGTGGTAGCCGGCATACATAAAAGTCCTGTGCCGTACTCGGATATTGTATCGACGACGACGCATAAGACACTGCGGGGGCCTCGCGGTGGTATGTTGCTCTGCAAAGCCGAGCACGCAGAAAATGTGGACAGGGCTGTTTTCCCAGGTCTGCAGGGCGGCCCCCACATGCACACATTAACCGCTATCGCGGTGGCACTGGCTGAAGCTGATACACCGGAGTTTGTTGCCTATGCGAAGCAGATAGTCAAAAACGCCAGAGTCCTTGCCGAAAAGCTGCTCGAATACGGCTTCAGTCTCGTCTCCGGCGGGACCGATACTCATTTAATCTTAATCGATTTGCGAAGTAAAAACCTGAGCGGCAAGAAGCTGGCAAAGGCGCTGGACAGGGCGAGAATTGTTACTAATTACAATACCATACCTAATGACCCTGCTCCACCATTTAACCCGAGTGGATTGCGTATGGGAACGCCGGCAATTACCACTCGCGGGATGAAAGAACCGCAGGTTGAGCAGATTGCCGGCTTTATTAATAAAGTAGTTGAAAACATCGACAATGAGTCGGTAATCGAGGAAGTTGGAAAAGAAGTTTTACTTTTATGCTCGCAATTTCCCGTGCCGGAGCATTTTATTATACCGAACAAAAAAAATAGCGTATAGCGTGTAGCAGATAGTAATGTCATTGCGAGCGAGGCGCAGCCGAGCGCGGCAATCGCATAACCGTAGCCGGATACCAAAGATGCTCAAGGAGTAACCGCATGGCGCAGGAAGAACAGGTGCTGGTTGTCGAGCGAAAGGTCCTTGAGCAGGCGGGGATGTTCCAGGGTCTTACATTGGACGTCGCTCGGTATCTGGGCAAGCTGTTCGCCCCGGGCATTCTTCGCTTTATGCCCAGGCCGCAGGCCGAGGCAGACCCCGCCTATAAGCAGCTCATCCCTTACGTGATTATGAGTAATGACGGCAAGTACCTCAGCTACGTCAGGGGAAAACGAGCCGGCGAAACACGGCTCCTCGGCTTAAGGTCCATCGGCATCGGAGGCCATATAAACC
>CAZQYB010000069.1:0-13301 GCA_964597535.1 uncultured Pirellulales bacterium | reverse complement strand
TGTAACCGGCCTGTTTAAGGACTTCGGCGACGGTCAGGTCGTCCGGACGCAGCCATATCTCGTGAGGGATATTATCACGAACGCGGTTGTGTCCGTTATGCATGCCCGTCATCAAACTGCACCGCGAAGGAGCGCATACTGTCGAGCCTGCATAAGCCTGAGTAAAGCGCATACCTTCTGCCGCCAGATGGTCAACGTTCCTGGTCAAAATTTTCTTTTGTCCGTAGCATCCCAGGTCGCCATAACCAAGGTCATCAGCCATAATAAATATGATGTTCGGCTTTGGCTTAACCGCACTCGAAGCCCGTAGCCACCCTGGCATTGCAAATGCTGCGATACCTGCCCCAAGAGTCTTCAGAAAACCGCGTCTGGTGTAATTAACCGTCATTTCATTTGCTCCCTAAATCCTTTAACTTGCGCTGCTTATTTATTCTCGCCACCGTAGTAATTCTTTTTCAATGTAAAGAACTTCTCTCCACCTCTGGAGCCAAAGTTCCGCACGTTATTCTCCACCATCCAGTCTAAAAATCTTTGCAAAAGTCCCGCCTTAACTTTGGCATACTGTGCATTATCCCAGAGATTGTCCTTTTCGTACGGGTCGTTTTCCATATCGTACAGTTCGCCTTCTGAGTTCCCATCGCCTGAACTGTTGTGATAAACATTTAGTTTGAATCTTTCATCGCGGAACATAGTCGCATAAATAGGAGGGTCAAAATATTTGTGCCCCGGCCCGTATCCGCTGTTTCTGTAAGTACAAATAGCGTAATCACGGTAGTTCTCATACTTTTTACCCTGTTGAATCAGCGAGAGCAAATCCATTGATTCCGGCATAATTTCATTTAACTTCTCTTTACTAAAGCCGGCCAGTGAAAGCGCTGTCGCCGCAACATCAAGGTGCTGAACGGGGCCCTTTACTCGAGTGCCGGCAGGAATCCTTCCCGGAAGCCGCATCAAAAATGGCACCCGAACAGTTGGGTCGTAGAAAAAAGCCCCCTTGGTGAACAGCTCTCGGTCATACATCATGTCACCACCGTCACTGACGAATATCACGAGAGTGTTCTCAGTCAGACCCTGCTCGTCCAGACAGTCAAGCACCTTACCCATCTCGCGGTCGAGAAATGCAATGGATGCAAGGTATCCTTTCCGCTGGTCATGGATATTCGCTTTGAAGGTTTCGCTCTTGTTCTTTATGGCCCTGGACTTTGCCAGTTCCCGCCTTACCACTTCCGGCATGTATTCACCGATTGGCATCGGCTGCGGCTCAGGGATTTTATCCTCATTGACCATCTCCGCGGCCTCAAGAGGATGGTCATAGTACGGGTCATGCGGGTCAAAAAGACTCGTCAAGATGAAGAAAGGCCTGTCCTTATCCCTGTTCTTGATTAGCTCTATGCTGGTCTCGCCAGCCCAACGCGTAAAGTGCACCTCGGCAGGGAAATGATGTAGGCTCTTGCCTTCCTTCTTCAGCCTTCGGTAAAACACCGGGTCTTTCTTCTCAACCCACCGGGCGTACGAATTGTAAGGACTGTCGAAATTCAGCCCAGGGTCGATACACCAGTGATAATGCTCAAAGCCGTCATTGGGGTGTCTGTTCTCGGCCTCGTGCCATATCCCGGAAACGTGCAGTTTGCCCACCAGGGACGTCTCATAGCCAACATCCTGCAGCCGCTTCGATACAAGAATCTCATCGTCAGGCAAAATGTCGTGCAGCCTATATACCCCATGGCCGCTGACAGACTTGCCGGTCCACATGCTGGCCCGCCCAGGTGTGCAAACCGGACAACTGGGATAACAGTTCTCGAACAAAGCCCCCTGCTGCGCCAGCCTGTCCAGATTGGGTGTGCTAATCGCCCTGCAGCCATAACAGCTTAAGGAATCAAACCGCTGCTGGTCGGTCATCAGGATTAGAATATTCGGCTGGTTCCTCTTTCTTTGATTTGTGTGCGCAAAAACCGACTTCGCAGATGTGTTGGTGCATCCCGCTATCGTCAACGCCGCCGCACCAAGACCGACAGCCTTTAAAAAATCACGTCGGTTAACCCCATCTTCACGCATTTCCCTGGCTTTCACTTATATCCTGTGGCAAAACCTGGCCGCGATTGGTCAAACTAAGCAGACAACCCACCACAATCATTACTGCCGTTGCTGTCGCTCCGACGATAATTGAGTCGAGGTTACATTGAATCCTGCTAAGTATATTTCCAAGCCAGCTCCATACGTCACTTGCCAGAAGTTTGTCAACAAGGCCTTTTCTGATAAACATTCCCCAGCAGATAGTAACAATGCTTGCAGCAATTGCCACAGCACCCTGCCAGAGGCGAAGCCGTACCTTCAGCAGTGACAAGAGAAACAATCCGAGAATACCGCCTCCGAATATCCCCGACATAGTCCACCAGACATCCAGAACGCTTCTTGCTTTAATCATCAATCCGGCGCAAACCATACCAAGGATACCCCAGATGACCGTAAGCAGCCTCAGGATGAAAAGGCTCTGCTTATCGGTGATATTCTTGTTGATGTATTTCTTATGGAAGTCCTGAAGCCAGATGGTGGCCGAGGAGTTAAAAGCAGTGGCAATGGTACTTATAGCGGCTGCAAGAATTGCAGCGATGAGCAAACCTCTGAAACCCGCGAACAATTCAGTTGCTATGTAGTACGGGAAGATATTGTCCTGTTTTTCGATGCCGGCGGCCTGCAGTGTGCCGGGAACACTGTAATGATAGTAAGCATACAGAGCAGTGCCAATGTAAATGAAAAGCGTGGTCATTATCACGTAGATTATCGTCGCAACCCACACCGACTTTTTTGCCTCACGCTCAGTCGAGCAGGAGGCAAACTTCTGGACATAGTTCTGGTCGGCCATCAGGTTTCGAAGATTCTCAGTGACCCCAAAAATAATCATCACCAGTATTGTTCTGTTGGCAAGAGTCTGGTCCGCGAGACTAAGCTGCCATTTTCCCAAACTGAACTTGCCGGCCTCCCAGGCACTAACAATAGCGGGCTCAGGACCTTGTACAATCTTATATGTCAGTATTCCGCAGCAGATGACGATGCCTGAGACCATAATGACGGCCTGCATCACGTCGGCCCAGATAACCGCTTCCATGCCCCCAAGAAGTGTGTATATGACCGTAATCAGTCCTAATACGAAAATTAGTAATATGATGTTATAAGTGGCATTGTCGAGGATGTGAGCGAACTGACCAAACAGCAGCGCGGTAAGATAAAGGATAGCCGCGATTCGACCAATCATATACAGCAGGAAAGAAATCGCCGCATAGATTCGGCCCCAACTGCCGAGTCGCTTCTCAAGAAACCCGTACACAGAGATAAGTCCTATTCTGCGATAATATCCAATAATAAAGTAAGATACGAACAAAGCCACAGGTATCATCGCATAAGCAAACAGGACGGGGTTCCAGTTACTTCCGTAGGACTTGCCTGGAGTGGCGATATAAGAAAGACTGCTGGTATATGCGCACATTACCGAAAGTCCCGCCGCCCATCCGGGTATTTTTCGTCCGGCTATCATAAATGCCTCAGAGGAGACTATCTTCCGCGATGTATATACGCCAAGCCCAATCAATACCGCAAAATAAACCAGCAGGATTACCACATCCGGTACTGCAAGCTTGCCTTGCACCGCCGCCAACAACTGAAAACTTCCATCCATAACCGTCTCCTTACCTAAACACCTCAAACCCTTCTGTAAAACACAAAAGGCACAGAAACCAACGTCAGTCACGCCTAAAACTGCTACTTACACTTTTCCGGCAACACTATTGCTTTTTATTTTACTCTTGTCAAGGATTTAACTTTGTCACTAACCCGCTTTTTCCTGTCTTTGCGATTTCGGCGATTTTAGCGACTCAGTGCCGCGATATGACTATTAATTCTCGATATACTGCTCAGCAGCACAAAATCTCCCCTGGGGTAAATCCTAGCAGGGTAAGGCATCACACGGCGGGTAGAGTAAAACCAACAACTCTCGCAGGTATGGTCGGAATGGATGAAAAAATTTAGAGACTATTGAAAAAAGTGGCTCTTATATAAAAGAGGCCCGTCTCATTTGACAGACCTTAACCATCGCTTTACGCTTGAGAATAAATCATTTGCTAAGGCGTACCATTTTGCGAGAACACAGCAAAGTGGCAACCCTAATAGATAATCGCGGTCGTCTCCTCTATCTTTTTGACAACTTCGGTAACATCAGCGGAGTCAGATATGTAGTCGTCAAAACCCTTTTGCAGTAAGGCAGTGAACTCGGAATCACTTAATTGGTTCGCAAGAGCTATGACCTTGATGGTCTGCAAATCATCATTAGCGCGGATGTTTTTGCAAATCTCCGCTGCGGCTATACCTTCAGCCAAAAGGTTTATCAATAAAACGTGCGGAGCAAATTTCTGGGCGATTACACCTGTCTCAAAATTACTACCGACTGTTCGCACTTCATAACCAGCCTTGGTTTGCAAAGTATCAGCCAAAGCTGAAGCCACATTCTCATTGCTGTCCACTATAAGGACCCGGATTTTACCGGCTGAAAGTGCTGTTGTAGGCATATTATGAAGCTTCATAAAGCGAATTAACTCACTTACAGGTATCCGCCTGTCCTTGCTGCCGGGTATCCGATAGCCCTTCAATTGTCCGCTGTCAAACCACTTCGAGACTGTTCGAGGAGCGACGTTACAAATCTTGGCCACATCGCCTGTCGTCAGTACGTTTTTCCCTTTTGCCATCTCTATAATCCTCATAACTATGTATTTACGCCGTATCTTTATTCGGCCTTAAATCAGGGGTTGTTTAGTATAGAAATTGCAATCTCCAACTTTTGCCGGATAAGTTATTATCTCCAGAATGCCACGTCCCATAAGGCCGGTTGCTTTCATACTTCTTTTCCATTATTGTCGCATAGGCGGGAATCAAAATTATTCTCATATTCATAGTTGTTTTATGGATTTCTGCTCTCGCAGGAATGATAATTGCAACGGCGAGGTGAAATCTTTTTGATTTATCGGCCGCAATCAGTACAATTCTTTGTTTAGAATTAGCCTTGGCTTTTTTCGATAAGGAGAGCTTTATGCGGATACATTTGTCTCGGCCGGATATCACCGAAAAGGAAATCGAGGCGGTCTGTGCGGTACTCCGCACTCCCAGTCTCTCACTTGGTCCCAAACTGGTCGAATTTGAAGAGGATTTCGCCGGATACATCGGCAGAAAGCGGGCTGTCGCTGTTAATAGCGGCACCAGCGGCCTGTTTCTGTGTATGTTGGCCCTTGAGATTGGACCCGGCGATGAGGTCATTACTACGCCGTTTACTTTCATTTCCTCGGCAACTACCATTATGATGGCAGGCGCCAGACCGGTCTTTGTTGATATTGACCCGGTAACCCTGAATATCGACCCTGCAAAAATCGAAGCAAAGATTAGCGACAAAACGAAAGCCATCTTACCGGTAGAGGTTTTCGGTAACCCAGCCGGTTTCGATAAAATCTATGAAATCGCTCAAAAACATAATCTGATTGTAATCGAAGACAGTTGTGAGGCACTTGGCTCTGCGTTGAATGGAAAAAAGGCAGGGACATTCGGTGCGATGAGCGTATTTGCCTTTTATCCCAATAAACAGATCACCACCGGCGAAGGTGGTGTGATTTTGACCGACGATGACAATCTGGCAGATATATGCGTCTCGCTTCGCAATCAAGGCAGGGGCAAAGGCGGCGGCTGGCTAAGTCACGAACGACTGGGCTATAATTACCGGCTCAGCGACATCAATTGTGCTCTTGGTATCGTCCAGCTTTCAAGAATTGAAGAAATCAAAGCCAAACGCAAACAGGTCGCGAAATACTATCAGGAAATGTTAGCTGATGATGACAGACTGACAGTGCCCACCGAGCCGAACAACTGCGATATGAGCTGGTTTGTCTATGTTGTCCGGCTTGCAGATAAGTTCACTTTAGAGCAGCGGGACAAAGTTTTGGATGAAATGGAAAAACGGGGTATTCAAGTCGGTAATTATTTTCCGCCTGTGCATCTGCAGCCGTTTATGGTTGAACGATTTGGCTATAAGCAGGGTGATTTTCCTGTTACCGAATCTGTATGCAAAAGTACCATTGCACTGCCGTTTTATAATAATCTGACTAAGGACGAAGTAGCGGTTGTCTGTAAGCAGTTGAAGGAAACTTTGGACAAAATTTCGCCTGTGGTTTAATCAGCAGCGTGTGCTAAATAAGGTATAAATAACATTTTTGCGGCATTTTTTGTTTGACATCCGTCGTTTTTTATCGTACATATTTATTAGAGCCAAATCCGAAAGGCCATTGGGGGCTACGGCCGATAATATGTGCTCGGAAGGGAGACACGCTTATATGGGCTGGAGGAGTAAAATCATATTCTTGCTGGTAGTCTATTTTGCCGGCTTCGCGACCGCAATCTATTGTCTCGCACCCGTGCCGGAAAACCAAGCCAATCAGTCTGCCGAAAAAGGTTTTGCATATTCGGCTTTTAAGTCAGACGAGTTCGCAAAATCCTTCAATGTGGGATTGCACAAGTGCATTGATTTTGGCAGGGATACTGCCTGTCGTGCAGGCAAATTTGTGAAGCAAAAGCTCGACGAAAGGCGGACTGACAGCTAAGCGGTACAAAGACCGATTTTGGTACGGACTCTTAATTGCTAACGCAATACCTTATACGAAGCTGAGTATATAACAGGGGGGCCAGTATGTAGCATTTCTTGGCCGGGGGCCGTTAAGCCCCCGGCCAAAACTTTGCGCCACGAAATCCCGCAAAAAGGCCGAGCCAAACAAGCCCAGCCTGATTCTGCGAAAAGGTTGGTTAAGACAGTTAAACAATGCTACGGAAGCGGAGTCTTGCTCATGATTGCCCAGCGGTCAAGCACACCGAGCACTCGGCCAACAGGAAGGTGACAACTCTTGATTATTTTTCCGTCTTTTTCATATTCAACCGTGCAGGGCACATGCAAACAATTTTGTAATCTGTCATTTGCACGTGTTTTGGGTTCACCTACTTTTGACTTACTGGTTAATTGAACTTCTATTTTCTTTGGAAGCATTGGCAGACAACTAATTATATGGGGAAATATATTATAATAAATGACCCACGATAGTGCAAATACGTGATGCTACCAGTGATGAAGTGCGAGAGCTAAAGTTATTGTTTTTTGAAAGCTTCAGGATCGAAAAAGGATGGTTCCATTTTATGTGAATAATTGAAAATAAAATCACCGTATTCACCGCTTCTGGGATCTCTGAATTGCATTAGTAAAGGCAGTTTGCTCTCACGAAGTGCCCAGATTGTAAGGTATTGAGGGGTGGTTTGCGATTTTGCTTCAAAAACAATTATTTCCTTTGATGCAACTGTATCAGCAGCTTCCACAGGAGTAATCCCACTGACATTGGAAGGAAAGCTTTTTATGAGTGTATCGAGTGAAAATTGCCCTTTGGTACACAGTGTATCCCATAATATTGCTGTCAGGCTGATGTTAGGGTCTTTTGCTGATTGTCTGATACTGATATCCACTGCTTCCAGTTTCGATTCGGAATGTTGGTCAAAGGTAGTTAATTTAATTTTTCCGTCTTTCAAATCGACAAAGGTAATACCGTTTTCGGCTTGTCCCCTGACGCGAGAATCTTCCGATTTCCATATCTGGATTTTTCTGATTTCCGATGAGTCATCTTCCCGAATGTAGGTTGTTAAGTTGAAAAAAGGTACAGATTCAAAATGCTTAGAAATATCTCCCCATGCGATGGAAGAGTTATTAATACCAAATATTTCCATGCCTATAAACACTGCAATTAATATCACTGCCGCGGCGGCAAGTTTTGTTACCAGACTTTTCATAATTATTCTCCATACTTTTATTCGCCGGGTTGTCTGCTTTGCCAGCGCGGCAAGGAGGTCTTGTTCAAGTCTGTCACGCTGATTAGGGTCAGGCGCATCGTCGAACTTGGTTTGTCGAATGAAGTCTTCAAA
Source organism: uncultured Pirellulales bacterium (assembly GCA_964597535.1). Lineage (GTDB taxonomy): Bacteria > Planctomycetota > Phycisphaerae > Sedimentisphaerales > Anaerobacaceae > CAZQYB01. The sequence goes on along the minus strand of CAZQYB010000069.1, from coordinate 5,312 downwards.
TTGTCTCTCGTTATCGTTCATTTTCAAACCTCCTGCTTACCGGTACCTATTTTCTTTCGCAGTTTCACAAGTGCTCTCGCTAACTGGCTGCGAACCGTGCCTGGACTACTTCCAAGCACCTCGGCTATTTCGGTTAACTTCAAATTCTCAAAAAAACGCAGTGTGATGATAGTTTGGTACCTGGCCTTCAAGCCCAACATCGCCTCTCTCAAAAGAGCCAGTTTTTCAGCCGATTCGTCCTTTGAACCCCGGCAGTCAACAGTTAGACGACTGACTCGCTCGCCGACGACTTTAAGCAGCCTCTTTCGGCGTGCAGCCTGTCTTAAATGGTTATTGACAGCATTGGTTGCGATTTTATAAAGCCAGTTTCGAAACTGTTGTTTATCACCTTTGAAACGGCCAAGATTTTCAACAACTTTTAGAAATACCGTAGAGGTAACGTCTTCCGCTGCTTGCCTTTCGAAAAGTCGGTGCACGCAGTACCGAAACACAGCATCGTAATGCCGGCGATACAATCGCCCAAATGCTGCAGGGTCGTTACGAGCCTCAGCTACTAACTGCCCGTCGTTTGCGAGGTTGCTGCCTTCGTTCAGATTAATCTTTGTTTCTCCAGAGATTTTTAAGCTGGTACCAACTATCATCACCATTATAAATGCGCGCCGGACAAAAACGTGGCAAAAAAAATCAAAAACCGTATCATTACGCTGTTCCACTATCGATTTTGGGGACGACAATTATGGATAAGCTATATGGTTTGATTTTCGATGTTGACGGAGTGATTGCCGACACCGAGCCGCCCACTGCCGAAGCCTCAATTAAGGTCTTCGCGGATTTGTTCGGCGTCAAAGGCGTTAAACGCAGGGATTTTGAGGCAGGGCTCGGATGCGGCGCGGAGGCTTACATCAAGGCCGCCGCCGGAGTTCACGGCCTACAACTCACAGACGAGCAACTGGCCAAGGCCGTCAAAATGCGCGAAGAAAATTTCATAGGGCTATTGAAACAGTCACCCATCCCCGCTTTTCCCGGCGTGCTCGAACTTATGCACAAGGCGCTTGAGCAGCCGAATTTCAGATTGGCTATCGCAACATCAAGCTCGCGCGAAATGTCCGAGGTTATTTTGAAGGGAGCGGGAATTCCATACGATAAAATGGCTTATGTTACCGGCAGCGACGTGAAAAATAAAAAGCCTCACCCTGAAATATTTTTACTCGCAGCCGAACGTATGGGAATCGCACCAACCAATTGCGCCGTCATAGAAGACACTGTCGATGGCGTCCGGGCCGCAAAGGCCGCCCGTGCAGAATGCATAGCCGTTACCAACACCGCATCCGCCGAAAAACTTGCTGAAGCCGATTTGGTTTGCGACTCGCTTGAGCAGATAAACCTTGAGACAATAATCAAGCTGGTCAAAGGCAAATAAACTGTTGAAGTTAATTCTTGTTGCTGCACTCAAGCGCAAACTCTGCCAGTGCCTCTATATTCTCTTTCGGTGTCCCTGGTATTATGCTGTCTGAAGTGCTGAATATGAATCTGTTGTCGCCTCGCGTTTCTTCGAATATCTTCTCAACTTCCCTCCGTATCTCCTCTTTGGTGCCTTCCTTGAGAAGGTGAACCTGGTCAAAGTTGCCGACCATAACCACACCGTCGCCCAGAACCTCACGTGCGTTTTTCAGGCTGGTTATATCTCCGCCTGAAGGAGGAGTGGCGAATGACTCAAGGGCTTCTCCGTCGAGCATTGTGCGATACACCTCTAAAAGACCGGCACATTGTCCGCAATTATGGAAAAAAACCTTACACCCATCAGAAGTTAAGGCATCGACGTATCGCTTCTCGTAGGGGAAAATATGCTCCAGATAGAACTTGCTGCTCACCATTCCACCGTGTGCAACATTTCCGACCACCCGCATAACATCCCCACCCGCTTCGGCAATCTTTTTACCTACACCAATTACATCATCCGTACAGAGCTCCATAAGCTCCTTGTAGAAAACCGGGTTCACAATTGGGTCAACGAGCAGGTCTTCGAGTTTTCGCAAACCGAAGGCGGAATTAAAAACGCTGCTGGGCACGCGCGGCAGTACAATCCCTCTGCCGCCCAGCCTTTTCTCCACGATTCCAATATTGCTAAAATCGTATGCGGGAATTTCCGGCCTGTATTTCTTTACTATTCTTAAATCTTCCAGCACTTTAATAAGGGATTCGGTCCTTACATTTCGCAACTTCATCCAGTCCTCGGAAGGGTCACCGTGAAAGTCTTCACCCTCAACATTGAATACTTCCCTAAGCTCTCCTTCAGGGGTGATAATCTTATGAGTGAGGTATTTCTTGTCCTCCGAAAACTCCCAGACATTTGTCCAATCTTTGCTGTCACAGTCAAAAGCAATCGGTTCAAATACATTGGTGCTGATTCTAAGCATTATATCGAGACCAAGTATCTCATGAAATCTTATAAGGTCACCTATTGTATCATCTGTTCTTTTCCCTATCACGCAGTCTGGCGGCCCATCTTCGATATCCGTATCTGTAATGAAAAGCGTGATGGGAGTTCTGTCGGGCGTGTTTCCATTAAATACATTCAGCAGTCTTTCACGAGAGGTCATTCTTATACCTTCCCAAAAATTGCCATAATTGCGCATCGCCGATGAAAGTGGTGCGTTCTTCGTGCGCACAAACAAAGCGTTTTTGTGTTGACCCGTCAAGATTAAATTTCCGGCATATTGGGGCGTGCAGGGCTTTATTGTTGCAGGATTTAGCACACAGCCAAGAATTGCGCGGACCTTCACCCTGTTAGAAAGTTGCGTTTTGTTCCTGTTGACCGTAGTCAGCAGTTAGACGGTCTGGAGTGGTCGGGTTGGCTGAAAACGGGCTTTGGCCTGGCCGATAAGATAAAAACTGCCCGTAATACAAATCAAATCTTCTTTGCTGACAGCGCTTTTTGCCAATCGTAAAGCTTCGCCCAGACTCAGTGCTGTCTGGCACATCTTTCCGCACATTTCCGTGTACATGTCCGCCAAATCCTGCGGAGACATCGCTTTGGCTGAGTTGCTGCGTGTAAAAATCACCTTGTCAGCCCCGTATTGCAGTTTCTGTAGCATCCCCGTAACATCTTTGTCGTTGTTACAGCCAAAGATTACCACCATAGAGTCATAAGGAATATTTTGTCCTATTGCATGAATCAACATCTCGATGCTTGCGGCATTGTGGGCAGCGTCTATCATAATCCTCGGGTCGTCGCAAATCATCTCCATTCGCCCACTCAATGACGTGTTATGAAGTCCCTTAGCTGCTTTTTCGTTGTCTATCTTGTAGCCGCTTGATTTGAGTTTGTCCAGCATAGCCAGAGCCAAACCGCAGTTGATAGCTTGATGTTTGCCATGTAAAGGCACTCGCAGGTGCTCAAATTTACTCGTTTGAGTTGTAAGGCAGATTCTGTTATGTGGCCCGTGTTCCCGCGATGTTTCGAAGCGGTATGAAAAATCAATATCGCCACCGGTCACACTCAACGACGCTTTGGTATTAGTAGCCTCCGATTTCAGAACACGCATTGCCACTGGTTCCTGCTGAACGCTAATAACCGGCACGCCTCGCTTGAAAATTCCGGCTTTCTCTTTAGCAATGCTGTCGATAGTGTTACCGAGTTGGTGTTGATGGTCAATACTCAAGCTGGTTATGCCAACAACCTTAGGCCGAATAACATTAGTGCTGTCCAGTCTGCCGCCCATACCCGTTTCAATCACCGCAATATCAACTTTTTTATCGACGAAATGCAGAAACGCCAGAGTCGTCATAATCTCAAAGAAAGTGAGAGGGTCCACCTTTGATACTTTCTCCACTGGAGTATAAAGGCGGTTTATCAAACCAAGCATTTCCCGCTCACTAATCATTTCTGAATTGACCGTAATTCGTTCGTGTAGATGTACCACATGCGGCGACGTATATAATCCAACGTTATAGTGGTTGGCTTCGAGCATCCTGGCCAGCATTGTTGCTGTTGAGCCTTTTCCTTTTGTGCCGGCTATATGAGCTGTAGCGATTTTTTTGTGAGGGTCGCCCACCAGGGAAAGTAGCTTTTGCATCCTTTTGAGGTTGAACGTTGTAATATTATAGCGCAGACGAGTTTCCTTTTCGTAGTCGGTCCTCTCAAGCAGGTACTTAATTGCCTCTTTGTAACTTCGAAAAGCCTTCTTACCCTTGACCTTGGCAACCTTGGAGGAATTTCTTTTCGTTCGTTTCTTTCTGATTGATTTTGCCATAGATAATCAATTTTATTTGCACAGACCATACAAATCAACGTTCACACGCCAAAAATAGTGGAAAACACAATCGTTACTAATACGGAGAAAACCATAAGATGTTCTTAATAAAGACCTTATGAAAGGCAAACTTTATGCAAACATTTCTAAAAAGTCGCACCCTTATCACCATAGCCGAATATGTAATTAGAATTCCTTATAGTAAGGTGCTGTTTTGCCCTGATTTCAGTGATGAAAGTGGTATATGAGCACAAGGCGAACATTTTTATACGGAACAACTATTTTTTATGAAGGCAGGTGGATTGTGCATAGGTTCGGCTCGGTTGCGCTTACTGGCTAAGTGGCACAGTGCGTAATCGCCAGGGCAGCGGACGTGTCATCGGCAAAATTGAAGATACTATCAAGCCCAGCTACAGTAAAAATGCACTTGGTTACAAAGGCAATATTGCAGAGAATAAGCTTATGTCCATGCTCATGCAGAAACTTGTGCAGTATTATCAGATTACTAATGCTTGAAGAGGTTATTATCTCGACTCCGTCAAAATCAATTATCACGTTACAATCAGCTCTGTTACTCACGATTTCGTTGATGCTTTTGAGCTTATTCGCTATTTGCGGCTCTTGCGACGGCAGATCGACAACAATGACATCTTCCGGCACATTTTGGGTATCCATTTTAGCCCTTTCATTTAAGCCCATACGGTCTTCGTAAGTCTCAAAACCTTTTATCGACAAAAATTTAGCCCACATTAACCAAAAACAGCAAATTGAGTTCAGGCTATCACATAACCTTGACCGATAAAAACCGGCGTCTTATATCTTGAGCCATTTCCTCACTGCCGTTTTGGCCGGAGCGGGTATTCATTAACGATTGAAGATTGACAGTTGTAAATTGAGAATCAGCCGCCTTTGCCCATAGTTTGTAAAGCCACTCTCCATCCTTTCTACCCCCCAGCCGAGGAATCTCTGTTGAAATTCGTCATCTCTGATAGCGCGTCCTTGGCTTTCATAATCCTTTGTTGAATAGAAGTTTAATTTCATTTTGGCTTTTCGGAAATT
>CAZQYB010000068.1:0-13302 GCA_964597535.1 uncultured Pirellulales bacterium | reverse complement strand
ACCACAAGGCCGGCCAAGCCCTGGAGGAAGATTGAGGATATGTCCATTATTTTTGTCGCAGATTTGCTGAACCAGCAGGCAGGGGAAACTCTTGGCTTAATCTGGCACCATACGTTTTATCCCTATAAGGTCTATCTGCCACTACCAGAGGCTGATTTCAACAGGATAGACACTGATATGCCCAATATAACCCTCGTCCCTGTCAATCCGTTGTCTTCTCATGCCCAGAAGATAGACACATCCTTAGCCGGATGTGAGGGCGAGTATGTTGTTATAGTTCCAAGCGGATTCCCTGTAGAGGAAATGTGGGTTGAGGATTCACTCTATGCTCTGATTAACAGTTCGGTTAGCCGCCAGGGATTCGAGCTGGAAGGTTCGACGGATACGTTCTGGGCGGCAGTGCTCAGAAAAGGTGACTTGCAATACGCTCGCAGCAGCTTTCCAAATTTGTCGGTGCGTGAATCTCTAAAAGCCGCCGATATTGCACTACGACACCCGCGTCCTGAAGAGCTCCCTTTCCAGTTTGACATTTTAGTTAAAGGAGTCCGGATGGCGGAAAAAGATGGAAACTGGGCAAAAGCGGCCCAGATGCTTGAATATATCGCCGACAATCACCAAAACAAACTGTGGATGAAAACGCTCGCTGCAAAGGCCTTTTACAAAACCGGTAACTTTACACAAGCATTGAAACTAAGCAGCGAAGTCAATCAGCAGCGTCCTACTGTAAATACACTTTTGTTAGAGGCGAAGGTCGACCGAAAAAAAAGGGATTTTGGTTCGGCGATTGAATTGCTTGAAAGAGCGGAACAAATACTTGGCGACCCCATTAAAAAAATAGAAATTCAGAGTGGGAACCCGTGAAAGAAGAGAATTGCTATGGACATAAGACAGGAAAATGATGTTGAAGAGCACGACTCGACTCAACATTACGAGGTTTTGCAGGAACTTGGTGATTGTTACACCTCCGTCGGCAACAGCATCGAGGCACAACGCTGCTACGAAAAAGCAGCATCGCTTGGGCCCGATGAGCCTAATCCTTACGTTGGGCTTGGAGTAGTCGCCCTGCAGAAAAATCTTCTTGATGATGCTGAAATAGCCTTCAGAGTCGCCTGTCGGCTGGACGTCAATTGTGCCAGGGCCTATGCCGGTTTGGCTATGGTCGCACGGCAAAGAGGCGATTATAAGCAGGCCTTCCAGATGTATCTGAAATGCCTGGAACTGGATACCGACAACCTGACAGCTCTTTTGGGTCTGTTCCAAGTCTCCTGCCAGATGGCCTCATTCGCAGAGATTACTCACTATCTTGAGGTGTATTTGAATATGCATCCAGGCGATACCTCCGTTATGTTTTCTCTGGGGGCGCTGTATATGAAAGACGAACGCTTTGAGCGGTCTAAAAAAATCCTCCGGGACGTTTTAGCTTTGGACCCGGCAAATAAAGACGCAGCTAATCTCCTGGAAGAAGTTGAACATAATTTGGTGAAAGCAACACAAAAAGGACTGTAGGTTCAATGGTGACTGATAACCAACTACATCCACGGACCCCAAGGGCAAAAAGAGGTGTTTCGGAACAGTTGTTGGACGACCTACAACACCTGTTAGAGAGGCAATTAGAATTGGCCCGGCAGGGTAATGTCAGCAACATTGAGGCCTTGAGTGAGCAAGCTAACTCTCTTGTAGAAAAAATCGCACAGGCAGGAATTCTTGAGCTGGCTGAATTTAAAAATCAGCGGGAGCAATTGCAAAAATTATGTAACAGTCTGTGCCTGGCTATTACAGCCCAGAAAGCCGACATCGCAGAAAGATTGAGCCGGGTCCGTAAGGGCAAAAAGGCCATACAGACTTATCGTAGTAATATTTGATTATAAATAAACAAGTTTTAGCAAGAGCGGAATCTTATAAAAAAATAATAGCTTAAGAAATAGATTAACAAGATGAAAATCCTGTTCATTTTTGGAACTCGACCTGAAGCCATCAAGATGACTCCGATAATCGAAACTATGGCACGACAGCCTGAGTTTTTCGATATCCGCATTTGCGTAACGGCCCAACACAGGGAGATGCTGGATAACGTATTAACGCTTTTTAATATCCGGCCGGATTATGACCTTAATCTGATGTGCGAAAATCAAGCTTTGTCTAACCTAACTGCCCGTATTTTTGATGCCCTCGAACCGGTTATCTGCAGAGAAAAGCCGGATTGGCTACTCGTACAGGGGGATACAACCACAGCGATGGTTGCGAGTTTGGTTGCATATTATCATCGGGTCAAAGTTGGGCATGTTGAGGCTGGCCTGCGAACGCATGATAAGTTCCAACCGTTTCCAGAAGAGACCAATCGCCGGATAGTCGGGACTATCGCAGATGTACATTTTGCGCCAACTGACTTGGCTCAAAAGAATTTGATTCGCGAAGGAATTGATAGGCAGTGTATCACGGTTACCGGCAATACCATAATTGATGCTTTGTTACACGCTGTCCAACTTAAGTGCGATCTTGCTAAGGGTTTGTTAGCGGGAGTTCCTTTGGATAAGCGAGTCCTCTTGGTAACTGCGCACCGTCGGGAAAACTTTGGCGAACCGATACGAGCTATTTGCAGAGCGCTTGAAGTGATTGCAAAGCGTTATGTCAGCGATGTCCACCTTGTCTATCCCGTACACCTCAATCCAAATGTATGGGAGCCAGTGCATGCTTTGTTAGGCGGCATTTCAAATATTACATTGTTGGAACCTCTTGGCTATTTTCCTTTTGTTCACTTGATGAATTGGTCTCATATTGTGTTGACCGACTCAGGTGGACTGCAGGAAGAAGCCCCGAGCCTGGGCAAGCCTGTTCTTGTTCTCCGTAACACTACCGAGCGGCCGGAAGCAGTGGAAGCGGGCACCGTAAAGGTGGTAGGGACGGAAACCGGACGAATTGTTCAGGAAGTTGGACGCTTGTTGGATGACTCCACGGCATACGCCAAAATGGCTAATGTCGTCAATCCTTATGGAGATGGATACGCTGCAGAGAGAATTTGTGAACAGTTATTAACTGCATCTAATGAAAAGGTAACCTCCGTATGTTAGAAAAAGCTATTCAGTGGATTAAGAATAATTCTATTCCCGGCAAGGGCATTGCAATTAGCTCTCGCAATAAAGTTAGCTACCCAGAAGTAACAGGTTATTTTATCCCAACCTTGCTCTCGATTGGAGAACGTGACCTGGCTCGTCAATATGCACGGTGGCTCTGTTCCGTACAGGGTCAAGATGGCTCATATGGTTTAAATGGCCGTAGCTATGCCTTTGATACCGGGCAGGTCGTGCGGGGCTGGTTGGCTCTGCTTGGACAAATGCCTGAGTTGGAGCGCCCGCTGCGCCGTGCCTGTGATTGGCTCATCAAGACGGCCAATTCGCAAACGGGCCGATTGACGGTGCCGCCACGAGGGACAGGCTGGAGTTTAGGACGTCGCGGTGAAGTCTGTGAAGGTATCCATCTCTACGTGCTTGCGCCGTTGCGCCAGGCAGCTCAGTTATTAAATGAACCGCGTTACAGCAAATTTGTAGACAAGAGCTTAGACTACTATCTCAAAAACGTCAATCTGACCGATTTTTCGCAACCAAGTGCCCTGACTCATTTCTATACTTACATTCAGGAAGCGTTGCTCGACTTGGGCTGTGAAAACGAGGCACGTGCAGGAATGGCATCGGTGGCGAGATTTCAACAACCTACTGGTGCCGTGTCTGGATATAGTGATGTAAACTGGATTTGTTCGGCCGGATTAGCACAGTTGGCTCACGTGTGGTACCGCCTGGAGGAAACCAATCGCGCGGATGCAGCAGTCAAGTTTCTCGAGGAACTACAAAATCCCAGTGGGGGCTTTTTGGGTTCTTATGGCGTTGACGCAGACTACTTTCCGGCTGAAGAAATCTCTTGGGCGGCGAAATTCGCCGTCGAGGCCTGTCAACAACAAATAGCCACTCACTTCAATCAAACTGTCCCTATTTACAAAACAGACATTGCAGAAACAGATGGGAGAGTGCAGGTGGTGTTGAGTCATTTGGGGGACTTGAACGGTAAGCGTGTGCTTGATGCCGGCTGCGGCAAAGGCCGTTTCTCGGCAATTATTAAGCAACGTTACCCCCAATCTGATGTCACGGCATTGGACATTTCAGCCCGGATGCTGCGACACGTTCCATCGGGAATTCGCACTGTTCAGGGTGGAATTCTTGATATGCCATTTACAGACGGCCGGTTCGACGCCGTTATCTGCATTGAAGCGTTGGAGCATATTGTTCAGATTGCCGAGGGCGTGAAAGAACTGACACGTGTTCTTGCGCCAGGTGGCAAACTAATCATAATTGACAAGAACAAAGACAAATTAGGTGCGCTCAAAATGCCAAGTTGGGAAAAGTGGTTCGGGCGAGAAGAACTGCTTGGAATGATGCAAGCTAACGGCCTTGAGGCCGACGCTGAATTCATTGGCTATGATAATATGCCCCAGCCTGATGGGCTGTTTGTTTGCTGGAGCGGGCAAAGGGCCAATTTACCTATTTGAGGTATATCAGAAGAAGGCATCTGCTTAAAAAAATGAAGTTTTTAGTTTCTCAGGATATAACCGGAGCAAAGAGTTCGTGAAGGAGATACGTCGGTGCAGGTACTTGTTGATATTATAGCTGATGGTATAGAGAGAATAAATAAAGAATTAGTAGAACTGATTAAATCCAGGTCTCCTTATTTGGACGTAGGGGTAATAGAATCCTCCAAGCTGGTTTTTGAGGAAAGGGTTTTGCTCAATTGCTTTCACTGTTCCAAGTATAACGTGAATTGGACTTGCCCCCCTAAGATTCCTGACATTGATTACCGAAAGCTCATCTGTGAATACGACAACGTACTTCTGGTCTACTGCAAAATGCCTTTCACGAAGAAGAAAATGGATATTGTCAGGAGAAATTCTACAAACCTTCTGCACAGAGCCTTGTTAGAGGCAGAGAAATTTTTGTGGGATAATAATTATCCCCTCGCAGTTTCTTTTATCGGGGGCTCCTGCAAGCTCTGCGCCCAGGGCTGTGACCAGCATAACTGTCGTCAGCCTACCCTGGCCCGCATACCAATAGAGGCTACCGGCATTAACGTAGCGAAATCTCTGGAGAACATAGGATTGAATATTACTTTCCCACCAAAGCATTACCTTTACCGTGTGGGACTTTTAGTCTGGTGAGAAAATGAAAGTGATTATATTAGCGGCCGGGGCAGGCGCGAGATTGAAGCCTTTTACTGAAAATCTACCCAAATGTTTGTTTAAACTGGGTGAAGAGGAAACCATCTTGGAAAGAATGGTGGGCCTGATAAAAAGAAACTCAGAGGCTGAAATTTGTATCGTAACGGGTTTTCTGCATGAGAAGATAGAGAGCACAATCAGAGGCGTAAAGTTTGTCTGTAACCCGTTCTACAACGTTACTAATAGTATCGTCTCGCTATGGTTTGCCAGAGAATATCTCGATGATGAGGTTATAATCATCAACTCCGACGTTGTTATTGAGCAAAACCTTTTCAAAGAAGTGCTTAAAATCGATAACCCGGCAACCGTACTGATGGACTCATCCAAAAAACATGATGCAGACTACAAGATTGCCGTTTACAACGACAAAGTAATAATGATGAGCAAGAACCTGAGTACTTTCTCAGGAGAATATGCGGGTATTACCAAGCTATCAAAAGACGCAGCCATAAAGTTGAGACACAAGATAGAGAAAATGATAGACAATGAGCAAATAGACGAATGGTACGAGAACGCTTTGGTACACATGGTTCTTAATGGCGACTTTGTGTTGAACTTCTTGGATATTCCACATTTTCGGTGGACTGAGGTAGATACCGTGGATGACTGGCTCTCGGCCAAGAAGATATATGAGGATGAAAAAGGTCAGCAATGAGAAAGGTTGCGTTAATCACAGGGGCAAGCAGAGGAATAGGGAGAGCCATAGGCGAAGGGCTGTTGGCGAAAGGTTACAATCTGAGCATGTTAAGCACGAGTATAGAAGTTAAGGATTCGGATAAGCTGCTCGCTCAAAAGTGTGATGTAACCAGAAAAACGGATGTTGAATCAGCGGTGGCAAATACCTGGGATAAATTTGGAAGGATAGATGTTCTGGTCAATTCTGCAGGGAGAAGCCACCGGGGCAAGATAGAGGAGCTTGCGATGGAAGATTTGGAAAAGGTCTATGATGTGAATGTTAGAGGGACAGTTAACGCCTCAAAAGCTGTCCTGACATTTATGAAGAAGCAGAACTCTGGATATATAATCAATATAGGATCTTTAAGAGCTATAGAATGTGGCAGCGGAAAAGCAGCGTACTGTATGAGCAAATCTGCGGTAAGAGCTTTCACTAAAACATTGAAGAAGGAGGTTGAGGATTATGGTATCAAGGTTACAGTAATCAATCCCGGCTTTGTGAATACGGACATCTACGGGGAAAAGTCATTACGTCCATATATTCAGTCAGGTAATGGCGGTGACTTGAAAGTGGTGCCTGTAACAGAACCTGAAGATATAGCAAAGTCGGTATTGTATTTACTTGGTTTGTCTCCGGGGGCATATGTTGAGGAACTAAATATTGGGAGGTTATTTGGCAAAGAACAAACGAGCGGGATAGTCCTCAGAGCTCCTTTAGAGACAAGTGGCAAGAAAAATTGATGTGCGAGTAATTGCAGGGAAGCTGCTTGGTATGAAATAACCGTCCAACTGAAAGGGATTTCAATGAGAATTGAGTTCTATCATGTTGATGCGTTCGAAGCTCCAAATTATGAACCGATTTGGCGTGCCCTCCGAGAATTAGGCGTTGATGCCCGGCTTGTTGCTATCAGCGGTTCGGAGAACACCACTGCAGCGGGCTGGTTCGATTTTGAACGGCTAAAATCCTATTATGATAATCGGGGGATACCATTTCTTACTTCAACGGATTATGAGTGCTCAGCAATAACAACTCAGAATGAAACTGTTCTCAGACATTACAATTCGCTGCACATTCGTTTGTCGTATGCGCCCGCTGTTTATCCTGATTCGTGGAACTATAGGGAAATAGCTAATCGACCGTTTGATGCTGTTCTTGTTCACGGTTTTTACGATGTAGAACGTATATCTAAGTGGAAGGCTAAAGATGAGATTCTAATTATAGGGTATCCGCGTTATGACGATTTTTTCGCCGGACGAATAGATTCTAATGTGTATTTTTCGAAATGGTGTCTTGATAGGTCCAGACCTACGATTGTTTATTTGCCTACATGGCAGGAGAGGTCTTCTATAGACAGTTTTTTAGATAAAGTCTCAAATTTGGCCTCTGAGTTTAACGTTTTGATTAAGCCGCATCATTGTACGTTACGAATGGAACCTCAGCGGATGGCGAGGATTGAACAATCCGGCCTTACTATTGTGCAAAACGCCTACGACCTTCCTGCTCTTTTTTCAGTTGCTGATTTGGTTATTGCAGATACTCGCAGCGGAGCATTTTTCGAGTCCCTTATGACAGACAGGCCGACCATTGGTTTAGCAAAAGACCGTGCTGAAGTTGGACAATGGCTGGAACCGTACGGTATTACACAGATAGCTCCGATTTGTACGGAACAAGATAATCCGCCGTTGGTTGTGAATCACCTGCTTGAAAAAGACAGATATAAATCTGCAAGGCAGCAATGGGCTGAGAGAAGCGTTTCGTTTCGTGATGGCACGGCTGCCGGGCACGCTGCAGATGAAATTATAAAATTTGTTGAACGAAAGCAAAAAAGAAAAAAAGCAAAAGCCTCTCAAATATTAACTGCCCCTGATTCCGGAAAGAACAGGGAAGACTTTAAAAGAAAAAAGAGAAATATCATTTGGATTTGCATTGATGGGTTACGGCCGGATAAGCTTTTCTGCTGTGGCAATACCAAGCGACCGAAGTTGTTCGTGGACGAAGTGTTGTCAAGAGGTGTTCTTTTTTCCAAGGTCTTTTCGGCTGCTGCAGGCACACAAACGTCGATGCATGCCGTGTTTACTTCGATGTACCCCTCCAGTAATGGGGCATTGGGGTGGACTCAGGAGGCCTTAAACAGGCTTGACCCGCACGTTTCGTCTCTGACTGATTTTCTAAAACGTGGTGATTATCATACATCTTTTTATTGCGATGCTGTCACACTACAAGTTGTTCCCAAATCCGGATTTGATGTATGGGAATCAAGTGGTTATCGTGTAGGGAAGATAATTGAAAATACCAGCCCTGCAATGGATTGCCTGAAACGTGACGAATTCATTCATCAATACAACCAAAGAGAGGGACCAAAGTTTGCTTACTTACACATGATGCTTTTGCACGACCTAAATTGTAAGTTGGGCAAATCATGGCCATCAGAAAAGTATGAATATAATATTACTCAAATAAGCGAGAGTCTCGAACAGCTGTTGCAAAAAATCAAAGTTGATGAGGACGACTTATTGATTATTTCGACCGACCACGGCGTAACCTTAGACAGACCTTTTGTCGAATATGAACGAAAATTTGGGCCTCGTCACGAAGAAATCAGTAATTTGACATTTTACAGTTTCATTACTAAAGACTTAGCTCCTTGCCGCATAGACAAACTGGTCGGGGCAATTGATATTGCTCCGACAATTCTCGACATCATTGGCACCGGGCCAATGGGGGCACAAGGCAGGAGTTTACTTGCCCTTATGCTTGGCGGGACTTATAACCCGGTGATGGTTTTCAGAGAAAAAGGAGCAGCTTACGATATACCTCCTTCACCTGATGAGTCCAATCTGTGGTGTGTACGGACGGAACGTTGGAAATATGTCACACACAAATGGCGAAAAGACTGCGAATGGCTGATGGATTTAGAAAATGACCCTGATTATACAAACAATCTTATAGGAAAAGGTTTGGAGATAGAAAATGTCTTACGTGATGCGGTGCATAAGACCCTGATTGATAATCCCAAGAAACCTTTGGAGATTAACGCTGAAAACAAACTTGATTTTTCTCGACGGAACATTAAGCCGGTGACAAGCGTCATCATTCCGGTTGTGCGGGCGACGCTACATCTCAAAGACAGCATAGAGTCGCTTTTGGCTCAGATAGGGCCTTACTTCGAGCTGATTATCGTTGATGGGGAAGAAACAGAAGATACAGGCCAAAAAATATTGGAACTATACGGGGAGCACCCGCATGTTCATTATCATCACCTAAAGCAACACCCTCTTCATGAACTCCTGAACTTTGGAATACAACGGGCCGGGGGTAGCTACATTGCCCTGGCATTGCCCGAAGTCGTCTATGAAGAAAATTTCTTGTACGAACTTAAAAAGGAACTGGACCGTAATCCTGAAATTGGTTTAGCGTACTCAGATTACGAGGTAGTGGACGAGGCAGGAAATATTAGTAGATGTGGCATAGCGAGCGAGTTTGATAGTGAAGCGCTGAGTGTGCGCAATTGCGTTGGGGTTTGTATCCTATTTCGGTCCAGTCTCTTGGAAAAATCAGGATTGTTTACAAACGAAAGGTACTTGTACTGGGATATGTGGAAAAGGATGGCAAAAACGACTGACTTTAGAAATGTACCACAGACTTTAGCCAGGTGCTACGGAATTGAGGACCGGATTATCGGAGGAAGAGCACCCTTTTCCCAATCTGGCCTGGTGCCCAAAGTCTCTGTTGTTCTGCCAACATACAATCATCTGCGATTTCTGCCTACGGCCGTAAAAAGTCTTTTGTCTCAGGAATTCAAAGATTTTGAGCTCATAATTGTTAACGATGGCTCGACAGATGGCACTCGTGAATATCTTGATAATTTGCAGGAACCTCGTATCCGTGTAATCCATCAGGAGAATAGGCATTTGCCTGAGTCGCTAAATACCGGTTTCCAGGCAGCCCGCGGAGAGTTGCTAACCTGGATTTCTGCCGACAACTACTGTGCACCCATCTTTTTGGAAGCGTTGGTTGGTGCGCTGGAGACTTGTCCCAGTGCCGGTTTTGCCTATTCTGCTCACGCCTGGATAGATGATAATGACCAGATTACCAGAGTATGTAAAGACCAGGATGTTTCCTGCCATAGATTGCTCGTCAGCAACGTAGGTATTGCATCGTTTATGTACCGGCGCATCTGTCACGAAAAGGTTGGGTGGTATGACCCAGACCTGGAAGGCGCCGAAGATTGGGATATGTGGCTCAGGATTCTCGAACAGTTTCAACCTGTTTACGTTCCCGATATCCTGTACTACTACCGAATACACAAAGACAGCATGACGGAGAAGGATAAGCCAAAGGTATTCCGGGCCAGCCAGCAGACATTCCGAAACGCTATCAGGCGTCGAAACAACGAGGTTGACATAGCGGCTCTGTATCCGACCCTTCATATGTGTCGGGACCTGGAAGCCGCAAAATTCTACGCTTATTTTGACCTGGGCACGAGCTTGCTACAATCACGATTTAGTCCAATCGAGCTGGCATCCCGAACCTTGGAAAATGCCCTCTCTATAATGCCAGGTTCGGTCGAGGTTGTCAGCAATCTGGCTATAGCATATGCAGGGTCTGGGCAATGGGAAAAAGTGTTACCGTTGCTGAAGAAAATAATGATGGAGAACCCTCAGAACAAGCAAGTCTTGCAAATATGCTATATTATTGTGGAAGCGTATAAGAGAAACAACCCGAAGTTACTTTCAAATATACCATTACTTGTTTTTGATAAAAAATCCGTAGAACTCTTTCAGCTTGAGCAAAGGCAAAAAAACATATTTTCTTTAGCACACTGCAACCAAGATTCTTCGGCAGAAGCTTCCAAGAATGAATTTGCAGCGTTGAACAGAGCAAAGGAAATTGACCATCAAGGTGAAGATAGTACCGTAAGAATTGAGGGTTTCAGCAATGAAAAAAAACTTCATGAACGTGACATTGTTCCAACCAAAAGCACTATCCATAAAGACGCACGACCGGTCGGTCACTCGGAAGCACTGGGACAAACAAATAAAGTAAGAAAGATTGATGAAGAGGCAATCGAAAAATGTAGTTTGCTGTCTAAGCAATCAGAAACAAGTCCCGCTCCTATGGTTTCTGTTGTAGTTCCAACTTATAACCGACCGGATTTGTTGGAAAGGACCCTTGCCAATCAGAGCGTTCCCAAAGAAGACTTTGAAGTCATTGTTGTTGACGACGGTTCCGAGCCGCTGGTTTCTGTCTATATCGTAACGTACAATATGGAAAGATTTATCCGCCAGGCGATTGATTCGGCTTTGGCTCAGACCTATCAGAACCTTGAGCTCCTGGTAGTTGATGACGGCAGTACCGACGGGACAAAGCAGATAGTTGAATCATACTCGGACGACAGGATTAGGTATATTTATAAGCCGCACAAGAATTTCGCTTCAGGGATGAATATGGCAATCAGCGAAGCGAAGGGTGAATATCTTATAGGCGTCGATTCGGATGATTTTATAGCAACGGACTATATTGAAAAACTTCTCAACTGTGCCCGGCGGCATCCGGAGATTGACTACTTTTATCCGGCTAAACTTGTTCTTGTAGATGAATCCGGCAATCCTACAGGCCAGGAGTGGGACCATTTGGACTTTTCAGATAATAGTGCTCTTCCAGCTTTTCTGTTTGGCAATGGATATTCGCCGATTCCAAATTCGCCGAGTCTGAAAAGAAAATCACTGTTCGGCAAAGTGGGGCTGTATGAAGAATTGGATACCGTTGAGGATTTTGTATTTCTGTGCAAAAATGCCTTGAGGATAAGTTTTAAGAGAGTTGAGCAACATTCAACATATTTTTACAGGAGGACTTCGGAGGGCAATTGTTACAAGTTCAAGGCAAGAAATCAAATCACCGCTCGGGCATTGAATGATATGGTTTCGATGTATCCGGCAGAGGTGTTGTATCCGCAGATTGCAGGCATAAATGACCCCGCTTTGAGAAACCAGCAATACTATAAATACCTGATGGAGACCTTCTACAAGCACGTCAATGGTCACATGGTGCGATACGGTGAGTATTTCCAACAGCACGGGGATTATTATAAGGAAAAACTGTTAAACCACATGGCAAAGACGAACAAAGCGGTAAGTTCTGTTGATGGGGCATCAGCTCAAGACGACTTACTAAGGTCGTTTAAGCAGGGAGCTGAGCACTTAAAGGAAGCCCGTCCACAAGATGCGCTGGTTTGTTTTGACAAAGCTTGTCGCCTCGGTGGCAAGGTTAGCAATTTGCAGTATGCACGGGCGGTGGCGCTTATGCAGCTTGGCAGATGCAACGACGCCCGGCTGGCCTGCGAAGCAGAACTGGTGGTTCAGCCGGACCACAGAGGAACACAGATGCTTCTGAACAAAATCTCGCAGGACGTTAGTATCATAAATTAGCTGGAAAAAGGTAAAGAATTTGATGTTGTTATTGCGCGAACGCGAATTTGCCCGGGCCGGATGTGCCAAACAGTACCGCATGCAGTTTGTTAACCAATTAATATGCTATGCAGATACATAAGTAGTTAAGTATCAAGCACTTTTTAGCGATAATAAAGTAGCAAAGATTGTACGTGTTGGTAAGTGTGAGAATTTAAGCGAAAGAGCAGCTAAATATGTCAACTATACAGCTTCCAGGGCTTTTGACAGGCATTGATACGAGCTCGCTTATCGCCCAGCTAATGGCTATTCAGCGCCGTACGCTCAATATGTACGAAAACCGCAAAACTACCTGGGATGAAAGAAAAGATGCCCTGAGCACCGTAGAGACAAAGCTTGATGCCTTGCGAAGCTGCGTTAGCGCTCTTTCCGATGCCGACGAGCTTCGTGCTTTCGCAACCGCTTCCAGCGATACCGATAAATTGACTGCTGAAGCGTCCCATAACGCCTTTGAAGGCAATCATACAGTTATAATCAACCGGTTGGCTAATGCCGAGCGCTGGGTTCACACGGCGGGGCTCGAGTATGCCGAGGATTACGTCGGAGCAGGTACCTTTATTTACTCATACAACCATCAGGAAACAACCCTAACCACCACTACAACGACAACACTGGAAGAGCTGGCTGCTTTAATAAACAACGACGCAAACAATCCTGGAGTTACTGCAAGTCTGCTGCACTTTAACGACGCCTACCACCTGGTGCTAAATGGCAATGAAGCCGGCACCGATTATGAAATCTCAATCAACGCAAGCAGCACGGAAGTCTGGGCTCCTGACGAGGAGCAGCCGAACCACACTTTTACTGTTAATACCGACAACGCCACACTGGGCACAAAGATTATAGACCTCGACCAATTTTCAGGCTCTCTGGGGACAGGAGATAAAATTACAATCACC
>CAZQYB010000067.1:0-13345 GCA_964597535.1 uncultured Pirellulales bacterium | reverse complement strand
CTTTCAATGAGCATCTCAGCTTTGCGGTTGCGTTCGGCCTTGGTGATAGACATTGTCTCCAGAATCGCATAAAGGTTATCCCGGACACTGAGACGCTGAAAGATACTCGGCTCCTGGGAGAGATAGCCGATACCGAGGCGAGCCCGTTTGTACATCGGCAGGTGGGTAATATCCTGCCCTTCAAAGTGAACTTGACCGCTGTTGGGAGTAATCATTCCCATAATCATTCTAAAGGTAGTGGTTTTGCCGGCGCCGTTTCGGCCCAGAAGCCCGACGATGCTGCGCTGGGTTATCGCAATCGATATTTCGTTGACGACAGCCCGGCCGGAATACTTCTTAACCAGCCCCTGAGTTTCCAAGAGAGTCATATCTGCCAAGATAACACCTCGTTTTTGCAACCTCGATAAAGCAAGCGTATTATAACAATACCAAAGACCAAAGCAAATCATCTTTTTTGCCCTCTTTGAGCATGGGCGACGTGAATCATGTTTTCTTCAAAAGCTGATAAATCTTCTGGCACTCTTGCAGGTTTTTTGCTATTAAGTGGTTTTTGCGTAAGGTAAGAGCTGTCTTTGTTTGTTTAAGAGGGCGTATGTTTGCGGTTATAAGTGATGTGCATTCAAACCTTGAGGCCCTGTCTATGGTTTTAGCTGATATTGAGAAGCGGGGGATAAAGACGATATATTGCCTCGGCGATGTTATCGGCTACGGGCCGAACCCCAGGGAATGTCTGGACCTGATTATAGAGAAGACCAAGTGGTGCGTTTTGGGCAACCACGATTATGCCGCCTTTTACGAGCCAACGAATTTCAACTATGGAGCAGAGCAGGCAAGTTTCTGGACACGATTTACTTTGGAGGCGGAGCGGCAGGCGAGCAGTCGTGACAGACGCTGGAGCTTTTTGGGTGAATTGCCTATGAGACGGGTGCTCAAAACAAAACTGGGAACGAGCGCCACGGCAATAGATTTTGTCCACGCATCGCCCAGAAAACCGATTAATGAATACATCTTTCCCGATGATGTTTACACCAATCCGCTCAAGGTCAGAGTTCTCTTCGAGCGGCTCAGGCATATCTGCTTTGTGGGTCATACGCATCTGCCCGGCGTGTTTCTTGATGAGCCGGACTTCTATACACCAGACGAGCTTAACAATGTCTATCCGATTACCAACAGGGAGAAAGCGATTATCAACATCGGCTCAGTCGGGCAGCCAAGGGACAGAGATAACCGGGCGAGCTATGTGTATGTCGATGAGAACCAGGCGCACTTCGTCCGGTTGGAGTACGATGTGGAAGCCACAGCCAAAAAGATAGAGGCAATCGAAGAATTGGATAACTTCCAGGCCGACCGGCTGCGGGAAGGAAGGTAAGGATTGATAATTGTCCCCGCTTGCGCGGGGATGACAATATTGTTTACGATTGATTGTTTACCACTTGGTATTCTCGGTATTAAACAGATAACGATATTATGAAAACTGCTTTGACTTTGATTTTGGTTGGCTTTGTCGTTTTTTGCGGCGCACTTGTTGTCGAGTCAGGCCTGTTTGAAACTGGTCGGCAGACCACAAAATCCTGTATCCTTCTGCAGCGGACAGCGGTTAATGAAGAGAGCGGCACCGCAGATGCACCTGTCTTGAGGAAGGAACAATGGGAAGTAGCTGCTCCTGCAGATCTTACCGCCGACCACGCCGTCGCGAAAACAGTCATACTTGGCGCAGAGGACCCGAATACGGAAGACCCTAAGCTGGGCTTTAAGCTTCAATTACAACTAAGCTCTTGGGGCGCGGCAGTAAAGAAGGCGACATTCAGCAATGGGAATGATAACGGATTCGATGACCGCGATTATAAAAACCCCAGGCCGTTAGTGGTTCTTTCGCCCGTTGATGGTGTTTTGTCACTGGCTAACAAGAAGTTCGTGTTCGTCGAGCAGCAGTTGCTGTTGCGTCTGAACGAACTGCACTGGAAGAGCTTTGACGTTGTAACCGCATCGGATGGCTCCCAAACCGCTCGCTTCGAGGCCGTCATTAAAGACAAGGGCGCCGACGAGCCGGTTGTTAAGTTGACTAAGACCTACAAGGTCGTCCCCCGCAGTTATCTTCTGGAGTGTAATTTAACTGTTGAGAACCTGTCGGCTTCCGAGCAGCCGGTGCGTTTCGATTTGGGCGGACCTGTAGGAATTGGCAGAGAGGGCGTCAGGGCCGATATGAGAAAAGCCGTGGCCGGCTTTAGAAATTCCAAGGGCGAGGTCACCAGCACAAGACTTAATGCTAAAAAGCTCAGAAAGGCAAAAGTAATCGACGACAGGCGGTTGACAAAGCCCGGCGCCAGTTTCCTTTGGGTTGCTATGGTCAACAAATATTTCGCTGCTATACTGGTTCCAGTTCCGGACGAGGGTAAAGATTTCTGTGACTGGGTGGCGGAGAAAACAGGGCAATTCTATAATCCCGATGGGGACAGGCGTGCCAATACCGGCGATGAGACGGTCGGAGTCAATTTGAAAATCGCAAAAACTGCCCTCGCAGCACGAGGTTACGCAGGAGACAAAAGACAATATAACTTCCAACTTTACCTCGGGCCCAAGGATAAAAGTCTTTTCGATAAGAACGAGTATTATAAGAAACTGGGCTTTGTTCATACTATCACTTTTATGCCCTGCTTTTGCTGCCCCGCTGCCATTATAAACCCTCTGGCGTTCGGGATATTGGCGCTGATGAAATGGATGCATGGTTTTATCGCCAACTATGGGGTGGTCATTATAGTATTGGTCTTCCTGATTCGTATTGTTATACATCCGCTTACTAAAAAGAGCCAGGTCTCGATGAGCAAGTTCGGCAAAATTGCCCCGAAGGTCGAGCAGATAAAGAAGAAATACGCCAACAACAAGGTTGAGATGAACAAGCAGGTGATGCAGCTTTACAAGGAGCAGGGCGCCTCGCCGATTATGGGCATGCTGCCGATGATGGTGCAGATGCCTATCTGGATTGCGCTGTATAGTGCGATATATGCCAGTATTGAACTTCGCGGTGCCGCATTTTTGCCGGTCTGGATTACCGACCTTTCAGCTCCGGATGCACTGGTTAGATTTTCAGCAGTAACAATACCCCTGTTGGGCTGGAAGATTGATTCGTTTAATCTTTTGCCGATTTTGATGGGCGTAGCGTTTTACCTGCAGCAGAAACTGATGCCCAAACAGGCGGCGGCGTCGGCCAGTCCGCAGGTCGCTCAACAGCAGAAAATGATGATGATTATGTTTCCTCTGCTGTTCCCGTTGATGTTATACAAGGCCCCGTCGGGTTTGAATCTGTATATTATGGCCAGCACGTTCGCCGGGGTTATTGAGCAGTACCTCATTCGCAAACACATTCGTGAAAAAGAAGAGACCGAGTCAAAGGGTTTAGTGGCCGCAACCAGTAAAACCGGCGGCAAAGTAAAAAAGAAAAAACCCAAGCCGTTCTACAAAACATAGCGTATAGCGGATAACTTATAGATTCCTGCCCCCTGCCTTCGCAGGGGTGACAAGCTTGTGCAGGAACGATAAAAGTAAATGTTATACGCTGTACGCTAAATGCTATAAAATGTACGAGCTTAATGACACTATCGTAGCAGTCAGTTCTCCGACAGCAGGGCGGAGGGCAATTGTTCGCATAACCGGGCCTAACACGGTCGAAAGCTGCGGGCGATTCTTCAGCCCGGCAATCCCAAAAGAAAGCGGGACACTTGTATCGGGCAGCGTGGTTGTTGACGCCGAGCTGAGAATCGATGCAAAACTGTACTTGTTCTTGGGGCCGCATTCTTATACCGGCGAGGATGTTGCCGAGATTCACATCCATACGAACCCGAGCATTACTGAGGCCTTAATGAGTAATCTGCTTGCCGGAGGACTTCGAATGGCCGGGCCCGGCGAGTTTACCGCCAGGGCTTATCTTAACGGCAGGATAGACCTTGCTCAGGCCGAGGCCGTTAACGAAATCATCGTAAGCTCCAACAGGTACCAGTTAGCCGCCGCCGAGAAACTTCTCAGCGGACGGTTAGCCGAAACCACCGCACAAATCCGCTCGGAACTACTTGATTGCATCAGCCTGCTTGAAGCAGGCCTGGATTTTAGTCAGGAAGATATCGAGTTTATAACTCGCGGGGAAGTGGTCGAAAGACTTGTAAAGATAAAGGAGCAGCTTGGGCGGTTGCTCTCAGGAGGTATTAGTTACGAAGCGGTGATTGATTTACCTGCGGTGGGAATTGCCGGCGCCCCTAATGCCGGAAAGAGCAGTCTGCTCAACAAACTACTCGGTAGGCAAAGAAGCATTGTCTCCGATGAGCAAAAGACTACCAGAGATGTCTTGACGGGTTTGTTGACATTGCGACATTGCAGGTGCGTACTCTTCGATTGTGCCGGTCTTATGCAATCGCCGGCGAATGTTCTTGATGAATTGGCACAGCAGGCGGCAATCGAAGCGATTCAAAAAAGCGCTGTGGTTATATTCTGCGTTGACATATCGAAGCCGGATTGGACGGAGGATATTGCAATACGGCAGCTCATAGAGCCGAAGATATTGCTCCCGGTCGCGACAAAATCCGATTTGCTCTCGATGGATGAATTTGCTAAGCGCCTCATTAAGCTCAATAATATATTCGAGACCCGCTTTTTGGCGACAAGTGCAGAAGCAGGCGCCGGCATAACATCACTGAAGGATACAATCGACAGAAGACTGATTGAGCTGGCGCTCGGTAGCGTGAAACAGGATACGGGATACGAGATGCGGGAGACTCGATACGGCCTTGCCCTTACCGCCCGGCACAGGCAGCGCGCCCGCGAAGCGATTGAGGATGTCACCGAGTCCATCCGTGAGCTGAAAGCCGGCCCCCGCCGTTTTGCTTCGCCTGACCCCGCGTCTTCCACTGTTCCTGTCTGCGATAGGAAGACACAGGGGGGCGGCGGGCAAATCGAAGCAGCGGGGGACGAAGTTACTGCGATGATGCTGCGAGCCGCTTACCAGGCTGTTTCGGACATCGAGCAGCCCCCGTTCTTGCTTTCGCAGGAAAGCACAGGGGTCGAGGAGCAGATTCTGGAAAATATATTCAGTCGATTCTGCATAGGAAAATAAACTGGGTTCATAGTTGTCTGGGGACCCCAGCCGCGAAAGAATGCGGCTGTGAACAATGAACTACGAACTATGAACAATGAACTGAATAATAAGGGCTTTAGTCTTGTGGAGTTGCTCGTTGTCATAGCAATTATCACCCTTTTGCTTTCCATATTGACACCGTCGCTTGGAAAAGCCAAAGCTGCAGCGATGCGCGTGCAATGTGCGCACAACCTGAAACAAATCAACCTGGCTATGATTTATTATATCAACGCAAATAATGACATGTATCCTTGTGCTCAAGACCCTGTCTCAGGCGACCCGAGTAATCCCTACTGGCTTTGGATGGGACGCGGCTGGCGAGGGCTTGTCGAGCCGTATCTCGGCGGATTTATCGATGCGAATAATCCCTCGGTTCTGTTCTGTCCGCGGGACCGCGTCAGCAAAGATAAGTTCGAGTCCACCAGTTATGCCTACTCGATGGCTTTCTACCACAGTCCTGACCAGATAGACAATATCACCAGTACCAGATATACCTATGACATTCCTTGGCAACCTTCCGTAGCCGAGCCCTCCGTGCCGCAGCGAAGTTTAAATGTGGCCAAGCCCTCACGGAAGATTCTTATCGGCGAATGGCTCAGTAATCATTCGCGAATAGACGGCAAGGACCCTGGATGGTGGGGCTGGCAGGGCAGCCGTAACTATCTGTTCGCCGACGGGCAGGTGGTTTTCCTCAAGGCCACGCAAATCCGCGAAGCCAATGATGGTAATCCCAATCCGAACCTGACAAAGCACGGCATCAAAGGAATTGACTGGCCGTAATGCTGTGTCCGTTGTGAGTTGAGGGATTGTCATTTTGAGTGCCAAGTAGCTTACCATAATTTCGAGCCCGCCCGGGAAACCTATTTTTTTGCCCGCGCTGCTGTCCTGTTATAAGGAGCCGCTTCGCGGACTGAACAAATAGACCCCTCGACTGCGCTTGGGATGACGGTGGGGGTAATTTTATTCGGGGCAATGGTGACGCCTAACTTTGTTCGGGTGACAGCGCGAGAATACCGGAAACTTATAAGTATTAAAAGCCGGGGCGGGCAGCCGATTTTAGGCTTATTTATTTTTTTCTAAAAACGCCTCAAAATCCTAAAGCCAACTCGCCCCGGTCTTTTTTACAACCTGTGGGCCCGAATTATGGTCTGTTTAAGGAGTCAAAAAACAGATTCTTTTCCCACAGCCCCTGTTCCTGCTTTCAGTAGAAAGCACAGGGGTTATTTGTCCTTGGCTTCAAATTCAGCGTCGATTACGTCGTCCCCGCCTTTTCTCTTTACCTCATTCTCTGGCGGCGGCGGTGGCGTCTGGCCTGCTTGGCCTTCTGCGGCTGCGGCCGCCTGTTTTTTGGCTGCCTCTTCGTAGAGCACCTTGCCCAATTCCTGGCTGGTAGTACCGAGATTTTCAATCGCCTTTCTTATGGCATCGGCGTCTTCACCTTTTATTGCTTCCTTGAGGTTGTTGGCTGCACTTTCGATTTTGCCGCGGGTCTCGGCGGATACCTTATCGCCGTGCTCTTTCAGCGTCTTTTCAGTTGAGTAAACCAACTGGTCGGCCTGGTTCTTCAAATCAACAACTTCTCTTTTCTTTTTATCTTCATCAGCGTGGCTTTCAGCTTCCTTTTTCATCTTTTCAATTTCGTCTCCACTGAGTCCTGAACTGGATTTAATCTCAATCGACTGCTGCTTGCCGGTGCCCAGGTCCTTGGCTGATACATTCAGGATGCCGTTGGCGTCAATATCGAATGTGACCTCAATTTGCGGAATGCCTCGCGGAGCAGGTGGAATGTCGGCAAGCTGGAACCTGCCGAGCGTGCGGTTGTCTCTGGCAAATTCCCGCTCACCCTGCAGGACGTGAATGTCAACTGTGGTCTGACTGTCGGCGGCGGTGGAGAAAACCTCTTTCTTGCTGGTTGGAATCGTGGTGTTGCGCTCAATCAGTCCTGTCATAACTCCGCCTAATGTCTCAACGCCCAATGAAAGCGGTGTTACATCGAGAAGCAGAATATCCTTTACCCCCGCGTCGCCGGCCAATACGGCGCCCTGCAATGCAGCCCCCAGGGCAACGACCTCGTCAGGGTTGATGCTCTTGTTGGGCTCTTTGCTGAAGATTTCCTTTACGATTTCCTGAACCTTTGGGATTCTGGTCGAGCCGCCGACGAGCAGAACCTCTGCTACGTCTTTGGGGTTAAGCTTCGCATCTTCAAGCGCCTGTCGGCACGGCTGTTTTAATCTTTCCAGGATAGGCTCAGCCAACGATTCAAATTTACTGCGGCTGATGGTAATCTGCAGGTGTTTCGGCCCTGAAGCATCGGCGGTAATAAACGGCAGATTCACCGCGGCCTCCAGTTGGCTG
The DNA here is from genome assembly GCA_964597535.1 of uncultured Pirellulales bacterium. GTDB lineage: Bacteria > Planctomycetota > Phycisphaerae > Sedimentisphaerales > Anaerobacaceae > CAZQYB01. The sequence continues at coordinate 5,868 of CAZQYB010000067.1, read as the reverse complement.
CTCAATTCACATTTGGCTTTTTCGGCGGCCTCTTTGAGCCGTTGATGCGCCATCGGGTCCTGACGCAGGTCGATACCTTCTTTTTTCTTGAATTCATCGGCCAGATAGTTTATCAGTTCCGCATCCAAATCATCGCCGCCGAGGTGCCCATCGCCGTTGGTGCTTAAGACCTCGATAATACCACCCTGGTCCTCGAAACCGCCGATGTCGAGGATGGAAATATCAAAGGTTCCGCCACCGAAGTCGAAGACCGCCACCTTCTCACTCTTTTTCTTTTCTAATCCGTAGGCAAAGGCAGCGGCGGTCGGCTCATTGATAATTCGCTCGACCTTTAGCCCTGCTATTTTTCCGGCGTCTTTGGTTGCCTGCCGTTGCGAGTCGTTGAAGTAAGCCGGCACGGTAATAACAGCGCTGGTAACCTTTTCGCCGAGGTAATCTTCTGCGGTTTTTTTCAGGTCCTGCAGAATCATCGCTGAAATCTCAGGCGGCGTGTATTCCTTGTCGCGGGCCTGGACCTTAACCAGTTGCTCTGGTCCGCCGGTAATTTTATACGGGACAATCTTTTCTTCCGATGAGACCTCACTGTGTCGCCTGCCCATAAAACGCTTGATTGAAAATACCGTGTTTTCCGGGTTGGTTACCTGCTGATGACGTGCGATTTGCCCGACCAGCCGTTCACCTTTGTCGGTAAAGCCGACCACCGAAGGTGTCAGCCGAGAGCCGGAAGAGTTAATCAGAACCTTCGGCGAGCTGCCTTCCATCACAGCTACCACAGAATTTGTAGTTCCCAAATCTATTCCAATAATTTTAGCCATAGTCAGCTTCCTTTCGCTATAATTCGTATCTCGTATTTCGTGAAGCGTATTTCGTTTTATGCTTCAGGGAATATAAATGTGCAAACCTTGTGCCAGTTGTTGGCCTGCTCCCCGTCAAATCGCCTAAGCCCTTTATCTAAAGCGAGTTAGACTTCCTTTTCCGGTTGTTTTTCGGTTTTCTAAAGCTGGTTTATTATGCCATTTTGGCAGATGAGACTTGAAAGGGACAATACTGCGAAGGCAGCGCTGAATCCGGGCCGGTTCTATTGTTACGTATCCTGGTTCAGTGCTGAGCGGATGATTTTGGCTCGAAGTGCGTCTCTGTGGGTTGGGTCCAGCGGTTTTCCGTAGTTTAGCTGCAGATGGGCCGGCAGAGTGAGCATAAACAGCCGGTTTATAGTGCTAATCGAAACGCCCTGAGGGTTATCTGCATCATCGTCCTGTCGGCTGAGCGCGCAGAGACTCTCTATCGCGGGAGTTGAAGCTCCCATGTGTTCATGCATATTGATGCCCAATCGCAAATGGCTTAGCAGGAACAGGGCCTCCTGTGAACTTATCAAATGGGCGTTTTTCAGCAGGGCCATCGCCCGAGAAATTTTGTCGTCGAGGACATCGCTGTCCTTCGAGAGCAGTTGGTTCCTGGCTGCATTTTCGTATTCGACAATTTCCGGGATGACAGCATCTTGAAATTGCGAGACGATATCACTCTCAGATATACCAAGGGTTACCTGGTTGGATATCTGATAGAAATCACCTGCGGCTTCTGTGCCTTCGCCAAAGAGTCCGCGCACGGCCAGGTTCATATCCTTTGTTGCGTTGAAAAACTTTTCAGTTTGTCCGGTCATCTTCAGAGCCGGCAGGTGGAGCATCACCGAAACCCTTATGCCTGTACCGAGATTGGTCGGGCAGGCCGTAAGATACCCATACCGGGGACTAAAGGCGTAATCTACATTTGCCTCTATCATATCGTCGATACGGTTTATCTGCTCGGCGCATTGACTAAGCTGTAGTCCGCCTTTGAGTAGCTGAATTCGCAGGTGGTCCTCTTCGTTAATCATTGCGGTAAAGAATTCTCGCTGTGCTATAACGGCTCCTCGCGGGCCTTTGCTGAAGGCGTGGTGCCGGCTGATTAGATGCCTTTCCACGAGAAAATTTCTGTCGAGAGCAGAGGCCTTGTCCACACTGATATAGAAGATTTTATCCCCGAGCTCCAGCGACATCAGTGCTTCTTTTAGCTTCCTGAGTATCTCGGACTTTTCAGCGGTTGAGCAGTGGCTGAGGAACTTGTAGCTGGCCAGGTTCCTGGCCAGACGAATCCGCGAGGATATAACGACGTCGGCCAGCGGCCCTGAGCCGCCGAACCATTCGTTTATGTTGCTACTTATATCAGTCAGCTTCATATTAGTCGTTGGTATTTAGTTGTTAGCTGCTGTCCACTATCCGCTAAATACTATTCACTGTTCGCCTCATCTATTTTGTCCCGCAACTCGGCGGCGGTTTCGTAATCTTCCGCTTCGACCGCAGTCTCCAGTTGCTGACGCAATCTCATAAGCTCTATTTGTTTTTTTGTATCGGTCGGCGTCTTTGAAGGGACTTTGCCGCAGTGGTGGCTATTACCGGCATGGGCCTTTTCGATAAGCGGCAGCAGCGACTTCTCGAAGACCTCATAGTCATAGGGACAGCCCAGGACCGGCTCTTTGCGGAACTGCTCCAGCGTAAACCCGCAGTGAGGACAGGAACTCTTCTGCTCAGAGCCGCCGGACGACAGCTCGTCGTCTGCCGGCTGGACTGCCAGCAGGCTGCTGAGTAACTCATTGAGAGAAATCTGGCTCTTGACGGCTATGCCCTCTTCCTGCGCACAGCGCTCACAAAGATGCATTTCGGTACGCATCCCGTTGGTTATCTCGGTCAAGTGGATAGTCGCTTCATTTTTCTGGCAAATCTGACATTGCATATTATTTAGTCCTCACGGCTATTATACCAAAATCCCGCTGGAAATATCGTCAAATTTGGAAAACCACTACAGGTCATTTTGCTATTTGCCAAATTTTGCCGAACAGCCCGGCTGCTCAACAACCCTGATATAATTGAGTTTGACGTCTTTGGGCAGGTCCGGCTCAAGTTTTTCATATATATATTTCGCTATCATTTCAGCCGATGAATTGTTCCGCCGGAAATAATCGAGCTTTTCCAACTGGATATTATCAAAATCAGCTATCGTTTTATCGACCATCGCCTTGAGCCGGCGAAAATCCATAACAAGTCCCATACTGTCGGGTTCGCTGCTGCTGACATCAGCGGTAACTGCCCAGTTGTGGTGGTGCAGGGGCTCTTTTGAGCCGTCTGACAAGGTCAACTGGTGCGGTGCCCAGAAGTGCGTTTCAACACTAACCGTAAACAAAACAAAACTCCAATTTACAGACGAGAACGGTTACTTTTTTACTTTTGGTTCTTAAGCTTGTTGAAGCGCTGCTGCAGACGATTAAAGACGTTTTTCGGAATCAAATTTGAAAGGTCTCCGCCCAGAGAAGCCACCTGACGAATCAGGGCCGAACTGGTAAAGCCGTACTGCTCACCGGTCATAACAAAGACGGTCTCTATCCCCGTCACTGCCCGGTTGGTCATCGCAAGCTGAAACTCATATTGAACGTCGGTAAGACTCCGCAGACCCCGCAGGATAACATCAGCTTTCCTCTTGGCCGCATATTCGACCGTCAGCCCTTCAAAGCTCTCTACCGAAACACCCGGCATATCCGTAATAAGCTCGGCTATCATCTCGACCCGCTCTTCGGGCGTAAATAGCTGGTTTTTGACCGGACTTCGGCCGACCGCAATAATCAACTCATCAAATAGCTTCATACTGCGACGCACCACATCCAGATGCCCGTTGGTAATCGGGTCGAATGAGCCGGGGAAAATCGCTCTGACAAATTTCCTGTTCATTAGTGCACCTTTTCCTTTCAGAGGACTATTATATCGCAAATGCCGGACAGGTCAAATTAGTGTGTGGCTTGTGCTTCGTGGCTCGGATTAGGAATCACGTTTCGCCAAATACATTAATCGTCTTTGGTGAGTGTAACAGGTATATCAAGCCAGAAGGTTGAGCCCTTGCCGGGCTGGCTTTCTATCCCGATAGCCCCTGCCAGCATAGCGGCCAATTCCTTGCTGATGGCAAGACCCAGCCCGCTGCCGGTAGTTTGCCTGGTTATAGAGCCGTCAGCCTGCCGAAATTTCTCGAATATTTTTTCCCTGTCGGACTCGGAAATACCGCAGCCGGTATCGGCTACCGCAATCCGCACCGTCTTTTCATCCGCCATCGCGGCTCGAATTTCAATCCTTCCGCGCTCAGGCGTGAACTTTACCGAGTTGCTCAGAAAGTTATAAAGTATCTGCTGGACCTTCCCGCCGTCTGTCGTAAGCACAGGTATATCATCATCGACTGCCAGTTTGACTTTGATTTTCTTCTTCTTTGTCAGAACGGAGAAATGTCCCACAACAGTTTTGCAAAGTTCGGGTACAGATGTCTGCTCAATATGCAGCTCCATCTTGCCGGCCTCGGTCTTCGCCAGATTCAGCAGGTCGTTAATCATATTCAGCAACTGCTTTCCGCTGGTGATGATATTTTCTGCGTATCTTCGGCTTTTCTCCTTTTTTAGAAACCCCGGTTTTTCCCGCAGTATTTCCGCGAAGCCGAGTATGGCATTCAGCGGAGTTCTGAACTCATGTGAAATGTTCGCGAGAAATTCGCTTTTTATTTTGTTTGCCTTGAACAACTCGATATTTCGTTCCGACAGCTCTGCGATTTTGTCGTCGAGTTGTTTGTTGGCGTTTCGCAGTTTTTCCTGTGTGCTCTCCAGCCGGTCAAGCATATGATTGAAAGCGTGAGCGAGCTTTTCGAATTCATCTCCGGTTTTTATGGCGCTTCTGATATCGAGGTTGCCCTCAGCGACATTATTTGCAATTGCCCTGAGTTGTCGTATTGGGCGTAGTATCACCCGTTGCGTTATCATATAAAAAGCAACGATAGCTCCGGTTCCTGCGATAAGTCCGGCGATTATAATACAGACCTGATTGAAGGTTTTCGTTTTTCTGATTTCGCTCGTAGGTCGTTGAATGATGACCGCCCCTATGTTCTGATTTCTATCGAACGCTACAGCGGAGCCCTGGGGGTTATGGCAGCTAATACAGCTATCGGTAGCCCTGAATATTCTTACATAAGTGCAGTTTAGTTTTCCGTCTTTCTTTTTCAGCCGAATAGAGTCGTCTCTTTTTTTGTCGTCTTTTAAGAATTGCAGGGTGCTTATGATTTCAGGGTCTAACTCGAGCGTTTCCTTTTTGAGGTCTTTTTTGAAGGATACCCATCGAATTTGTTTGTCGTTTACATCGAGTACGTCCCCGTTATTATCTAAGGTTGGCGGAGTTGTTTTTTGTTTTTGTGTTTGTAGAAAATGGTTTCTAAACACCATCTCAGACTTTCTCCGCTCGGCGTCGAGAAAGCCCATTTTTGTCAACTGGCCCATCCATATATAGGGTATGGAAAGCGCCAGCGCCAATACAAGCACCACAGCCGCACCAAATGCTATTCTGCATTTTTTTGCTAATGAAAGGGGCGAAAGGTGCAGAAATACCAAAACCTTATGATAAATGTTATGTATTTGCCTTCGCATAAACTCAGAACCTACCGCCAGTCCATTATTTTTGCTCGTCGGTTTTCTGCTCGATTACGTGTGAGTGTCTCTGTGTTCGCAGGTTCAGCTCGTCTAATTGCTTCTGGTCCACTTCGCTCGGCGCATTGGTTAAGAGGCACTGGCCTCGCTGGGTCTTCGGAAATGCGATAACGTCTCTTATATTGTCCGTGCCGGTAAGCAGCATAATCAATCTGTCAAGGCCGAGCGCTATTCCGCCGTGAGGCGGGGCCCCGTACTCCAGGGCCTTTAAGAAAAATCCAAACCGCTGTTGCGCCTGGCCTTTTGAGATTTTGAGCAGGTCAAAGACCTTTTGCTGAACTTTGGGCTTGTGGATACGAATACTGCCGCCGCCAATCTCAGAGCCG
>CAZQYB010000066.1:0-13696 GCA_964597535.1 uncultured Pirellulales bacterium | reverse complement strand
TTCCCATTGTTGCTGCCTGCAGAACGAGCTGGCTTGCTTCCGGTATAGTCATAAAGTACCGCTTCATCTCAGGATGGGTAACCGTTAGTGGGCCGCCTTCCGCTATTTGCTTCTTGAAAATGGGGACCACCGAGCCGTCGGAGCCCAGCACATTGCCAAACCGCACAGTTACGAAATGGGTTTGGCTGGTCCTGTTCAAATCCTGAATATACATTTCAGCGACTCGCTTGGATGAACCCATTATGCTGGTGGGGTTGACGGCTTTGTCGGTGCTTATCATTACGAAATTGGCAGTGCTGTGATTATCTGCGGCGTCGGCAACGACTTGTGTGCCTACAATGTTGTTTTTGATTGCTTCTCCGGGATTGAACTCCATCAGGGGCACATGCTTATGAGCAGCTGCGTGAATAACAACCTCCGGCTTGTATCTCTCGAAAACTTCCTTCACGCGCGTTTTGTCGGTAATATTGCAAATAATCGCTTTCATAGCGATATCCGGAAATCGATTGTGCAATTCCCGCTCTATATAAAAGAGCGGATTTTCAGCTTGTTCAACAAGCAAAAGCAGTTTCGGGCTGAAATTACATACCTGCCTGCACATTTCCGAGCCGATGGACCCGCCTGCGCCGGTAACGAGGATAATTTTACCTCTAATGAAAGCTTCTATTAAATCCAGGTCAAGCTCGACAACTTCTCTGCCGAGCAAATCGCTGATATCGACATCTCGAATCTGAGAAACTGTGAATTTGCCTGATGCAATATCGGTAATTGATGGTACGGTACGGAAGCGGATTTTGGTACCCGTACATACCTGGACAACACGTCTTAGTTGGGCGGGGCTTGCTGAAGGCATTGCGATGGCAATTTCTTCGATGTTGCGGGTCTTGGAGATTTTTGGCAGCTCTTCAACAGTTCCGAGTATAGGCAAACCGTGGATGAGTGTCCCCCGTTTGCGGGGGTCATCATCGATAAGGCCGATGACTTCATATTCAGCGACCGGCTTACGGCGAATTGCTCGCAGCAGTTCTTCGCCCGCATCGCCTGCGCCAACTATGAGCAATCGCTTCAGTCGCCCGCCTTCAACGGTGCGAAACTCCTCGTAGTACAGGCGTATTAACATTCGCAGGCCCCCCAGCAGCAAAACCGTCGCAAACATATCAGCCATAAATACGCCTTGGCTGATTTGGGCTATGTTCTCCAGATACCAGCTTCTCCGAACTGAGGTTGTGCTTATAAATACGAACCACAAGACGACAATTATTAGAGTACTCACGAGTGAGGCCCTAAGTATCCCAATAAGGTCGGAAATCCCTACATACCGCCACCAGCCGCGATATTGTTTGAAAAACCCGAATATTATTAGCTTGATGATGATAAAGAAACATAGCAAAAGAGGATATTGTTCCACGAGCCAACGGTGCCTGAATTGCATATTATTTGCCAGCAGGAAGGAAAACATCAAAGACACGGCGAAAATAATTATATGAGCAAGTATAATCAGGGGTTTTCGAAACGTCAGCAGCGCGGCGGGGGGCATCGGCGGTTTGGGTGGGTTCTGATTCTTGTCTTTTAGCTGTGTGTTTGCGTTAGCCATATTTTCTCAGCACAGTAGTTGTCCCTATAATTGCTCACAAACTTAATTATAGCGAAAGCTTAAGCGTAGTCAAGAAATTGTGGTCTCACCGTTTGGGATATTGGATAGTTATAGCGGGTAGCGTATAGGATAGGGAAAGACTATCGCTGTACGCTACCCGCCAAACGCTAATCGTCTTCTGTTTCTGATTCGGACTCCGACTCTTTAGATTCGAATTCGGTAGTGGCCGACTCAGCCTGGTTTTCTTCAGGGGGTGTGTAAATTTCCTCCAGAGCAGTATTGTCAACTCTGTTGCGCATAAGTGAGTAGATTATAGTATTAGCGGAAAAGTAAAAGCTGATTACGAAGGACACTAATAAACCAATAACAGCCAATACGGCTAAATAAACCAAAAATCCTGCGAGTGATTCCGACCAGTGTATCGATACCTCAGCATTCGGCCCAATGAGGTCAGAGAACTCGGGTTTTGCCCAGATTCTTGCCAGCTTGGCGTTGTTGAAGATACCGATACTCAGCACTTTGTATGGAACAATCAGCAGCAAAAAGGCGAAAAATCGAACGAATACATAGCAAATCGCGCCGTAAATCGCGGCTATCGCGGTATAAAAGCCCATTCGCCACGGCCTTGAATATATATAACTAAAAGCACGGCTTATCGCATCAAAGCAGTCTGAACCGTCATACGCCACAGCGGGGAACATCAGGCTAAATCCCGCAACCGCTCCTATTAAAACGACCGCTATCACCGCCCCCGCAATCAAAGCTAACAGCATACAGATACCCATTATCAACTCACCGGCCCTTGGAATATTACCTATTAATCCCAGAAGATATATAAACACGCCTATGAAGATAATTATCCCGACAGGCACCAAAGGTGCAGTGAAAAAGCTCAAGAATTTTTTTGTGCTGAAGCGCAGCGCCTCGCCCAGCCCCGGTTTTTCATCCTGGGCAGATTGCAGCGCTGCAATTCGACAAATGGCCCCACCGGCAACGGAAATCACGGCAAGTTTCATTAACACGAATATGATGCAATAAAGAAAATGGTACCTCAGTGCCCATTTCAATCCTTGAAAGTACTTAATGGTATTTGCCTTTGCACCCTGGAGGTCTAATACGAGCAGTGAATTTACTACGCCGTGAAATCTTGCAGAGGCGAAGTGCCAGAGTGTATAGAATACGCCTCTACGCTCATCTTTGAGTTCTTTATTTTCTTTGATGAATTGTTGTAACCGGCCGGGATTGGTTAAATAAATTTGCAGCTCCGTATCTCCGCCGCCGCTGCCAACAACTGTTTTGCCAAAGTCCATAGCCCAGCCAGCCAGGCATATAACGGCAACTGCCAGAAAAGCAATTATCAATTTGCTTGGCTGAATGGCCATACGGAAAGTTTGAAATATCTTCGGGAATAACAGGTTTTCAAAGACTTGGGACGATTCTTTCTCCTTGTCCATTTTGCCTCCTTTCAATAAGCGTTACGATTATTCTTAATTTCGTAAACATGTACTATAATACATATAACTTATTATTAGCCGGTTTCAACAAATTTTATAATATTTTTGGGTATTGTCATTCACTGCTTGTCGGCAGGTGCATCTGGGGAGGTATCGGATGACCTGGCTGGCTTCTGTGGTTTAAACTCGGAAACTATCCTGTATTTGGCATCCAGCCAGGCACCCAAATCCAGCAGCTTGCATCGCTGGGAGCAAAAAGGAAAGAATTCCCTTTCTTCGGGTTGTCCTTGAGCTGATACTTTAATACTTTTTTTGCAGACTGGACATCTGTACTTCATAACAGGATATTAGTTTACCTTCTCGGGCCGAGAGTGAAATATATTTTTGCCGGGCAATTTTGTGATAGTGCAGTGTTGCTTAAATGAATACAGAATAGATTTCTATGGGCGGATAACTGCCAGACTTCCTGATTATGGTTATTTCTTCAGTCCAGCCAAAACCTGCTTCTGTTTTCAGGAAGGTTTTTCCTGTGATTCGTCCTGGCTTTTTACCGGCTCTATTTTTTCTTCCGCCTCTGATGTTGGTTGTTCTTGCTCTGGTACAAGACCCTGTTCAAGCATACGGGCATATTCAACACAGTATCTGGCCCAGGGATTGGCTTCGAGTCGGGCTTTTGCTATTGGTGTGCCCTTGCTTTCACAGATGCCATAAGTTCCCTGCTCAATCCGACCCAGTGCATCATCGATTTCCTGCAGCAGCTTTCTTTCTCCGTCCATCAGGTCCAGAGCAAATTCCTGTTCATAGTTATCGGTGCCGATATCGGCCATATGGATTGGCATACTTGACAGGTCCCCCGTCGCGTCCGTGCGGGATTTCTTGAGAGTTTCATCTTCCATTTCGTTTACGGCGGAAAGGATATCTCGACGTTTTTCCAGCAGCATTGTTTTGAAACGCTCGATTTCAGGTGCAGTCAAATGACTTTTCTTTATCCGAGTTGAGCTCGTCCTTCTTTTAACAGCTTTTTTCCGTTTCTGTGCCACTTCTTTATCTACCTCTGTTTTTTCCAAACACTTCTTGCATCTCTATAAAAACCATTATTATAACGCATTAACGTTTGTTATGAATAATACTTTTTCCGTCGAAAATCCCAGCACCAAACACTTAAACTATAACCCGCATAATCGAGTTGTGCAAGCAAATTTTACTCCTGCCAACGCTAACTTCTTGTGAAGAAAGTAGTTATAGTCACACACCACCGAAGTTATTCTTTATCATCGCTGTTGATAGTTGTGGTAATTGAGCTGATGTCCCTTGCAAATTTGCCTAAAGGAAGGAAAAATTTTTCTTCCCCGACCTTACCCACAAATGTCTTAACGCCAAAGACTCTTTCGATTTGCTGCAGCGAGAAGACATCCTTGGCTTTACCGATATTGTAACTACAATCGCCGCCCAGCAGCAAAGCAATATCTGCGTACTGGGCTGCCAGATTGATACCGTGCGTTACGGCTACGATTGTTTTGCTTTTTTCAAGCTGCATCTTTTTGAGCAAGTCGTATATGCCTACCTGATGTTTCAAATCGAGAAAGCTCGTCGGCTCGTCCAGGAGCAAAATGGCCGTGTTTTGTGCAAGTGCCCTTGCAATAAAGACGCGTTGCCGCTCCCCCCCGCTCAGACTTCCGAGTGCTCGTGAGGCAAACTGAACTGTATCGGTTGCCTCCATCGCTCCCTCGATTATCTGCCTGTCGCTTTTGCTCTCAAATCCCAATACCCCCAGATACGGTGTTCTTGCCATTGAGACCATCTCTGTTACCGTAAAATCAAATACCGGCACAAATTCCTGTCGAACGACGGCAACTTTTTGTGCAAGTTCTTTGACTGAATAAGAGTCCATATCTGCTGAGTCAATTTTTATAGAACCGGCATTAGGGCTCAACAGTCCACAGAGCAGATTTAGCAACGTTGTTTTGCCCGCCCCGTTTGGCCCCGCTATTGCCAAAAATGTCCCCGGCGTTACCTCAAAGCTGAGGTCTCTTATAATCAGGCCCTGCCGCGTATAGCCGAAACTCAAATTTTCAACCTCTATAATACCGCTCATTTTAACCAACTAACTTTTCTACTATATCTTGCCAGCAAAATCAGAAAGAAAGGCCCCCCGGCAATGGCTGTAATCACACCTACCGGCAGTTGGGCAGGTGCGACGATTACCCGTGCTATTGTATCAGCTATAATCAAAAATATACTTCCAATTATTGCGCTTAAAGGGAGCAGTTGACGGTGGTCAGGTCCAAATACCAAACGGACTCCGTGAGGAATAATAAGACCCACAAACCCAATAAGCCCGCTCAAACCAACCGCCACAGCGGTTATAAAAGCTGCAAAGCCGAAAGCAACTACTTTGCTTTGTCCCGTGTCCACTCCAAGGGCCCTTGCTTCCTCTTCACCAAAGGTCAGGACGTTTAGCTTATGGCTAATGGTAAACAGACCAATTATGCCGCCCAAAATACAAACTGCGCTAACCCGCAACTCTGAAAAATTCTTTTCTGTTATGTTGCCCATCAGCCAAAGTACCGTTGAACGCAGTTCCTGGCTTTTTGCTACTGACATCAAAAACATTATCACTGCTGAAAAGAAAGCATTGATTACCACGCCGGCCAACAGCAGACCTGTCACTTGCGATTTTCCCGTAAAATGTCCGATGAACCAAACCAGCCATACGGTTATAATCGCCCCTGTAAATGCAAAAGCAGCTATTGGTGAGCCGCCCCAGAAGCTAAAGCTTACGCCGGATAAAACTGCAATAATCACTCCTAACCCTGCGCCGCTGGAAATTCCGAGAATATATGGGTCAGCCAGCGGATTTCGTAAGATGGCCTGCAGCACAACACCGGAGCAAGCCAGCGCTGCTCCCACCAGTGCAGCGAGAATCACTCGCGGGAGTCTAACGCCGACGAAAATTTCATAATCAATGTTTTCACCGGGCTTATCACCTGGGCCTGCGAAGACTTTTTCCAGCGAAATCTTTTGTGTCCCTATCAAAGCGCATAAGCACATTATCACCGCCAGCATCACCAGGCCGATAGAAACTTTAATTACTAAGTTTTTTGATGTTAGAATTTCAGCCATTGACTTATTCTTGCGTGTATATCTCCGAGTGCAAACAACGCGCTATCATCTCTGCGCCTTGTGGTAATCTTGGTCCTAACCTTAGCACAGGGTCCGAATCAACGACATAAATCCTGTTGTTTTTCACAGCCGGCAAGTTTGCCCATTTACTCCAAAAGACTTCCGCCGCCCGCTGCTGCTTGCTGATATTACTCGTTCCCATTGCCGACTGGATTATAATTTCCGCACCACAGGTAATAAGTTCTTCAGCGCCTATTTGCGGATATTGCGAAACAGTAGGGCCGATAGCATTTTCTCCGCCGACCAACTCAACCAATTCGTTTATAAAGCTATTTCTGCCGGCCACGCGTAAGGGGTCGGCCTGAACCACCCACAAGACCTTGACCTTATTAGTTGAGCCAAGTTTCATTTGCAAATCATTTATTCGATTTCTTATATTTTTGACAAGCTGGTCGGCAGGCCATCTGCAATTCGTTGCGGCGCCGATTTTTTCAATTGCGGTGAAGAGTTCTTCGATTTTCTCTATCTTCAGGGTTAAAACTTTGTAGCCCAGCCGATTTAGACTATCTGCAACTGAGTTTTGCTGCTCAAATCCGAGCGTAATTACCAGGTCCGGCCTGGCTGCTATCACCGCTTCGATATTCGGCTGCCAGAATGTCCCTACCTTTTTTTTCTCGCCCGCCTCGTGCGGGTGGTCGCTATTAGTTGAGACCGCAACAATTTTATCACCCAACCCAAGTGCAAAAAGAATTTCGGTGAGGTTCGGGGCGAGCGAGACAATCCGGCCGGGCTTAGCCGGCAGGGGCAGGGCCTCTTCGTTTTGACCCTGTTGCACACCGAATATTACAAATCCTACGCCAGCTAAGCACAAGATTATCAGCAGTAACCACCACGACTTGTTCATCATGTTCTCTTAAACTGTTTTTCCAAATCGCTTATCGAAAACTTTATTGTGGTGGGCCTGCCGTGTGGACAGCGACTTGCGTATTCAGCTCCTTCTTTATCCGCAAGCAGTTTTTCTATTTCGCTGACAGTCAGCTTTTGGCCCGCTTTTATTGCCGCCTTACAAGCAGCCATATTCAGAACCTCATCAAGCAGTCTTTCCGCATCAAGGCCCAAGTCCTTGTCGGTTAGCAAATCGAGTAAATCCCGAACGAAATCCAGCGGTGCCGCTTTTGATAAGAGCGTGGGAAAAGCCTGTATCGCCATAGTCTTAGGACCAAACGGCACAAGCTCGATTCCCAATTTTTCAATCAGTTCGGCATTTGTTTCGAGTGCACCGGCCTGAGCGTCACTTAGCTCGAAAGTTTCGGGTATCAGCAGTCTCTGTGATTCGAGCTTACTTTCACGTATTCGCCTGCACAAATCTTCATATATTATCCGCTCGTGAAGTGCGTGCTGGTCGATAATGACGAATCCGTCATCGGTCTGTGCGACAATGAAGCTATCGTGTATCTGCAGGAATTTTTCCCCTCCAGCTCCAAACGCCGGTACAGCAGCACCGGTCTGCTTCTCGGTTGTTTGCACCCCTCCGGAACTGCCCGTACCAAAGTGCCTTTTTAATGTTGGGTCGAACTGCTGCCGGGTTTGAATGGGCCTGTGCTTTTTGAAAAATTCAGACATTGCATCGGCAATTTTTTGGTTTCTGTCACGTGCAGCACCCGCACACCCTTGTCCCCCTTTCACAGCCGCTGTTGCGGGCAGCTTTGCATCGACGTCAAGATTTGTCCCCAGGAGCTTTTCCCGCAAACAGCCGAGGATTTGCGAATGAACCAGATTAGCATTATAGAAGCGCACCTCAATCTTCGTAGGATGTACGTTCACGTCGTATTCTTCGTATGGCATTTTAATAAACAAAAAGACAAACCCGAATCTCTCCGGTTCTAATATGCCACGGTACGCCTCTTTAATTGCGTGCGCGATAAATTTGTCGCGGATGAATCGACCGTTTAGAAATATATATTGAAATTTGCTGGTCGTCCTTGAAATTGCGGGTCTGCCCAACAAAGCATAAATGTGCAAACCTTTTTCGCTGCTCTCAATGTCCAGCAAATTTTCACTAATCTCCAATGAGAACAATTCAGCTACACGCCGGCGAAGACTTTGCCCGCCCGCCAGTCGATAAAGCTCTCGTCCGTTATGTGTCAGGGTCATATCCAGATTACAATTTGCCAGTGCGATGCGGGTGAAGTGCTCGCGGATATGGCCCATTTCGGTATTGGCGGTTTTGAGGAACTTACGCCTGGCAGGCAATTTATAGAAAAGGTCTCTGACCTGGATTGTGGTGCCGAAATCTGCGCTGCATGGGCTGGCGCTGCTTTTATTTCCGCAATCAATCTCAATACAATTGGCTTGAGCTTCGGTCTTTGTCCTACTCACGGCCCTGACCTGCGCCACCGAAGCAATACTTGCCAATGCTTCGCCTCTAAAGCCAAGCGTTGCGATGCCCCGCAGGTCGGCGCTCGTTTTGATTTTGCTGGTGCTGTGTGAGTCAAATTCCGCCGCCAGGTCTTCGCTATCCGTACCGCAGCCATTATCGGCGACCGAGATTAATTTTCGGCCGCCATCTTCGATAGAGACCGTTATTCTTGTTGCTCCTGCATCGATGCTGTTTTCCATCAGTTCCTTGACCACATTGGCGGGGCGTTCAATCACCTCGCCGGCTGCAATCATATTTATCATATTCTGGTCAAGGACAACTATTTGCCCCATCGTTTTCTCCCACCCCCATTCAAAAAGTCCCACGATTGCATCAGTTCTGAAGCAGGCTTTGGCCGGTCATTTCCTCTGGCTGCGGCAGACCTATCATTTCCAGTAACGTCGGTCCTACGTCGGCCAACCTTCCGCCTTCTCGCAGCTTTGTGTTTTTGTAGCGGTCGTCAAATACAATCAACGGCACATCGCCGATGGTGTGGGCGGTATGTGGATTATCCGGGCTGCCGTCTATCATTTTTTCGAAGTTGCCGTGGTCAGCCATAATTATTGCTGCGCCGCCCAGAGTCTTGACCTTGTCCAGGATTTTACCGACGCATTCGTCCACCACCTCAGCCGCCTTAATCGCTGCCGACAGTACGCCGGTATGGCCAACCATATCCGGATTTGCAAAATTGACCACGAGCACATCATATTTATTCGAGTCGAGCCGTTTTAGTACAATATCGGCGACCTCATAGGCGCTCATCTCCGGCTTTAAGTCGTACGTTCGCACTCGCGGCGAAGGCACAATTTGCCTGTCCTCGCCGCGGAACGGCTTTTCGGTGTAGTCGTTGAAGAAGAACGTAACGTGAGCGTATTTCTCCGTCTCCGCGCAGCGGAATTGCTTCAAACCCAGAGAGCCCCAATATGCTCCTAAGATATTTTTCATTTTCGGCGGTTTAGGAAACGCCACGTGTGCAGGTATTGTTGCATCGTATTCAGTCATACAAACGTAGTATATATTCGGTTTAGTCGTTCGTATGAACTGTTTGAAGTCCGGCTCAACAAAAGCCCGCGTAATTTCCCGAGGCCTGTCGCCGCGGAAGTTGAAGAATATTACGCCGTCACCGTCATTGATGGTACCTATCGGCTCGTTGTCACTATTGACAATGCAGGTCGGTTCGATAAATTCGTCCGTTACTTCTTTTTCATAACTTTTGGCAATTGCCTCTGCTGCGCCGGCGGCCTTGAGACCTTTACCTGTCCTCAGACATTCATAGGCCTTTTGCACGCGCTCCCATCGGCTGTCGCGGTCCATCGCATAGAACCTGCCCATCACGGACGCAATTTTACCTGCACCTATTTCCTCAGCTCGTTTTTCAATCTCGGTTATGTATCCTGCTCCGCTGTCCGGCGGTGAATCCCGCCCGTCGGTGAATGCATGAATAAAAACATCGCTTATTCCGTTTCTCTTTGCCAACTCAAGCAGGCCGTAGAGGTGGTCCAACAGCGAGTGCACGCCAATGTTACTGCACAGGCCCATAACATGCATCCTGCCGGAATTGGCCTTTATGAACTGCACCAGGTTCATAAACTCTTTATTCTCAAAAAACGTTCCCTCACGAACGGCCCTACTGATTCTTACGGATTCCTGAGGGACAATTCTGCCGGCTCCAATGTTTTGATGTCCCACTTCACTGTTGCCCATTGTTCCATCCGGCAGACCCACATCTTCACCGCTGGTATGGATAAGGCAGTTTGGATACTCGGCCATCAGCATATCATCTACCGGGGTGTTGGCACATTTGGCAGCGTTGAATTTGTCCTCAGCCGGATTTGGATTATGACCCCAGCCGTCACGGATAATCAGCACGAATGGCTTATTCTTCAAAGTTAGCTTTTGTTTTGCCATAAAGTAAAGACCTTCCAAATAGCGTCTAAAGCATTAACTATCTTTATATTACTATACGCTACCTTTGCCAAATATGTCAAACATTTACAAAAAACCTGCGAAAACAAGCTTATTGTGTCGCTAAAAGTCTTTGACAGCGATAGTTGCCATAGTATAATTTAGTCGGCAGTCAGGATAACTCGTAAGTGTTTAGAGATGATAACCACAGCACTGTTTTGATTTAGACGAGGGAAATAAATATGTCCGATGGCAGCACTACTGTAAAGGTGAAAAACAGAACGAAAAAGCAAAGCTATTTTGCGCTTTTTACTTTTTACTTTTTGCTTTTCAATTTATTGTTTGCTCCGGGCTGTAACCGCCAGCAAAATCAGTCGGTTGATTTATATGTCGATGCTGTAATGCTCAGGGAACTCGGCGAGAATAAAATTGCCGTTGAACGGCTCAACTCAGCCGTGCAATTGAACAAACGTTTTACATTGGCTTATTCCCTGCTTGGTGAGATTTATCAGGAAATGGAGGATTATGAAAAAAGTGCCGCCTCGTACGAAACGGCAACAAAACTGAACCCCTGGTCTTTCAAGGATTTTTTCAATCTTGGCAGAGTTTACGAGATTACGAAAAAATTCGCACAGGCGGTCAGGGCATACGCCAGGGCCTGTGAACTCAAGCCCAATCATCTTCAGGCCCATATCAGTACCGCCAAATGCTACTACGAAATCAAGGACTACAAAAGGGCTTTAATATACGGCGAACAAGCTGAGCAGATTGACCCTAATGTAAGTGAAATCCAAAATTTGCTTGGTGATATTCACGGATTACAAAAAGAGTATGACCAGGCCATTCGCTCTTATAAACGCTCGTTGGAAGTAGATAGTAATAACCCCGGCATTATGACTTCACTGGCCGTTGCGTACTTAAAAACCAATCGTAATGAGCCCGCAAAGGAACTGCTGGAATCGGTAGTACAAATCCAGCCTGACAACAACACCGCCTATAAGCATCTTGGGTATTGTTATCTGCGGCTTAAAGATATCGACAAATCAATAGAAAACTATAGTAAGGCGATTGAGATAAATGATAAGGATTGGGATGCACACCGGGGATTGGGAGTGGCTTACATATTAAAAGGGACAGGCGAGAGTGGGACAGTAGATGAAACGCTAAAGGCAAAAGCAGTGCGGCAATGGCAGCGGTCTCTGGAAATCAAGCCCAATCAGCCTAATCGTGAGAGTTTAGTTAAATACATACAAATATTTTCAGAGTAAGTAGTTTTGGCAAAGTTGAGCAAAGAAAAAAGCACCGCCCGGCCAGGTTCAGGCCGGGCTTTTTTGGAGCGACAATCTCTTGCCCTCCCGGACCTGAGGGCACAGCTTATTTTCTGGCCTTTGGTGGCCGCAGGTCTTGTGCTGGATTTGTGGAGTAAAAAGGCTGTATTCGACTGCCTGCAGCAGCGACAGAGTAACAGCATTTCGATTATAGATGGTTTTTTGCAATTGGTAGTAAGAGTAAACGCGGGCGCTGCTTTTGGAATAGCCGCTGGTCAAACTCACTTACTGATAGCGGTTTCAGCATTTGCATTGGTGGTGATTTTGGCGATTTTTCTATTCAGCGGAGCCAACCAAAGACTTGTGCACGTTGCTCTTGGGCTCTTTACCGCCGGTGTTTGCGGTAACCTTTACGACAGAATATTTCATAACGGTTTGGTACGCGACTTTATTGACATTGTGTACTGGCCGGGAAGGCATTGGCCCGCATTCAATATCGCAGACAGTATGCTCTGTGTCGGCGTTGGCCTGCTGATTATTTCGGGCTTTACTGCGAAGTCTTATCAAAAACATGCTCCGCAACATAAATAGGGGCATTTGACGCTACCCCCAGCGCAATAGCGTCGGAAGGGCGGGAGTCAATCTGAATGGTCCGACCGTTCAAGCTCAAGTATATTTCTGCATAAAACGTGTGGTTGCGCAAGTCGTTTATGACTATCTTTTCTATATTGGCGCCCAGATTTTCAATCACACTGCCCAAAAGGTCGTGTGTCATGGGGCGGGGCGGTTTGATACCCTTTAGTCGGCGGTCAATCGCAAAAATTTCAACTATCCCTATGACGATAGGAAAGCTCCGCTGACCATTACGCTCCTTCAAGACGATTATCTGCTGGTCGGATGTTTCGTTAATGATTATACGCGACAGTTCCACTTCCGTTTCCATTTTTGCACCGCCCTTATTATATCAACTTTCTAATTCCGAAAGATTTTTTTCGACGGTTTTTAATTGTTCCTGAAGTTGGGCCAGCTTCTCCCTGGCATGGGCAACAACTTTCGGCTTGGCCTTGCCGACAAAATCTTCATTGCCCAGCTTGGCCTCGACACCGTTCCTGGCCTTTTCTACTTGTTGCTTTTGCTTTTCCAGGCGCCGCCGTTCAGCTTCCGGGTCAACAGCATCATGTACATAAACTTCCATTGCATCTTCGATTGCAACCGCGGCTTTCGACGGTTTTACAACTGCCGTCCCAGCCTCAAATCTTCTTGCGCCGGCCAGGTGACGGATGAGTTCTGCGTTCCGGTTTAGAATGTCAACAGTTTCTTCCTGCGACTTGGCGGATACGACTAACATTTCATTCGGGGGAATGTTTCTTTTGCTTCTGATATCCCGCACGGTGCGAATTGCAGCTTGTGTTATTTCAATCTGTTTCTCAGCGTCCTCATCCACTAAGGAATCGATTTTCTTTGGCCATTCGGCGACCACCAGCACTTCGGCTTTTTTCGCTTCTATCAAACCCTCAAGTTTCCTGACCGGTACAATTTCGTTAAGCTTTTGAAATATCCCTTCGGTGATAAACGGCACAAATGGATGCAGCAGTCGCAGGGTCTGGTCCAACACAAACGCCAGAACGTTTTGCGTGATTGCTTTTTGCCGCTCATCTCTCATCCGAAACTTTGCCCACTCAAGATACCAGTCACAAAAGTCATTCCAGAAGAACCTGTAGATTTCACTTAACGGCTCGCTGTATTTGAATTCATCCAGAGACTCGGTCGTCTCGGTAATAGTTTTAGCCAGCCGGGAAAGAATCCACCTGTCCTCTACGGTCATTTTCTCTTTATCAAATTTGTCCGGCTCAATGCCTTCAAGATTCATCAGAGCAAAACGCGAGGCATTCCACAGCTTATTGCAGAAGTTTCGGCCAATATCGAATTTCGG
>CAZQYB010000065.1:0-13697 GCA_964597535.1 uncultured Pirellulales bacterium | reverse complement strand
GCAAGGCTAAAATCGCTCGGCTTTAAGTTCGTAACGATTGACCTGCAGGACTTTCGCTCCGGCTCGCTGAACATCATGCTGTCAGAAGACGAAAAGCAAAAAAGTCTTTAGCGGGACTACTTCATCTTGCCGAGCTTGGTTCTTCTACAATCGCCACGGGCTGCGCGTTGGGCGTGATAGCAGGCGGTTGGCTCCATCATCTCCAATGAAGCGTTCTTTTTTCGGGTCCCATTTGAGTTTTCGGCCGGTCTTCATAGCGATTGTCCCGAGGTGGCCGATGGCGACGGAGCGGTGGGCGACCTCAACGGGAGCAGCTGTCTCGGCGCGGGTGCGGACGCAATCAATGAAGTTCTGCTTGTGGTCGTCACTCTTGTAAAGATTGATTTCGGTGGGACCAATTACGGAGTTCAAAAGCGATTTTGGATTGGCGTCGAGGCCGTGTGTGCGATTTACGTGGACCCATCCTTCGGTCCCGATGAAGCGAATGCCCTGGCGCAGTTTGTCGGTGTCAGCGACAATAAGTTCAAAGCCCTCTGCATACTTACACGTAACCTTATATCGATTGGCCACATTCCAGAGTCCGCCCTGGCCGAAAAGAACTTGTTCGGCTTGAATCTCGACGGGGCCGGTGTACTCGGTGTTCATACCCCACTGTGCGATGTCGAGATGGTGTGCGCCCCAGTCGGTTATGATTCCACTGGCGTAGTCGTAGTTCCAGCGCCAGCCGAGAGGGAGGCAGCGTTTTTCGGTGTAGGGAGCCCATGGTGCGGGGCCCAGCCACATATCGT
Source organism: uncultured Pirellulales bacterium (assembly GCA_964597535.1). GTDB lineage: Bacteria > Planctomycetota > Phycisphaerae > Sedimentisphaerales > Anaerobacaceae > CAZQYB01. The sequence continues at coordinate 12,909 of CAZQYB010000065.1, read as the reverse complement.
AATCAAATCCTTCCGGGACGGGCTGGACCGGCTGAGGCGGACAGGTTTGCTGCCATCTTGTGGGCAGACCGACTTCGACGGTGTGGACTTTTCCGATTCGGCCGTTGCGGACGAGTTCGCAGGCGAAGCGGAAGTTGTGCTGGGAGCGCTGCTGGCTGCCGGTCAGCCATACTACGCCGTATCGTTTTACCGCATCACAAATGGCCCGACCTTCAGCGATATTATGTGCCAACGGCTTCTGGCAATGAATGTCCTTGCCTGCCCGGGCGGCCATAATTGCCGGGATTGCGTGCCAATGGTCAGGTGTGGCTATCGTCACCGCGTCGATGTCGTCGCGGGCGATTATTTCGCGAAAGTCATTGTAAGCAGCGCAGTCTCGATTGCTGTATTTTTCGTTTACTATGTCACGGGCGTTGTTGCGAAGCTCGGCACTAACGTCGCAAACTGCAACAATGTGAACCTGCGGCTTTTGCAGGAAAGCGCGCATGTCACCGGTGCCTTTTCCGCCCACGCCGATGCAGCCCATTACGATTCGATTGCTCGGGGCTACCGAGCCATCAGCTCCGAATACGGAGGAAGGGACGATGTAAGGTAGGCCTATAGCAGCCGCCGTTGCTGATGCAGCCTTTTTCAAGAACTTTCGCCGGTTAACTCTTTTCATAACGTTAATTTTTTAAAGGTTTAATTCTTCTCGAATCAAACAGCCATCGCAGGGACAAAATGCGCGAATGTTCTCTTCAGGTGTTGCGGGTGGAACCTCGCAGCCGGGCATTAAAACAAATTTGTCTCCGCCGGTTTTAATGCAATTCCTTGCTGCTTCGGCAACATCTTCCTTCCTGCCCTGAAGTAAGACGGCCGAGGGGTCAAAATTTCCGCACAGCGTGACCTCCGGGCCAACAAGCTCCCTTGCCTTGTCGAGAGCGACCATCCAATCAACATCTATAATATCTGCGCCGGTTTGGGCTATATATTGAATAATACTTATTATATTGCCGCAGATGTGCAGCTTCACGGCGGCTCCGGCTTCGTGAATAGCCGCGATAAGTCTTTGCTCGAGAGGCAAAACATACTTGTTGTACAAATCTGCTCCGATTAGACTCACCGCAGCATCACCAACCCCAATCATATCGGCGTCGGCATTTATTTGGGCGGAGGCAAATGCAATTGCGTTTTGAACAATGATGTCACCGCCTTCGATGAACATTTCCGGTTTGTCTATCAAGTCCATTAGCGTTTTTTCCAATCCGCGCAGGTCGGCATACTCGGCCAGTGGTCCTTCCACCCAGCCAAGTACGCTATGGGTTTGGCCGAGTTCAGCGGCCATCTGCTGGACACTTTGAACACGCTGCCTGGTTCGTTCAGCGTTTTCAATATCGAGCAGTTGTATCCGGGAAATGTCATCGTGGGTTTTGATTAACGTATCCTTTGGCTTTCCGACGCCATCAACGGGATACTCAAATTCCACTCCATAAGCTGACGCTTCGCGCCAGGGGTCGCTTATGGCGCTTATCTGGTCAAGATTAAACTCGCGGGTGACTGCAAGCTGGGCCTCAACAAGCACATCGCCATCGAGGTAATAATCCCTGTAGGTATGCCCTATGTAGTTGGCTGCCCAAGCCATAAAAATAGGTGTGACGGCGGGACGGTCGAAGGAGTCTCCCTTTAGAATCGCGTAAATTCGTTCTTTGGAAGTCACAAACCATCCTCACTAACAAGTTCTTTTTATCGTTTTTGACTTTGCTGGTGCACGGCGAACGTCTATGGTTACTCGGGCTCCGGCAGCTCGCGAATCCAGATATTGCGGTAGCGGACGGGGTCGCCGTGGTTCTGGAGCGTAAGCGGGAGTTTGTCTTCGTGCTTGGTGTACTTCGCCCGCTTTTTATGCACGGCTGGGCCCTCGATTACCCAATGGTCCTGAACAAGCACACCGTTGTGCAAAACGGTAATAGTAGCGGGCTTTGCAACCTTTTTGCTTTTGAAGATTGGCCTGCGGAAGATTATGTCGAAGCTCTGCCACTGTCCCGGCGGTCGGCAGGCGTTGACCATCGGCGGGTTTTGGCCATATATCGCCGCAGCCTGGCCGTCCGGATACGTTGTGTTATTGTACGAATCGAGGACCTGAACTTCGTACTTGCCCATCAGGTAAACGCCGCTGTTGCCGTGGTGCTGGCCTTCGCCTTTGGCTTCGGCCGGAGTTGCCCATTCGATGTGTAACTGACAATCGCCGAATGAGCGTCTGGTGCGAAGAGAGCCGGTTTTGTCAACGACCTCCATATAGCCGTTTTCGACTTTCCATTTTGCCGGCTCGCTATCTTTGGTCGAGACCCATTGCGAAAGGTCACTGACATCGAAGAGAACAATTGCATCCGACGGTGGCTGACCAGCTTGCTTACCAGGCGCAATGACCTTCGGCTGTGGACGATTTTTATCGTGCACAGCCCAGCGATGCTTCTGCGTGGTGCTGTAGCCGGAAACTAGCGCCACCAACACAACACAAGCACCGAACACTAATGCTTTTGCTTTCATAGCTACCTCCCTAATTTGAATTTGCCTTCATCTTTTGCCTGCTTGCCTAAGGCGGCGGCGCCAATTATGCCGGCATCTTCGCCGAGCGTGGCAAATTCGATTTCAACCGCCTCCTTCTTCAGAGACCAGATTTGTTCGTCGAAGTAGTATCTTATTCGATTCAGGAGCACATCACCCGCGGCAATCATTCCGCCGGCAAAAACTATCCGCTTCGGCTCGGTAGTGTGCAGGACATTGATGCAAACAAGTGCAAGCGCTTTGGCTGTTTCATCGGTTATTCTTTTGGCCAGCTTATCCCCGGCGGCGAGGTGTTGGTAAACGTCCCGGCAGGATATTTTGTTCTTTTCATCGAGCACCTTTTTTAAACTTGATTGTGCTCCCGCTTTTACGGCTTCGGTCGCTCTTTTCGCTGTCGAATCAGCGGAGGCATAGGCCTCGACACAGCCCCTCTGTCCGCAGCCGCATCTTCTGCCGTCGGGATAGATGATTATATGCCCCAGCTCGGCTGCGTTGTCTGCAAAGCCGTGCACAAGTTTGCCGTTGATTATGACGCCGCCGCCTATTCCTGTGCCGAGAGTGAAAAAGACCATATCCTCGACGTCTTTGCCCGCACCGAGGACGTATTCGCCCCAGCAGGCGGCGTTGGCATCGTTTTCCAGGATTGCCGGCCTGCCAAATCTGTCGCTGACCATTTTTCGCAGAGGGACATTCTTGAATGAGGGCATATTTGGGCTGGCGATGATGATGCCCTCATCAAGTTTGGCAGGGCCCGGTGCGCCTATACCGATTGCGCCGATTGCCTCGCTGGATAAGCCGTTATCGTCTAACAACTTCTCGGTAGTCTGGCCGATTCTGTCAACGACAACCTGCGGCCCCATATCGGCTCCGGTTGCCACCGCTGTTTTGCAGACAAGCTTTAGCTGCGAATCGAAGCAGCCAATCTTGATGTTTGTTCCACCCAGGTCAATGCCGACAAAGATTTCACTCATTTCCCGTATCTCGTTGTTCGTGGTTCGTAACGCTATTTCCGCTTACTGCTGGTTTAGTTAGCTCAGTTCGGATAACCGTCAGGGTGCTCGTTGTGCCAATGCCAGGCGGTGGCGACTATTTTTTCCAGTTCGCCGAATTCTGGTTTCCAGCCAAGCTCGGTCCCGGCTTTTGTGGCGTCGGAGGTTAATACCGGTGCATCCCCCGGCCGACGGTCTGAAGCTATAACATTAAAATCTTTGCCCGAAACCTTTTTAACCGTTTCGATTACCTCTCTGACCGAGTAGCCCTTATTATTGCCCAGGTTGTAGATAAGTTCAGGGGTTTCATCCAGCTTTTTCAGCGCCAGCAGATGTGCCCTGCACAAATCGTCGATGTGAATGTAATCGCGGATGCAGGTGCCGTCCGGCGTAGGGTAATCGGTTCCGTAGATTTCGACCTTACTGCGTTTTCCCATTGCCGCCTGGATAATCAGCGGAATCAGGTGCGACTCAGGCCGATGGTCTTCACCAAGCGAGGCATTATCTCCTGCACCGGAGGCGTTGAAATATCTCAGCGCAGCGTAGCGAAGTTTTCCTGTTTGGCTTTGATAGTGACACATCCTTTCAACGGCCCATTTGGTTTCCCCGTAAGGGTTAATCGGCTCTTTAGGTGAATCTTCGGTAATCGGCACTTGCTCAGGCATGCCGTACACTGCTGCAGAGCTGCTGAAGACGAATTTGGCCACACCGGCGGCTTCCATCGCTGACAATAACGTCTGAGTATTGGAAAAATTGTTGCGATAATACTTGAGCGGTGCCTGCACTGACTCGCCGACCTCGATGAGGGCACCAAAGTGCATTACGACATCAGTCTTGTATTTCTTAAGCGTTTTTGTGAGTAATTCGTAATCGGCTAAATCTCCTTCGACCAACTCAGCTTCGCGTACCGCCGACCTATGGCCTGTGCTTAAATTATCAAAGACCACCGGCTCGAAACCGGCGGCGGCCAGCATCGCCGTCATATTACTGCCGATGTAACCTGCTCCGCCGCAAACTAATACTCTCGTAACCATCTCGTATCTTGTATTGCGTTTTTACCTTTGACTTTTAACTTTTAGCTTTTTTCCAATCCGCTTCAAAATCTTTGTTGACAATCTGGTGTCGTTGCCCATATCGAGCCAGGTCATATATTCTTGCTGCTTGGGATGTAGTTTTAGCTTCTGCATCGATGCGGTGCTTTCCGAGAACATCTCGTATGCCCGTGAGCTGCTGCTGACCTCGTACTCGGACAAGGATAATCGTTGTACCTTAACATCACAGCCGATACACAGTTGTCCATCCTGTTGGTTTATGTCCAACTCTACAGTTCTTCGAATACTGTGCAGATTTGCTTCGACAGAGTTTTTAACCCCGACATTATCTTTGCGCCAGAATTCGAAGAACTGTGCACCCGGCAATGGTCTGGTTTTTATAAGGCCTTGCTCGGCATCGGCTTTGGCGATTGTGAAATGCATTTGGCTGAGAACGTCTTCGGCTGTCTGCATCGCCCGCGGCTTTTGAATGTTCGAGACGCAGATTTGTTCGACCGTTTTGAATTGCTGCTGTTTGGCACAGCCCGATGAAAGCAGAAGCAATACACAACCCATAAACAATAATGGTTTAACTTTGTTCATCTTGCACCCGTCAATTTTTATTCCTCTTAAATTTTGGCTGATTATATATGTGGTAAGGACTTAACTCAAGAACCAATTGTTTTTTTCAGATGCGGTTGGACTGCCTTCGATTTGGAGATGTTCACGCTGTGGTTCTGTGGCGATAAAGCCAAACCGGCTGCCGATTTGAGTGGTAATCGTATTGTTGGCCTTGTGGATTTTGCTATCCTGGCAGATAGCTGGCTTAGCGAGCAACTGTGGCCGGAATGATCACCATTTCGGTCCGGAAGGTCAGGCTATTGCCACATGCCGGTTTCGATGCTGCGACCTTTACGGCTTTAGTCTACGGTGACGGTTGTGCTTCCTATGAAGCCACCATAGAACTCATCCTGATAAACCTCAAGAGTATACGTACCCGGTTGAAAAGGCCCAAGCGTTGCCGTAACAGGGTAATCGCAGATGCACAAACAAGGCATTGATAGGTGCTCGATCTCGTATATCGTGATTAGGTTATCCTCTATCGTCATCTGCAGTTCGAGTTCATCCGGGCAGCAATTGGCGACCATCATATCTTCGAAATGAATATAGCGGCCTTCTACCCATACTGAAAACCGGGACTCACCCGACTCGGCCGATGCTTGCCCTACTCCGAGGTCGCAGTCACCTATTTGATAACTCATGCTCGTTTCAAGCAGATATGAGGCCGACCACTGGTCGGCGAAGATGCCAAAATCGCTAAAATCGACAGTCTGGTTGCGGTCAAGGTCACTTGGGATGTGCTCGCCGCTCTCAAGCCAATGGCCAACAAACACGCCCAGGTCATTGAAGTCCATTTTGTGGTCATTTGTCAAATCAGCCAATAAAGCCCAGTTTGCGGGACTCTTGCTCGCTTCGGCTGTGCCGCCATAAGCACCCATATTGATTCGGTTGCCGTTTGGCGCAGGCTCGCTATCTGGCGGGCAGCCGGGATTACCAGCGTCGATACAACGGCTTGTGTTGGCATCTGTAACCCACTGGCCCGTGTTTGGGTCCCACCGGCCGGCGGCCGATTGCAGATGATAGTCACCATTGCACGGATCGGCAAAGCAGGGGTCGACATCGACGTTGCCGACGCCTCCGAGATTGCCCGACCAGCCCTGGATGCAGCAATAGTTGATGGTGAAAATTCCCTCTCCAATCTGTTCAGACTCACTTGTTCCGCCGTTATTCGAAAAAATGCAATTAGTCAGTGTAACGTTGGTATACCAGATGTTACCATCCATCCCGCCGCCGGCGTTGTTGCAGAGCGTACAGTTAATCAAAGTTAGATTGCAAGGGGCGCTATATATCCCACCACCTTCCGCAGTGGCACAATTTCCAATTAACGAACAGTTTATAAGGGTAATGTTGCCGGAGTTATTGAACATCCCTCCGCCATACATCGCAATATTTCTGCTGAATATACAGTTCATCGCTGTCAGTTGGCAGCCGGTCCCGGTGTGCAACCCAGCACCAGCCCCTGAACCTCCAAAGGCGTTACCTCCGCTTATTGTCAAGCCATCCACAGCTACTGTCCCATCGCAGTGCACAACTCTGTGGCTATTCTCGCCGTTGTTGGCGAAGTTCGAACCATCGTCGCCGTTAAGGTCACCGGTAAGAATTGTCTTGTAAAGGCTTACATCACGGACGTTAGGATCTGGCTCACCAAAACCGCCATAGCCTCCTGTTATGCTTATATTAGTGAGGTTGAACGGAGCGTTACGATTCCCATTCGGTTCTGCCGGCGTATATACCCCTTGTGCTACTCGGATTTCCTGAACCTCAGGAGTAATTCTCGCGGCGCTGAGGGCTTCTTGTAGGCCCGTGAAAGCGTGTTCCCAGCAGGTGCCGTTGTTATCGCCCGGCGCGTTGGCGTCGACGTACAGAATGGTCGGAATGTCATTGTCGGATTCGCGGGCGACGAGTTCAGCGGTCAAATACTCGGGCGCGGTGACGTGGATGACAGCCTGGCCATCGAGGTAATCTTCATCCTCTGCCGCAGCGAGAGTAACGCTCTGGGGAACCGAATAGTCACACGGGTCAAAAGTCAAAGATGCTCCCGACTGGACGGTGATGTCGGGATCACCTGATTCGTGGGCCACGGTCACCTCGACGGTTCCAGCCGGCTCGTTCAAAAGTGCCACTGTGAATGATGCTGTACCACCTTCCCCAACCGTGAGCGAGTTGGTGCTTAGCACAAACTGGTTATCTGTCACGATGAATTCTGCCACCGGCTCGTAGTCCGGCAACGGCAACGGAAACCAAGGGACAAGACGTGTATAAACAGTGTACGTTCCTGCTGGTAAAGGACCAACGGCCTGCGTTTGTTGCCAGCCCATAATAACCGTCAGACAGGCGACCCACGGTGGAACGTCATGAATCACGTCGAAATAGATATTGTTACCCGTCACGGAAATCGCCGAATCCTCAGGGATGCAACTGTCAGGCCACTCACCTGATAGGGTTATAGAAACGACATCGGACGAAGTGGGGTTAGGGGGGACAATGGTCGCGCCGTCTGTTGGCGGCCACCACCAGTCGCTGGCCGCCTGGCTTGTGAGCATGAACAATATCGCGAAACTAATTAGGCTTGCCTTTTTCATTTTTCTGCCCTTCCAGAATTGTTAACGGTTCCCGCGGGTGTGTGGAACATATGCAACGGAGTCTCGCAGGAAAATGACCGAGGTTTGAGACTTTACATTGTTCTGCTGTCTCTTCGTCATAGACGGTGATTGTGCCTGCCTTGCACGAAACGACTAAGAACAGGCATGTAAAAGCTAAAGTCAGCTTTTTCATATTGGTGATCCTCCACATCCAAGTAATTCTATTATGCCATAGAGGTCTGTTTTGTCAAGGTAATTTTTCAGTTATTTTTCTTTTTTTCACGGGTATTTCCGGGCTTTGAGTATTAAAGCTTACCTCCTTTTATCGCCGATACTTATATTATAGTATTGGACTTATGGCTTTGCCGACCGTGTATTAGGGGATGGATGTTATCGGCACAGGTGCAATTCGTTGGCGAAAAATTGCTTTCTATGCCTTTAGGCCGGAGCGTCAGAGATTTTCTCAACTATTTGACCGTTGAGGCAGGGCTGTCCAACAACACCATTTTGGCATACGGTCGTGATTTGAAAGGATTTTTGGAATATTGCGAGTCTAATAAAGTCAGCCGGCTGGACCGGATAAAACCGGCCCTTATCCAAAACTATCTGCGAATCCTTTCTAAGGCGCAAAGAAATGAGAGCTCAGTTAAGCGCTGCCTAGTCGCCATAAAAATGTTTCTGCGATTCGCCAAACTTACCGGCCTTGTCGAGGATGATTTCACCGCAACGCTCGAAGGCCCAAAACTCTGGCAGAGACTGCCGATTATTTGCGGCAAGCAACAGGTTATTAATCTTCTGAACGCTCCTTCACCGAAAGAGACTTTTTATTTTCGTGACAGGGCAATGCTTGAGATGCTCTATGCCACCGGGATACGTGCGGGTGAATTAGCCGGCCTGAAAACCTCCGATTTGAACCTTGATATCGGCTATTTACGCTGTTTAGGCAAAGGTAACAAAGAGCGGGTGATCCCGGTTGGCAAAGCTGCTATTGCGGCAACAGTCGAGTATTTGACGAAATTGCGGCCGGAATTGGCCAAACCATTCAGCGGCGATTTTCTGCTGCTGTCTCGAACAGGCCGGCCTATGAGTCGTATTGAGATTTGGAGATTAGTTAAGAAATACGCAGTTCGTGCAGGTATGCCCAGAAATCTAACCGTTCATACATTGAGACATTGTTTCGCAACACATTTGCTGATAGGCGGAGCCGATCTGCGAAGCGTCCAGGAAATGCTCGGCCACGTGGACATAGCCACCACTCAGATTTATACGCACGTTGACCAGGAAAGGTTGCGGAGGATTCACAAAAAATACCACCCAAGACCATAGAAACGCGAATGAGTGAACGCATCAACGCATTTACGCATTCACACAAAACGAGAATTGACTTGAATGTGGTTTGGGGATTATTATGATAGTTGAATTGACAGGCAAGAATTTCTTTAGGGTTGTCCGTATGAGTACAAAACGGCTATATCCGGTGATCCCCCTGGTAGTGTTGCTGTTGGTGATAGGGTGCCAGCAGGCTGGCATTGGTGCAGACAGGCCAGCTTTGCCGGCTAATGAAGCAATTGCAGAGACTGAGCTTGATGAGCAATTGAAGCTTGCCAGAGATGCCTTGTTCAAAGGCTCAAGCGAGCAGATGCGGATAAATGCAGCAGCTGTAATGTTGTTTAGCGAGGAGCCGTCGGCCAGAAAAATCCTACTTGATGCGCTAAAGCCATCTAAAAATAGCGCTGCGCAAGGAGCTGTGTGTAAGGCACTGAGTCAGGCTGGGGCGGCACACAAACCTATTAAGCAAAAGGGCGACTTTATCCAGCCGCTGCTTGATATTCTGACCGCTGATGATTTTGTCGGGGCTAAATTGGCTGCTGAAGCAACCTTGCTTTTTGAGTATGAGCAGATATCAAAGCGGCTTGAAAAAATAGCAACAGATACATCGCTGCCTGCCAAAGGGAGATTGAATGCAATATACGCATTGAAGCTTCAGCCGGATATGAAGGCGGCGATTAAGCTTATAGACCTGGTCGGTGACTCTGAAATGCAGATAGCTGCCGCGGCAGAAGAGGGCCTCAATTCACTGGGCATACAAGTGGGCAAAGATGCCGAAGCTCGCAAAGAAACTATAAACCAACTCAAACGCCAAGGTCCGGAGGTATTCCTGCGGAATCGCCTGATTCGCCAGGAAGCGCAGATGCGTGAGCTGGAGACCGAACTGAACTTGTTGCAAGGGCGCTATTTGTCCGCATTGGACCGGATATACAATGGCATTGGTGGCGATGCGGTCGATGGCGAGAACACAGCCAAAGGTAAGTTTTTAGCCGAGCATTTGCGTAGTTCAAAGGCGACAGTGAAATTGTGGGCGTTGGAAAAGATTTATCAAGATAGGAGAGGGACGCAACCCAAGAAATTGCCCACTAAACTTCTTGGGCCCATTTTGGTCAATCTGATTTTCGACCAGGACAGAAATGTTCGGCTGAAAACAGCGAAACTACTATCTTTGATGGGGGAGTTGAATTCAGCTGAAAAGCTGCTGGAACAGCACAAAACTGAGCAATATGATGACGTAAGGACGGAGATATTCGTTGCGCTTGGCGCAGCGTGCTCCTACGCTTTCTTGCCCGATTCACCAGTCAAAATTTCACCAGAGATAAGAAAACAGACCCTGGAATTGGCATCTGAATATCTTGCGGAGCAAGAACCTAAAAAGGCCCAAAAAGGTGCTGAAGTTATAAAAAAGCTTCTTGAGCATGATGGGTTAACCTCGGCCGACGTTGGCAAATATCTTGGTTGGCTTGTGGAGAGATACCAGCAGGAAAAGGATAAGGCCGACGGTACATTGCGCAGAGAATTGCTTAATGCAATGGCAGACCTGTGCGCACAGAGCGTTTACAAAGCTCAATCAAGAAAGCTTTTCAAGCCCTTGTTCGAGGAGGCACTGCACGACGCAACAAATTTAGTTCGGGAGGCAGCGGTAGATGGTCTTGTCTATATTGACAAAGCAAGGGCACTGAATATATTGAGAACAGATTTTGTGAATGACCCAAGCATTGTAATAAGAAAGAAAGTGATAGAACTCGCCGGTGAGGTCGGCGGCAAAAGCGATTTGGTCTGGCTGGCGAAAAAAATAGGTTCAACAGCCGAAAGTGACCTGGTCTGGAGGGCAATGCTCAAAATATTCAAAAGCTCAAGCTCTGATGCCGCTGTTCTGAACAAGTGGATAGGCAAATTCGACTCAACAAACGCTCAAAGCAAGTTATCTGATGAGCAGAAGCTTTCTCTTCTTGAGATAGCAGAGGGAAAAGCCGAGAGCGAAAATAAGCTAAAAATGCTCGAAGGTATCAGAAAGAAATTAGCTGAACTTTATAAAAGAAGCGGCAAATTTAGACAGGCGGCGGATTATTTCGGCAGATTGTATAAAATGGCCGAGACCGGCGAGAGAAAAGAGAGAATTTTGCCCGACTTGCTGGATGCGTATTTGAGATGGCCAAATGTTGAGGGGGCGGTCAGGTTGGTAGATAACTGTTTGTTGGTGCAAGACTTAGAACCCAACAGTCCGGTCGTGCTCTCGATTGGCAGCTATTTTACGCACCCACCTGTCGGAGCCGACCCTAACGTAGTATTAGCGGCACTTACTAAGATAAATATCCCTGGGGCCAGACCGATGTGGCAGAAGCAGTTGAAATGCTGGATTGACCGCCTTAGCTGGGTAGAAAATCGGAATAAGCCCCAAGAAACTGATAAGTAATACCTGCCGTGGAAAGTAAAAACCGATAGTATCAGCCCTGTGAAAGCAGGTCTCCAGAGCGAAAAAGCTGAGTTCCCGCTTTCACGGGCACGACAAATGCTGTTTCTGCAAGAGGAACTAATTAACCGGGATTTGGTTTGTAAGTGGCGTGAATAATTGTGTAATATTGTGATGATAAGGGTTGTCGGGATATGATTTTCTCGCCAAAAAGTAAGAAAATCTGAGGATTTATAGTTTTTTTTGCATTTTTTTGTATTTTTTTAGTTTTTTCTGTTTGCACTCTTACGATTATTTCTGTAAGTTGCGTGTTTTGCGTTAAGAAAGCTGGTGTTAATTGCAAGCTTTTGCGCTGTTGGTATAGACCTATTGAGTTATCAAACGAGCGTGAGGTTCATTCTTTGCGGGTTGGGAATATACGGCAAAGTTGTTCTTTGTTGCTTGATTTTTCGGATATCGACAGCGAGTGGTAGATTTAGTGCTGCTGTAGCTCAGTTGGTAGAGCACGTCCTTGGTAAGGACGAGGTCGTGGGTTCGAGTCCCATCGGCAGCTAAATATAAGTATGTCAAGCCGAGACAGCCGGGGAAAACTTACCGGTAATTTTGGCGGTAGGTTAATGTAGAGGTTTGAAAATAGTTTTTCGATGACCGGATAGGTGAGGAATTAAATACTAACATAGGACATTGGAGGTTAATATTAAGATGGCTAAGGCGGTATTTGAGCGGACAAAACCACATGTTAATATTGGAACGATTGGTCATATTGACCATGGTAAAACAACACTAACGGTAGCAATTATGATGCGTCTGGCTCACATGAGGGGCGGCGGTAATATCAAGAAGTTCGAAGAGATAGACAATGCTCCGGAAGAGAAGGAACGCGGCATTACCATAAATACTGCGCATGTAGAGTATGAGACAAACAAGCGTCACTACGCCCACGTTGATTGTCCGGGACACGCTGATTACGTCAAGAATATGATTACCGGAGCAGCCCAAATGGACGGGACTATTCTGGTTGTAGCTGCCGGTGATGGCCCTATGCCTCAGACTCGCGAGCATATCCTTCTTGCCCGTCAGGTTAATGTCCCGAAGGTTGTGGTCTTTATGAATAAGGTGGACCAGGTTGACGACCCCGAATTGCTCGATTTGGTTGAACTGGAAATAAGAGAACTGCTGAGTAAATATGACTTCCCCGGCGACGAGATTCCTATCATTAGAGGTTCCGCTTTAGCGGCAATGAAAGATGAAGGCAAGAGCGACGAGATTTGTAAGTGCATTGATGAGTTGGTGGAGGCCGTTGACAATTACATTCCGGTTCCTGAGCGCGATGTTGACAAGCCGTTCCTTATGCCGGTTGAGGATGTTTTCAGTATTAAGGGTCGGGGCACTGTTGGGAC
>CAZQYB010000064.1:0-13707 GCA_964597535.1 uncultured Pirellulales bacterium | reverse complement strand
CACGGCCGGGAACTCTGCGACGCCGCAAGCCGCCTTCGCTATGGAAGTGACCAGTGGGAAGAGGCCTCGCTGTTCTTCTATACGCCGGACCGCAATAACCACGCACCGGCGTTATGGTTCGACGACAAAAAAACAATTTACCACTTCACGGGCGTTTCAGCGGCCAAGAGCCGCAGCAGGTCGGCGATTATGATGCGAACCAGCAGCGACAGTGGAGCGACCTGGTCGGCCCCGCGACTAATCGTACCGGAATTTGCCAGAGGGCACCTGCCGTGTGAGCCGGTCTTTCGAATGCACGACGGTACAATTGTCTTTGCCATCGATGGACCCGATACTCTTTGGATGAGCCGCGACGAGGGCAAAACCTGGTCCAATCCCGGCGGTGACATCCCCGGCATACACGCCGGCGTCACCCAGCTTTCGGACGGGACAATCTTCGCGTTCAGCAGGGGCGACCCCGGTTATGGAAAAATGCCCATCAGCGTTTCCACAGACGGCGGAAGGAGCTTCAAATCGTACGCAAGCGAGTTTCCGACAGTAGGCGGAGGTCAGCGGCTGGCACTGCTGAAGCTGCGAAGCGGTGAGCTTTTCCTGGCCTCGTACAACAATGAGGGCGGCAAAGGCATCCTTATCAAAGATGAGACCGGCAACGAACGCGAAATACGCGGCCTCTATGCCGCACTCTCACTCGATGACGGAAAGACATGGCCTTATAAGAGGCTTGTCACCGACGATGGTCCTGCCCGGACCATCGAGTGCACCGACGGCGCCGCCATCACTATGAGCGGCCGAAGCTCTGAATACCGCGGCTACCTGTCCGCCTGCCAGGGTCTCGACGGCCTCATACACATTATCAGCAGCCGAAACCATTACGCCTTCAACGTAAAGTGGCTAAAGACTCTTCCACCAGCACTGGTTGACGAACCGCGGAAGGTCAAGCCGATAGTCGAAACGTTCACCGGACCGACCGACTTCGACAATCCCGGCTGGCTCGACTACAAAGGCCCTATCGCCAGCTTCAACGGCAAGGGACAATACACTATAAAGTCAGGCTCACACTACAATGGCATCAACAGGCACGTTGGAACCGGTTCGTTCGAGGCGGTCTTTGAACTCAAGAACATCCGCTACAACCCTCCGGGCCCAAAAATTTCTGAGGGCGTTACTTTGGGTCTTCGCGACCCTACCTGTGCAGGCGGCGAGACCATGTTCGTATGGATCAAGCAGAACCAAATCACGCTGAGGGACAAATACCCCGTTGCTCTGGCTGAGCCACCCAAGTCGGCAAAGATAAAATTTGTCTATGACGACACGACCCGACGCTGGCGCGTTTTCTACGGACTTGACGGCGCCGAGCCCACCAACGAGTTCAAGCGAAGCCAAGTCGACGGAATATACTTTGGGGAATCCACCAGTGAATCTATCGGCGCCTACGTTTTAATGAGCAACGGCAGTGTAGACTTTGACTACTTTGAGATTAAGCCGATTTACCCGTAGAACTTAAATCCAACTATTCTGACAGACACCCGCCCAATAAGCGGGGATGGATTGGCGCTTGACATAGCAAGTCGGCGGCGTTAAATTGCATTCGCCACCCGTGGCAAAAAATGCCTGTTGGCTAAACGACATAATTTAAGGAGGTATTCAAATGGCTAAGAAAATTGAAGCGACGCGCTTGGCGAATATAAGGAAAGCAACGCCGAAGGTTCCTGTTATTGGCGTTTTTGCCACCAGTGACCCGCGCATCACGAAGGAAGACCGGCAGCGTTGTCAAAATATTGCAAAAATGGCCGCCGATTGTATAACCGGCCGAGTGGTTTTGCCCGATAAGACGCCCGTGCCGGTAGTCTATTCCACCGCGCTGGTAGATAGCGAGCCGCAGGCCGACATCGTGGCCCAGCAGTTTCGCAAGGCCGGCGTGGATATTCTGGTATGTGTGCCGGACACCTGGGCCTTCCCGCAGCTTACAACTATTTCGCTGCTGCAGCAGTTCCCTTCAAACACACCTATAAACATAACCTGCGGCAACAGCGGGCCGAGGCCGGGCGTAGTTTATGCCCACGCGACCACCGGTGCTATCGCTCAATACGGCCGGATGGTTACCCTGAATGTCGGCACCTGGCCTGATACCGGAATAAATCCAAAGATGACCGACCAGACAGCAAAGAGCCTGATTGACTGGTGCTATGCCGCGGTAACTGCTGTCGGCTTACGCGGCCGAAGAGTTGTGGTCCTGGGGCACGATTCGATGGGAATGGAAACGGCACTGGCCCATATACTACCAACCCGAAACACTTTCGGCATCGAATTCACGCGTCTGGATATGAAACTTCTGGCGGATATGCTCAAGAAAAAAGCCTACGACGAAAAAGAGCTCAAGGCACTGCGGCGCTGGATAGACAGATACGTCGGCAAACGCCTGGAACTTCGCGACGAAGCGGACAGCGAGCGATTCAATATGAGCCTGGGAATGTATTTAATCATTCGTGACCTGATGGCTGAGTTAAACGCTGTCGGCGGCGGCTTTATGAGCCAGTTGGAATGGGGCAGTGACGTTCGCGGGCTGCCGCTGCCTGTGGCTGATGCGATGGAATCATTCTTCAACAGCACATTCGACCATAACGGCCGCAAAGCCCCCCTGCCATACGCCACCGAAGCTGACGTGCAGGGGTTGTTGACAATGCTGTTTATGACCTGGCTTAGCGGCGGAAATCCGCCTCTGTTTATGGACTTTAGAAAGGTCTGGGAGCCCTGGGAAATCAAAGAGCTGGCCAAGAAAATCGGCGTTAAAGAGCTAAATAAGAATGCAGAGTGGCTCACCAAGGGCCTGGTTGACGGCAATAATTCCGGCAGCGCATCATACGACTGGGCGGCGCTGCCCGGCTCGTCTGTGAAAAAGATTATGTCTGGCGTTGGTATGCCGCTGGCCGATTTCGATTATTTCCCCGGCGGGGGCAACTCGGTCACTTTTATGACACCGCCCGGCATTGAAGGTATCGCCGGCAGATTAGCTTACAGCACCACAAGCGGATTGTTCAGTATGGTCTGGGACCAGGCCCACACAACCGAAGTGCCAAAGAAACTTGCTGAGACAATGTGCAGTCTGACTACGCCCGAATGGCCTCATACCTTTGTCGTACCGAAATATGCGACTATGGTCGAGTACAAGCAATATCCGCCGGCCAATCACCTGCATATGACGTGGAATTTGCCGGTTGCACGTCTGCAGCACTGGATGGATTTGACGGGCGTGCTGAATGTCACGCCGTGGGCTGCTCGGCCGAAGTTCGTCGAAGGTGTTGACAGGCCCGTGCCGCTGGTGCATTTGATAAACGGCGGTGAAAATGCATACAAACAACTGACCGTCAATCGATAAGATTTTTAAACCGGCCGGCTCAGATCGGGGAAAGAATTAAAACAATCCAATATGACAGTAAAGCCGCTTGGGTCAACCGTTTTTCTCGTATAGCCAGGCTGCGTAAGTCAGTTCATAAACGATGATTTCTTCGGGCTTGAAAAATAACTCGATTTCCCGCCCTGCTGATTCGATACTATCTGAGCCATGAACGAGATTGCACCTCTTTGAACAACCAAAGTCACCACGAATAGTACCGGGCTCAGCATCATATCCGAAAGTAGCTCCCATCATCCTGCGAACCATATCTATGACACCCTCAGCCTCCCATACCATTACAAGCAGCGGGGCCGAAGACAGGTACGTTACCAGACCTTCAAAAAAGGGTTTGTCCTGATGCACGCAATAAAGTTGGCAGGCCAGCTCTTTAGGGACCTGCATAAACTTTGCCGCAACGAGCTTAAGGCCTTTTTTTTCGAATCGGCTGATTATTTCACCAGCCAGGTGTCGCTGTATAGCGTCCGGCTTGACGATTATTAAGGTGCGTTCCGCCATCATTGTGGTCAGTGATTCGTGGTTCGACTGACGAGTCACGACTTATGTTCCCTCGGCTATGATGTAAATCTCGACTCGCCTGTTTTTCGGATTGCCTTTTTTGTCAGGCTTATTGGGCTCGATGGGGCGAAACTCACCAAAACCGCGTGCACTCAGCCGCTTCAAGTCAATCTCGCTCGCTTCCATTATCTTCAGCACCGATATTGCCCTGTGAGCGGAAAGGTGCCAGTTGGTCGGATGCTTCGGACGAGAATAGCGAATAGGCTGGTCATCAGTGTGGCCCGCAATCATAATGTCAAATTCCTTGGCCTGTTCGGAGTTCAAAATCGCGCAAAGCGACTTGACTGCTTCTGCTGCTGGAGCCAGCACCTCATCGCTACCGCTCCTAAAAAGCAGGTCGCTCTTGAACTTCACAATGCCCCGGTCTAAATCATAGGTGACCATTTCATTTTTCGCGGCGAAATCCTCAAGCATAGTAATCAACTCCGGCGGCAACGATACGCCGCTCTGCAACTGCTCTTGCATCCTGGTAATCAAACTCTTCTTTCTGCTCAGGTCTTCTTCAAGTGCAGTAATCTCCTGTTGGAGCGCCTCCATTTTGATACTGTTGGTGCTTCCAGCAGTATCGAGCTTGCTATTGCACTGCTTAAGTTCCAGCTCGGTAGCCCCTACTTTACTCTCAAGCTGACTTATCAGCTTTTGCTGTGAGGCGTTCTGGATTTTACAGTCTTTCAACTCAGAGCCGCAGCCATTCACAAGTACCAGAGAAGTACATACGATAAAAACCACTGAAAATTTGACAGTTCGCATTGTTCCATCCTTTCCAGACAAGTAAAAGAGACAAATCCTTTTGACCGTTCTATAAGATACGCAAATTTTTTATTTGTACGCTATTACAACCAGTCAATTTTTTTGCATTTCAACCTTGCTCATAAATAAAACCGATTTCTGTGTATCCGTCAAGAATAAACTTGCGAAATATACAATTCATCAACAGCTTTTTTCTACTGTGGAAAGAAGTGCCCGCCAAGGCGGTCTTCGGCGTCGGCAGCTACTTCTTTCGCAGCTTTGCAGGTACTTGTACACTTTTGCTATTCGCCTCCGGCGGACGATGCCGTTCTGTCGTGTTCTATTTTGCTATAGCCACACCTGGGGCATCTATCTTCGAAATTGCGTGGGATAGAGCCCAATTCAAAGATAAAGCCGCACTTTTCGCATTTTATGGCTCTATAAACACGTAGCTTTCCACACTTTCTACAAATCAGGGGCGGTGTGCCTCGTACTCCTGGGTCTTTGTGTTTTATTGTGTACTCTAAGTAATCTTTCACATTGACCTGATATACGGCCTTGCAGTCCGGATTGCGGCACTTGACCCAGGTCATCTTGTCTTCAAATCGCCTCAAGTCAGGCCCTTTAGACAAGCTGGTCTTATAAGTTATTACACCAGCTAAAACCAAACAGACGACAATAACACCAAGCGCAATAACTTTTTTCGTGCTTTCTTCCATATAAAAACTCAAGAACAATGAGTAACAATACAGGTTAGCGATTTTGTACTGATGGATTATGCAATATTTGGATTATTTGTCAAATGCTTGCTTTCTTTGTGATGCCACATTTTCAGGGAGTTTCAAGAGTAATCCTTATACTAAAAAGATGGAAAAAATGTAAAGTCCCTTTGGAAACGGAGCGTCGGAGGGGGATTTAACATTGCAAAAAAACCGAATTTTTGGTATGCTATTATTAGCCCAGAGCGAAAATTTGTGGTGAAAATGCAAAATCAATGAAACAGAAGACCGGTTTTGCGCATCTTATAAATGCGAGGTTAGTAGAATATTGGCAGAAAAGGCCGTGGTTACGTATAAACGAAAGGGGTTCACCCCGTTAGAAAAGACTTCTAATGAGGTAAGCAGAAGATTTCTAACGGGGTTCACGTTAATAGAGCTTCTGGTGGTAATCTCCATCATTGCGTTATTGGTCTCGATTTTGACACCGGCACTAAGTAAGGCAAAAGCACAGGCAAGAGCAGCTATTTGCCTGTCGAATATGCATCAATGGGGCATTGCCTGCAAGATGTACACGGGTGATAATAGGGGCCGTATGCCGCCAGAGGAAGAGGAGTATAACTGGATCACGCCTTTGCTGCCATACTTTGAAAACGTGGACCTGCTCCTGTGTCCGAGCGCGAAGAAACCCGTAATAGTACCACCAACGGGGTGGCAATGGGGTCGAAAGTTTAAAGCCTGGGTGGCGGAGGAGAACGACGTGCTTTTTGTCGGCAGCTATGGTATAAATATGTTTGTGGGTCAGAATGATAGTGGCGGCAGGGGGGGAAAGCTTTGGGGCACTGTTATTGTTAAAGGCGCAGCTTATATTCCTGTGTTAACTGACTCTGCGGTTGAGGAAGACTCCCCGCTGCACGATGACCAACCACCCGCATACGATGGTCAAACCTACGAAGCTGAAGGCGGTTCAAGTGTAAATGAAATAAAGGACCGCTGCATCAACCGACACAACAAGCATATAAACGGCGTTTTTGCAGACTTTCACGCCAGCAAGATTGGGCTTAAGGAATTGTGGGAGCTTAGGTGGCATAAGGACTGGAACCCAAACAATGCCCCCCCGCCGGACTTTTGCACCGTGACCGGTAATTACGACGGCTGGATGTGTCATATGAAAGATTACTGGGTACCGTGATGAGTGAAATTGACCACTGCTAAAGAAAAGGCCGGTACCAAAAAACCGGCTTTTTAAATCGGTACGGCGTTGAGAATATACCGGCAGCAACCGTTATCATAATGACAAATCCACCAGAGAGACATTGGGGAGTTTTTCTTCGATAATCGCGCGGGCCAGATTGACCCACCTTTTGCAACCATCGAGCACAACGCTGTCACTGGTGGCGACAACAGCAGTAGTTTTTATCAGTTCGGCGTCGGGGCTCAGAAGAAGCTGAATTTGCCAGTCCCAATTGCTTTTGCGGGCCAGTTCGCCAATTAGCATTTTTAATCGGCCGCTGTTGGAGACGGGGCTGTCGAGCAGCCACAAGACTTCGGTTACGGCGATTTCTTTTAGAAAATCGCCTATAAGCTGCACGGCCGGTATTGTTTCAGTAACTTTACGGTATGTCCCGTGTACGCTTGCCAAGTCTCTGAAGCAGCTATCCCTGCCTTTGAAGACAACTGCGCCGCTCATCGCCGCTTCAATTGTTATCAGGACGTTATAGCCATCAATAGTAAGGGACTGGCCTGCAAGAGCCGCGATTGGCAAACAGCACTGCCTTCGGGAAGAGAGCTGCTGGTCGGAGCAGGCGCTTCTCATAACCGCCAATCTTTGCCTTTCGGTAAGTGAGAATTTATCGCCAACCAATTTCAGAGCGCTTTTTTCGGCGTAGCCCTTCGTCCGCAGCAGTGAATAATCGGCAAGAGCGGCGGCAAGATTGCCAATTGCTGCGGGAGCAAACAATTTTGCATCCGCCGGGTGCGGGCCTCTATGCGTTCGTTTATCAGGCATTGCGAAAAGTCTCCTTAACGTTTAAGGCGGAACCGGGAAAGGATAATTTCGCTACTTTTTGTGTTTCGATTTTCTGAGTTCGACCGATTCAAGAAACCTTTGTAACTCCGCGGCCTTCTCCCTCTGGCCGTGGTCCAACATAAATCGAATACCCTCGCCCAACTGTTTAATTGCTTCATCGTAACGTTCCCGTAGTAAAAGTATCTGGGCCAGTGTCAAATGCTTTTTCACATCAAGCGGGTCCATATTTGTCGCCCGCCGAAGACATTTGATTCCTTCATTGAACCGGTCGACTTCAGTAAGGGCGACGCCCATTTTAAAAAGCGTCTCAGCCGAGTCGGGATTGCGGGCCAACTCTTTTCGAAATCCGTCTATTGCCCTGCGAAAATGCTGCCTTGACTTTTCAAGCCGTTTCAATCTTTTCAGCACCAAAGCCAGGTCGAGGTGAACACCCGCCAGACTGACTCCGGTTTCAGCTTGTTCACCGTACTCAATTGCCTGCTGCAAAGTTTCTGCGGCCTCGTTTAGTCTGTCCTGTTGTATCATCATCGCAGCTACTTCACGATAAACCGAAACTATCGGCCTGACTTTAAGAACTTCTTTGTATGTAGCGATGCTTTCGTCAAATTTACCCCGGAGTTTAAGATTTTCTGCGAGCTTCCGAGCTTCTTTCAACATAAAATCCACGCCGCGTTGGCGTACCACCGGAGCAAGAAGATTGTCAACCGGTGCGTAGTCGTCCGTTAAAATAACCACGCCCGCCTTTTCCTTGAGGGCTTTTATGTCGGAAGCGCTTAATATCCATAAATCCAAACCTTTTGCTGATTTCTCCATACCCAGGTTTTCAAGCTTGAGTTCTCGGTTGGCAGCGATAACTACAAAAGTAGTGCGACTTAAATCTTCCTGCCGCTCAGTAATAACATAAACATAAGGAAATGTCTGCTCCAGGGTATTTATAAATGAGCCAATGAACAAGCCACCGTGAAGCGTATCAATCAGGTTTACCATATATGTGCCGTCGCTGGCCAAAATCTGTGCAATTTTGTCGTTGAATTCCTTTGTCACCAACTGGTATGGAACGGAGCAGTCGTTGATGGCATCCTCGTATATGAAATCATATTGCGGAATCTTCCGACCAATGCGTTTCTGCTCCAACAGCCCATTTACATAGTCACGGGCGTCCATAGTAATAAGATTTATCGCAGTATCCCTCCGCAGACCAAATGCCCGGAAGGCCGCCTCTGTTACACCGGGGTCTATTTCGACCACATCAACGCTACTTCCGGGCCAGACTTCCTGAACATAGCGAGGAAACACGTACCCCCCACCTCCGATTGCCAGGACCGAAAGCTTACCCCTGCCCTGACTCAGTCGCTGCGTTACCGCGGCGTAAATCCGTGCGTAAGCATATTGGAGGTCTCTTATGTCATCCATTATCATTATGCTATGCGTGAGAATATCCTGCACAAATTTGCGTTTGTCCGGGTTGCTGGATAATCGCACTACGGCGACATAGTTGTATTGGGTTTCATCTTCGTACAAAACGTTCGGATTGGGTTTCTCCCTCAATGCAAGAGATGAGCTGGTACGCTCGGCCCACTGGACAGGCGCCATTGCCATAGTCATTAAGATAATGAAGATTACCGCCCATAAGTACAGCACCCATAATCTGGCCCAGTAGAGGATGGCCATCAACAGCAAGACAATACCGATGGTCCAGATAATAGCGATTGTACCCATTGCGGCTATCAGGTAGAACCCCGCAAGAAATGTTCCCACAATACTGCCCGCAGCACCGCAGGCATATATGTCTCCTACTGTCCTGCCCGTCGGCAATCCTCTGTCAAGAGCCATTTTCGCTACCACCGGACTTATCGTTCCCAATAATGTGGATGGAATCAGGAATACTAAGGTGACGTGAGTAAAAACGCGCACAGGCCAATTGATGTACCACAGAAAGACCCACCCGCCCACAAGATTATTCAAAACAACGGTTGTTACACAAGTTAGCGAGGCAATTCCAAAAAGCACAGATAAGGTCTTTGTCGCGTGGAAGCGGTCTGCGATACGACCGCCCAGATAATTACCGATGGTAATACCCGCCAAGACCACCCCTATCACCGATGTCCATGTGTATAGAGACGACCCAAGATGACGGGCAATCAGCCGGCCTGCAACCAGCTCCAATACCATAATACATGCACTTGAAAGAAATACCGTGGCACCTGGAATAAGAATCGAAAAAAAACTTCCGGACTTGCTCATATTTATCTCCCTATTTTGCATCAGGGAAAAGTATAACAAACCAACCTACCGACAACAAGTGCATCTTCAACAGTCAAAGTATTAAGGCCCCATTGCTGCGTAACTTCAGAAACAAATTGACATAACCGCCTTTTCTCTCTATCATTAAGGTTTCGCATTATTTGCGGTACAGGATAACCAAATGGCAAGTCATAATTTAGCATATATCAAGATAGACGAGCTGGAAATCATCGGCTATTCGGTTGCGGCTGAAGAGACGGTGGTTGCAATGCCGCAGTTGGATGTTTGCTTCGATATAGGCAAGGCCCCTGACCAGGTTATTCCAATAAATAATGTTTTGCTCACGCATGGGCATATGGACCACGCCGCCGGCATTGCATATTATCTGTCCCACCGGAACTTTTGCGGCCAATCTCCGGGTACAATACTGGCACCTGTGAATTTACTGGGCCCGATAAGAGAAATCGTCAATGCCTGGTCTCGACTGGACGGGAATAAAGTACCGGCCAACCTGGTGGGGGTGAAAGCGGGCGACGAGTACCAGATAAAACCGAATTTGTTTACGAGGGTATTCCCGACAAAACACAGCAAGGGTTCTGTTGGGTACAGCGTAATCGAAAAGCGAAAAAAGATTAAACCCGAATACGCCAAGCTTATTGGATCACAAATCGTCGAGCTAAAAAAGCAGGGAATCGAAATCGATTATCCGCTGGAGATTCCAATTGTTACTTACCTCGGCGATACGCAATATGTCGATTTTTCGCAATTGAAATACATCGCCGAAAGCAAAATTTTAATCGCGGAGTGTACGTTCTACGAGACGGAGCACTCCGGAAGGGCTGAAGCGGGCAGACACATACACATCAACGAGTTTGCGACACTAATGGAAAAGCTTAACAACGAGCATATCATTGTCACTCACACGACCCAGCGGACGCCTATGCGAGAAATTCGCAGGATATTAAAAGAAACTCTGTCGCCGGAAAAATACGAAAAAGTTATTCTGTTTATGGACAAAAGGCAAAGATAGTCTGACTCTTTATATCGAAGGTCTGGAGTCAGTCAGGCAAAGCTCGACAAGCTCGTCGATTACCGCTGTTCCGGCGCACATTACCGTGTCGGCGCCACCCCAGTAAAGCTTCAAAGTCCCATCGTCTTCGGGCACGGCCCCACAGGTAAAGACGACATTGTGCACATAGCCGACAAGCTCCCAGGGGTCCTGCGGCTGTAGAATCCAGCGGTCACCAACGCCAAGAATCTGCGCTGGGTCATCAAGCTTATGCAGTGCAACTCCCAGCCGATAGACACAGCCGTCCATTGTCGGGAAGGCACCATGATAAATATTCAGCCAGCCCTTATCGGTACGAATAGGCGGGGCGCCGGGGCCGATTTTCATCTGGTCCCAGTGATAGGGCGCAGATTTGATTACAATCTTTGAATCACCCCAGTGGCGCAAATCAGGAGAGAAACTAATCCAGATTGACCAGGGGCTGATGTCGGAATGGGGCCGGTCCAATCTAACATACCTGCCGTTGATTTTTTCCGGGAAAAGTACAATGTTCCGGCAGTCAGCTTGAGTTATAAACGCAATTCTTTCAACCGAGTCGAAATCCAACGTTCTGGCCAGTCCGATTCGGACCCCATGTCGCGAATATACGCTGTATGTTATATAATATGCCCCGTCCAGAAAGGTAATGCGGGGGTCTTCAACGCCGTACTCTTCGTATTTGTGAAATTTCGGCTCTTTGCTCGGCACCATAAAAGGTTCGGGGCGAGGTTTAAAATTGAAACCGTCGTCACTCTCTGCCAGACCGATTATGGACCGGCCGGTATCAAGGTGTGAGCGAAACAGCATTATGTACCCGCCGTTGAATTTGGTAACGCCGGCATTGTGAACCGTCTCCACAGGATAGGGGATGTCGTCCTTTGTCAGGATAGGATTGCCTTCATAGCGTGTGACAAGTTTTTTCTTCATCCATCAGCTCCCTGTAAAATATCAAAAGTCAAAATGCAAAAATCAAAATGACATATTAAAATGCAAAATCAGAATGTCATTTTTGAATTTTGATTTGTCATTTTGCTCTTTGATTTTTAATTTTTGATTTCTTTTCTCTTTTGGGCTTCGCGTCGAAAGATTTCCTCGTACACTTTTTCGTAATGCGAGACCATACGGTCGATGGTGAAGTTCTCCTCCACGTGCCGGCGACACTTTCTGCGGTCTATATGCTCGATTTTGCCGACGGCCTGCACCGCCTCGTCCACATTATTGACCAGATAGCCGGTTTGACCATCCGCTATGACCTCACGGCAGGAGCCCAAATCCATTGCAATTACGGGCACGCCCGCAGCCATCGCCTCGGCCATCACTAAGCCGAATCGTTCGGGGATAGTATTAAGATGAACGACCGCATAAGCTTCTTTGAGGAGCGCATCACGCTGCACTGGATTAACGGGGCCGATATATTGAATGGAAGAATTATTAATGTGCGGCTTGAGTAAATTGTCGAAATAATCCTGGTCCTGAATTATGCCTGCAATTATCAGGTCTTTGCCGCATTTCTTCGCAAGCTCAATGGCCAAATGTGTTCCTTTATCGGGATGTATGCGTCCGTAATGGACAAGGTTGTGACCGGGCGTTTCTCTGAAAGTAATATTGGAAAGGTCGATGCCGTTGTAAACGGTCGCAACATAAGGCAGCTCCCTGTCTCTGTCGGCGTCACTGATGGACACATAGTAAGCGTCTTTATGGTTTCGATAAACCCGCAGAATATCCGGGTCGGAAAAACCATGGATAGTGGTTAGCATAGGTGTTTTCATAAACGGAAGGTAAGTAAGCGGAAGATAATCGAAATTGTTGTGAATGAGGTCAAACTCATCGGAGCGCTGCAAACAATAGGAAATATGCAGACACTCGGAGACCTTTGGGATTTGTGTCTTATCTTCCTCGTAACCCCTTTCAATGATAGCTTCAAGTTTTGCGCTTGTTATAGATTCTTTTGTGGCGAACAGCGTTACGTTTTTCCAGCCGCGAGCCACCAGGCCCTCTGTAATATTACTTGCGACAGTTTCCCAGGCACCGTAGGCCCGAGGGGGGGTCCGCCAGGCGACCGGCGCCAAAATCGCTATCCTTTTATTCTTAATATCGCTCATAATTAGCGTAAAACGCAAAGTGAAAAGTGTGAAACCATAGCGTAAAATCCAAAAGTTTTAAATTTTGCGTTATAGTTTTTCGCTTTTAGCTTTAACTTTTCGGGCTTTTCTCACTTCTTCTTTTATTCGCTGGATATGTCCCCGGCCTAAAGCTTTTACTTCACAGCCGAGCTCGAAGTAGCGGCGGATTTTCTCATCGCTTAGTATGCCGAAGCAATCGATAACCGCCAGCGGTGCGCCTGCCCACTCCAGCACTTTATCAGGGTCGAGCTCCAGGTAGGGTGCGTGCGGCACAGCTAATATAATTGCCTGGGTGCCCTTTAGTGCAGCGGCGAGAGCGTGTTGAACGCGAATGTTAATAAGCTCATCCTGGTTGCGGAAAAATCTCGCCAGCGAGTGCCCGGGCGCGGGGTATGTATCCTGTTTTTCCAGCTCGTACCAGTGCTCCACATAAGGGTCGTGGACCCGAACTTTAGCACCCATTTCGGTCAGCTTTCTCACGACTATTTCCGAGCCGCTGTAGCGGGTGTCGCCGACATCCTGGCGATAGCTTGCTCCGCACAAAAGCACAGGCGCCCCACCAAGCATCCGACCCATATTACGAAGTGCGTCTCTCGTCAGTGTTGCTACGTGAAGGCTGCGCGTGTCGTTGATGTCGATTGCCATTGTTGTTATTTTGAAGATATCATCATCGAAGCCAAGAATGTGCTTGTATGCCCAGTACCCGAGGCCGCCATCCTTGGGCAGGCAGTATCCGCCGATGCCCGGGCCCGGAAAGATGATATTGCTGTGGGTAGGCCGAACCTTGATTGCTTTGATGACCTTAATCAGGTCCACACCGTTGCGCTCTGCGAACAAACTCCACTCGT